>NZ_CP077080.1:0-300365 GCF_019141525.1 Pseudomonas alvandae
ATGTCCCGACTCAATCCCCGGCAGCAAGAAGCCGTGAACTATGTCGGCGGCCCTCTTTTGGTGCTCGCCGGTGCAGGCTCCGGCAAGACCAGCGTGATTACCCGCAAGATCGCGCATTTGATCCAGAACTGCGGCATCCGCGCCCAGTACATCGTCGCCATGACCTTCACCAACAAGGCCGCCCGGGAAATGAAGGAGCGGGTCGGTGGCCTGTTGCGCGCCGGCGAAGGCCGCGGCCTGACCGTCTGCACCTTCCACAACCTGGGCCTGAACATCATCCGCAAGGAACACGCGCGGCTGGGCTACAAACCGGGCTTCTCGATTTTCGACGAGACCGACGTCAAGGCCCTGATGACCGACATCATGCAGAAGGAATACTCGGGCGACGACGGCGTCGACGAGATCAAGAACATGATCGGCGCCTGGAAAAACGACCTGGTCCTGCCACCCGAAGCCCTGGAAAATGCCCGCAATCCCAAGGAGCAGACCGCCGCCATCGTCTACGCCCACTACCAGCGCACGCTCAAGGCGTTCAACGCGGTGGACTTCGACGACCTGATCCTGCTGCCGGTCAAGCTGTTCCAGGACCACGCCGACATTCTTGAAAAATGGCAGAACAAGGTCCGCTACCTGCTGGTGGACGAATATCAGGACACCAACGCCAGCCAGTATCTGCTGGTGAAGTTGCTGATCGGCAAACGCAACCAGTTCACCGTGGTGGGCGACGACGACCAGTCGATCTATGCCTGGCGCGGCGCGCGGCCGGAAAACCTGATGTTGCTCAAGGAAGACTATCCGTCGCTCAAAGTGGTGATGCTGGAGCAGAACTACCGCTCCACCAGCCGCATCCTGCGCTGCGCCAACGTGCTGATTTCCAACAACCCCCACGAGTTCGAAAAGCAACTGTGGAGCGAGATGGGCCACGGCGACGAAATCCGCGTGATCCGTTGCCGCAACGAAGACGCCGAAGCCGAGCGCGTGGCCATGGAAATCCTCAGCCTGCACCTGCGCACCGATCGGCCGTACAGCGATTTTGCAATCCTGTACCGCGGTAACTACCAGGCAAAGTTGATCGAACTGAAACTGCAGCATCACCAGGTTCCCTATCGCCTGTCGGGGGGCAACAGCTTTTTCGGCCGCCAGGAAGTGAAGGACCTGATGGCCTACTTCCGCCTGATCGTGAACCCGGACGACGACAACGCCTTCCTGCGGGTGATCAACGTGCCGCGCCGGGAAATCGGCTCGACCACCCTGGAGAAACTCGGCAACTACGCCACCGAGCGCAAGATCTCGATGTACGCCGCCACGGACGAAATCGGCCTGGGCGAACATTTGGACAGCCGCTTCACCGACCGCCTGGCGCGCTTCAAGCGCTTCATGGACAAGGTCCGCGAGCAATGCGCCGGGGAAGATCCGATCTCGGCGCTGCGCAGCATGGTCATGGACATCGACTACGAGAACTGGCTGCGCACCAACAGCTCCAGCGACAAGGCTGCCGACTACCGCATGAGCAACGTCTGGTTCCTGATCGAGGCGTTGAAGAACACCTTGGAAAAAGACGAAGACGGCGACATGACCGTCGAGGACGCCATCGGCAAGCTCGTGCTGCGGGACATGCTCGAACGCCAGCAGGAAGAGGAAGACGGCGCCGAAGGGGTGCAGATGATGACGCTGCACGCCTCCAAGGGCCTGGAGTTTCCCTATGTGTTCATCATGGGCATGGAAGAAGAAATCCTGCCGCACCGCTCCAGCATCGAGGCCGACACCATTGAAGAAGAACGGCGCCTGGCCTACGTCGGCATTACCCGAGCGCGCCAGACGCTAGCCTTCACCTTCGCCGCCAAGCGCAAGCAGTACGGCGAAGTGATCGACTGCGCCCCCAGCCGCTTTCTCGATGAGCTGCCGCCGGACGACCTGGCCTGGGAAGGCAACGACGACACGCCGACGGAAGTCAAAGTCGTTCGCGGCAACAGTGCCCTGGCGGATATACGCGCGATGTTAAAGCGCTAGAATCGACTACTTTTTTACCGACTTCAGGCGCTGACGCGTCACCAGAGGAGGCTTCATGGAAGCCCTGCACCAGAAAATCCGCGAGCTAGGCATTGTGCTGTCCGACCAGGTCCTGAAGGTCGATGCGTTTCTCAACCACCAGATCGACCCGCAGTTGATGAAGCTGATCGGCGATGAGTTTGCCGAACTGTTCAAGGATTCGGGCATCACCAAGATCGTCACCATCGAAGCCTCGGGCATTGCCCCCGCAATCATGACCGGGCTGAACCTTGGCGTGCCGGTGATCTTTGCCCGCAAGCAACAATCGCTGACCCTGACGGAGAACCTGCTGTCCGCGACGGTGTATTCGTTCACGAAGAAGACCGAAAGCACCGTCGCCATCAGCCCGCGTCACCTGACCAGCAGCGACCGCGTGCTGATCATCGATGACTTCCTGGCCAACGGCAAAGCCTCCCAGGCGCTGATCTCCATTATCAAGCAGGCTGGCGCCACCGTCGCCGGGCTGGGGATCGTGATCGAGAAGTCGTTCCAGGGCGGCCGTGCGGAATTGGATGCCCAGGGCTATCGCGTCGAGTCGTTGGCTCGGGTGAAGTCGCTGGCGGGTGGGGTCGTGACCTTTATCGACTGATCACGCCCTACCCTCTGTGGGAGCGAGCTTGCTCGCGATAGCGGCCTGTCAGACACATTTCGGGTAACTGATACACCGCTATCGCGAGCAAGCTCGCTCCCACAGGGGGTGGATCGGCCGTTATGGCGCAGTCGCCTTGAGCCCCGCCAGCAACAGCCGCTGATACAGCTCCTCCTTCAGCCCCTCGGGATTCGTCAACTGCATCCGCTCCAGATGCCCGGCATATTCCCAGGGCTCCGGCGCATCCAGGGCGGCCTTGCCAAGGTCCAGGATCTCGGTGAGCTTGAATTTGCTCTTCAGCCAGTTCAGAGCCCGTAACAAGTCGCGCTCGATCCCGTCGAAATCACAACCCAGCGGGTATTCCGGAAAAAGGTTGGGATGCCGCGCCTGGATCGCCTGTAGACGCTCCGACGTGTTGTCGGCGAACCGTGGATCAAGTCGAAAATCCTTCGGTAATTTACCGGCATTTTGTGCCTGCTCGATCAGGCCGGGTTGGAAGCGCGAATCGCTGATATTCAGCAACGCCTCGATCACCGCCGCGTCGGTCTTGCCCCGCAGGTCGGCGATGCCGTACTCGGTCACCACGATGTCTCGCAGGTGCCGGGGAATCGTGCAATGGCCGTATTCCCAGACGATATTCGAACTGACCACCCCGCCCGACTCCCGCCAGCTGCGCAACAGCAGGATCGAGCGCGCCCCTACCAGCGCATGGCCCTGGGCGACGAAGTTGTACTGCCCACCTACACCGCTGAGCACCCGCCCATCTTCCAACTGGTCCGCCACTCCGGCGCCCATCAGGGTCATGGTGAAGACCGTGTTGATGAAACGCGCATCGAGGCGCTGCAAGCGCTTGAGCTGCTCCCGGCCGTACAGCTCGTTGATGTAGCTGATGCGGGTCATGTTGAATTCGAGCAGGCGGCTCTGCGGCAACTCCCTCAGGCGCTCGTAAAAACTGCGCGGACCGAGGAAGAACCCGCCGTGGATGCAGATGCCGTCGGGTTGCGCCGCTTCGTCGAGGGTTCCGGCGATGGCCCGTTCCTGGGTCGGTTCGTCAGGGTAGACCTTGCGCCGGATAATCCCGGCCTCCGCCAGCACCAGCAAACCGTTGACGAACATTTCACTGCAACCGTACAACCCCTTGGCGAAAGGCTCGACCCCTCCCTCGCGCTCGATCAACTGCGCCCACTGGCTGAGGTTCACGTCCGCCAGCAGGGCCTGGTAACCGGCGTTATCGGCCTGGCGCGCCAACAGCGCCGCCGTCAACGCGTCGCCCATGGAGCCGATGCCGATCTGCAACGTACCGCCATCGCGCACCAGGGTGCTGGCGTGCAGGCCGATCAAATGGTCCTGGAAACCCACCGGCATGTTCGGCGTGGAGAACAACGTGTGGCTGTCCTTCTCATCGATCAACAGGTCGAAGCCATCGATGCCGATTTCCGCATCGCCGGGCATGTAGGGCAAATCGCTGTGGACCTGGCCCACCATGAGAATGGTTTCCCCCGCCTCGCGCCGCTTGGCGATCATCGGCAACAGGTCCAGGGTGATGTCCGGGTTGCAGCTCAGGCTCAAGCGATCCGGATGTTCCGGGTCGCTCGCCACCAGTTGCGCGATCAGGTTCAAGCCAGCCCCATTGATATCCCGGGCGGCGTGGCTGTAGTTGCTGCTGACATAGTCCTGCTGGGCCGAAGCGCTGTGCAGGAGGCTGCCGGGCTGCATGAAGAATTGCTGGACGCGGATATTGGCCGGCAGGCTGTCGCGCTGCAGATCGGCGAGGTAATCGAGTTCTGGATAATCACCGAAGACCCGTTCGACAAAGGGCTCGAGGAAGCGCTTCTGCAGCCCGTCGCCCAAGCTCGGCCGACCCAGGCTCAGTGCTGTGTAAATGGTCAGCTGTCGCTCGGGCATTTGCGCAATGCGCTGGTAAAGCGCGTTGGCGAACAGGTTGGGCTTGCCCAGCCCCAGGGGCATGCCGAGGTGGATATGCGCGGGCAGACGCTCGAGTACGTCATCCACCGCCTGTTCGATTGAACACAACTGCACCATCCGACCCTCCGGGACATTCCATGAATGTGGGTTGGACCGAGCTTGCCGGGTCTTGGTTGCGATGACCAGTCCGGAAAAAATCCCAGGCACAAAAAAGCCGCTCGTAAGCGGCTTTTTTGCGGAAGATGAATGCCTGTTACAGGCCGGACATCTCTTTGATGGCGCCTTTGAGTTCATCATCGGTGCAATCGGCGCAGGTGCCTTTAGGCGGCATGGCATTGATCCCGGTAATGGCCTTCGCCAGGATGCCGTCAAGGCCGCCCTGGTGGTCGGCGCGTTCTTTCCAGGCAGCCTTGTCACCGATTTTCGGAGCGCCCAGCAGGCCGGTACCGTGGCAAGCGTTGCAATGTTTGGCGATGACGTCTTTTGGCGCCTTGGCACCGCCAGCGCCACCCGCCGCGGCAGCCACTTCCATGCCCTTGCATTCCTTGCCCTGGACGCAAACCTGGCCGACGGGTTCAAGGCGCTTGGCGATATCATCGGTCGGCGCCGCTTGAGCGCTCGCAGCCCATAGGGCCAATACGGTTGCTGGTGCAGCCAGCATTTTCATAATTAGGTTCACGCGTACACCCTCAATGGTGGCTAGTCACGCCTGCGGCCACGGTTTGCAGGCGGGCGCAAGTATAGCGGTAAGCCTGTCACTCCGAAACAACCCCAAAGTCGCAAGGGTCTTGTTTGTCATGACAGCCCAACCTTCGAGCGCCTTTTCCCTGCGGGTTCGGCGACTCTTCGTCTAGAAATTGGCCGGTGTGGCTGCGCTGATCAGTCGCGCCGGCACGTCGAACGGATTACGGAAACGATGGGGCTTGGTACTCTCGAAATAGTAGCTGTCGCCCGCCTCCAGCACGAAGGTTTCGGCGCCGACAACCAATTCCAGCCGCCCTTCCACCAGGATTCCGGTCTCTTCGCCTTCATGGGTGAGCATCTCGTCACCGGTGTCGGCGCCAGGCGGATAGATTTCGTTCAGGAAAGCAATCGCCCGGCTCGGATGCGCCCTGCCCACCAATTTCATGGTCACGGCGCCATCGGAGATGTCGATCAGTTCGTTGGCTTTGTAGACGATCTGGGTCGGTTTCTCCTGGAGGATTTCTTCGGAGAAAAACTCGACCATGGACATGGGAATCCCGCCAAGGACCTTGCGCAGCGAGCTGATCGAGGGGCTCACGCTGTTCTTCTCGATCATCGAAATGGTGCTGTTGGTGACGCCCGCGCGCTTGGCGAGTTCACGCTGGGAAAGGCCTTTGAGTTTACGAATGGATTGCAGTCGTTCACCGACGTCCAATGCTGGAGCCTCCAGGGAATCAGGTTATGTGTAAAGTGAGCGTTATCATGGCGACAGCGTTCAGTATTTACAACACCTTGGCCCGAATCCTGTGCGGTGAAGCGACTTTCGGTAGGTCACTCTGGGTGTCAGCCCTCGGAATAGAGCCTTGGCACCCGTCGCAGGTTGCAGAAAATCTGGTAGGGGATCATGTCGGCAGCCTTCGCAACGTCACTGGCGAGGACATTCTTGCCCCACAGCTCCACGGTTGAGCCAAGCCCGGCTTGGGGAATATGGGTCAAGTCCACGGCCAGCATGTCCATCGATACCCGCCCGACCAGTTGGCTACGCTGCCCATCCACCAGTACCGGCGTGCCGTTGGGCGCCTGGCGCGGGTAGCCGTCGGCGTACCCCATGGCGACCACGCCGACCCGGGTCGGTTGCGCCGTGACAAAGCGTGCGCCATAGCCCACGGGCTCGCCGGCGGGAAGTTCACGCACGCTGATGATTTTCGATTCCAGCGTCATGACCGGTTGCAGGCGTGAAGCAACGGCATTGGCTTCTTCGAAAGGCGTCGAGCCGTACAGCATGATGCCGGGCCGCACCCAGTCGCTGGGAATCTGCGGCCAGCCCAGCACCGCTGGCGAGTTGCGCAGGCTGACCTCTGCCATCAAGCCCTGGCGGGTCTGCTCGAATACTGCCAATTGTTGCAGGCTGCTAGGGTCATGCAATTCATCGGCGCGGGCGAAGTGGCTCATCAACACGATCTTCGCCACGTTGCCACTGGCAAGCAGACGACGATACGCCGGCTGGAAATCGTCCGGGTGCAGGCCGACCCGATGCATGCCCGAATCGAGCTTGAGCCAGACCGTGATCGGCTTGCCCAGCGTCGCGCGCTCGATCGCTTCGAGCTGCCACAATGCATGCACCACGCACCAGAAGTCGTGCTCAACGATCAAGGCAAGTTCATCGGCCTCGAAGAAACCTTCCAGCAGCAGGATCGGCCCGCGAATCCCACCGGCCCGCAGCTCCAGGGCTTCTTCGATGCACGCCACCGCGAAACCGTCAGCGGTTTCCTGCAAGGCCTCGGCGCAGCGCACCGCGCCATGCCCGTAAGCGTCGGCCTTGATCACCGCCAGGGCCTTGGCCCCCGTGACTTCACGGGCTAGCTGGTAGTTGTGACGCAGGGCTTGGAGGTCGATCAAGGCACGGGCAGGACGCATGGCGGCAGGCTTCTAGGCGGTCATGGTTAAAAAAACCGGCGCCGGCTGACGGCATCAGCCGACAACAGCGCCGGGAGAGGGAGAGTCTTGACAGTGATCAGGGCAGCGCCGCGACGACGGACAGCTCCACCAGGATCTGCGGCTCGCACAATTTGGCCTCTACCGTGGCGCGGGCCGGGGCGACGCCCTTGGGCAGCCATTTGTCCCACACCGAGTTCATGCCGGCGAAGTGCGCGTCGATGTCCTTCAGGTAAATCGTCACCGACAGCAGGCGGCTCTTGTCGGTCCCGGCCAGGTCGAGCAGTCGCTCGATATTGGCCAGTGTCTCGCGCGTCTGCTGTTCGATACCGGCACTCATGTCGTCGCCGACCTGCCCTGCCAGGTAAACGGTGCCGTTGTGCACGACAACCTGACTCATGCGGTCATTGGTGAGCTGGCGCTGGATTGCCATGTTTCGCGGACTCCTGGGGTTTGCTGCCATAACGGGAAATATCGAGGCCTTCGGCGCTGATCTGTGGCTTTTTCTTTGCCATCAGGTCCGCGAGAAGGCGACCGGAACCACAGGCCATGGTCCAACCGAGGGTGCCGTGGCCGGTGTTCAGGAACAGGTTCTTGAACGGCGTCGCCCCAACGATCGGCGTGCCGTCCGGAGTGGTCGGGCGCAGGCCGGTCCAGAAACTGGCCTGGGCCAAATCGCCGCCCTGAGGATAAAGGTCGTTGACGATCATCTCCAGGGTTTCGCGCCGGCGCGGGTTGAGCGAGAGGTCAAAACCGGCGATTTCCGCCATGCCGCCAACGCGGATACGGTTGTCGAACCGGGTGATCGCGACCTTGTAGGTTTCGTCGAGGATGGTTGAAGTCGGTGCCATCGCCGGGTTGGTGATCGGCACGGTCAGGGAGTAACCCTTGAGCGGATACACCGGCGCACGGATACCCAGCGGCTTGAGCAGTTGCGGCGAGTAGCTGCCAAGCGCCAGGACATAACGGTCGGCGGTTTCCAGCTTGCCATCGATCCACACGCCATTGATTCGGTCGCCGGCGAAATCCAGGCGCTCGATGTTCTGGTCGAAACGAAATTGCACGCCGAGCTTCACGGCCATTTCCGCCAGGCGAGTGGTGAACATCTGGCAATCGCCGGTCTGGTCATTGGGCAGGCGCAGGGCACCGGCAAGGATATCGGTGACATTCGCCAGGGCCGGTTCGACGCGGGCGATGCCTTCGCGATCGAGGACTTCGAACGGTACGCCGGATTCCTTCAGAACAGCGATGTCCTTGGCCGCGCCATCAAGCTGGGCCTGGGTGCGGAACAGTTGGGTAGTGCCGAGGCTGCGGCCTTCGTAGGCGATGCCGGTTTCGGCGCGCAGTTCATCGAGGCAGTCACGGCTGTACTCGGAAAGCCGGACCATGCGCTCCTTGTTGATGGCATAGCGGCTGGCGGTGCAATTGCGCAGCATCTGCGCCATCCACAAGTATTGGTCGATGTCGGCAGTGGCCTTGATCGCCAGCGGTGCGTGACGCTGAAGCAGCCACTTGATGGCCTTGAGCGGCACGCCCGGCGCGGCCCACGGCGAGGCGTAACCCGGCGATACCTGGCCGGCATTGGCGAAACTGGTTTCCATGGCAGGCGCCGGCTGACGGTCGACCACCACCACTTCAAACCCGGCACGCGCCAGATAATAAGCACTGACGGTACCGATGACGCCGCTACCCAAGACCAGAACGCGCATGTTGAAACCCTCATCGCGGATAACCGCTGACGTTTGTTGTACAAACCTTAGATGCGCGCAGTGTAAAAAAGATCAGCCAGTGCTTTTCACTATATAAATGCCTATATTTGGCGAGAATTCTCGGCAAGAACCCTTTTCACGGAGGCGCATCACCTGTGCGGACCAACACTCAGACCAAACGCGAGCTGGACAAGATCGACCGCAACATCCTGCGCATCCTTCAGGCGGACGGGCGAATTTCCTTCACCGAACTGGGCGAAAAGGTCGGCCTCTCCACCACGCCGTGCACGGAGCGGGTGCGACGGCTGGAGCGCGAAGGCATCATCATGGGCTACAACGCCCGGCTCAATCCGCAACACCTGAAGGGTAGCCTGCTGGTGTTCGTCGAGATCAGCCTGGACTACAAATCCGGCGACACCTTCGAAGAGTTCCGACGCGCGGTGCTGAAATTGCCTCATGTGCTCGAATGTCACCTCGTGTCGGGGGACTTCGACTATCTGGTGAAGGCACGGATCTCCGAGATGGCCTCGTACCGCAAGCTGCTGGGCGACATCCTGCTCAAGCTGCCCCATGTGCGCGAGTCCAAGAGCTACATCGTGATGGAAGAAGTGAAAGAGAGCCTGAACCTGCCGATTCCGGATTGAGTCTGGCTCCAGGCCGCTATCGCGAGCAAGCTCGCTCCCACACAGGTAGGTGGCGAACGCTTTCTTGCGAACAACGGAGATCCCTTGTGGGAGCGAGCTTGCTCGCGAAGGCGGCGACCCGGTATCCCTGGCAGTTAAACCAACACCTGCCGAGTGCTGGCCATGTACTCATGGATCTGCTTCTCGACGCGCGGATGGATCAACTCCACCGGCCGCCGGCCATTGGGGCACGGCAAGGTCGCCGTGGTGCCGAACAGCCGGCAGATCAACGGCCGCTCGTCATACACCGTGCAGCCGTTCGGCCCCAGGTGTACGCAATCGAGCGCTTCCAACGCCGCGTCCTGCTCGGCGCGGCTCTTGCGCGGCAGGCGGGCCATTTCCTCGGGCGAGGTGGTCACCGGACCGCAGCAGTCGTGGCAGCCCGGAACGCACTCAAACGTCGGAATCTGCTGACGCAACGTACGGATTTTTTGACTGTTGCAGCTCATCGAGGCGATTACCGGATCGGGACAGCCCCGGATTCTGCCTTAAAAGCCGCAGGCCAGACAGCACCAGCCGACCAGTGTTGCCGACCGGGGAAAGCACGGCTTATGCTCCGTAAAATTTCTCAAACACAAAAATCAGGATTACGCACATGAACGCCCGTGTTCAGCAACCTGTCCCCAGCCACGCGCACGCCGCCTCTTATTACGCCGCCAGCAGCCTGCCGCAGCCGGACCATCCGGCGCTGCAAGGCGAGTTGGTAGCGGACGTCTGCGTGGTGGGCGGAGGGTTCTCCGGGTTGAACACAGCCATCGAACTGGCCGAGCGCGGCATGAGCGTGGTCCTGCTTGAAGCACACAAAATCGGCTGGGGCGCCAGCGGACGCAACGGCGGCCAGCTGATTCGCGGCGTTGGCCACGGTCTCGATCAGTTCGCTCCTGTCGTCGGCACCGAGGGCGTCCGTCAGATGAAACTGATGGGGCTCGAGGCGGTGGAAATCGTCCGACAGCGGGTCGAGCGTTTTCAGATTGCTTGCGACCTGACTTGGGGTTATTGCGACCTCGCCAACAAACCCGGCGACCTCGAGGGCTTTGCCGAAGACGCCGAAGAGCTCCGCAGCCTGGGCTATCGCTACGAGACCCGGCTGCTGCAGGCCGATGAGATGCATAGCGTGGTGGGCTCGGACCGCTACGTTGGCGGCCTGATCGACATGGGTTCGGGGCATCTGCATCCGCTCAACCTGGCGCTGGGCGAAGCGGCCGCTGCGCAACAACTGGGGGTCCGACTGTTCGAGGGATCGGCTGTTACCCGCATTGACTATGGGCCGCAGGTGAAAATCCACACCTCTCAAGGTTCGCTCCGCGCCAATACCCTGGTGCTGGGCTGCAACGCCTATCTCAACGGCCTGAACCAGGAATTGAGTGGAAAAGTATTGCCCGCCGGCAGCTACATCATCGCCACCGAACCACTGAGCGAAGCCCAGGCTCAAGCCCTGTTGCCGCAGAATATGGCCGTCTGTGACCAACGAGTGGCATTGGATTACTACCGACTTTCGGCAGATCGGCGCTTGTTGTTCGGCGGCGCTTGTCATTATTCGGGGCGTGATCCGCAGGACATTGGCGCTTATATGCGTCCGAAAATGCTCAAGGTGTTCCCGCAACTGGCGGACGTGAAAATCGATTATCAGTGGGGCGGGATGATTGGCATCGGCGCCAATCGCCTGCCGCAGATTGGCAGGCTGAAAGACCAGCCGAACGTGTATTACGCCCAGGCCTATTCCGGTCATGGCGTGAACGCCACACACCTGGCGGGCAAACTGTTGGCTGAGGCGATCAGCGGACAGCAGGGCGGCGGTTTCGACCTGTTTGCCCGGGTACCGCACATGACCTTCCCGGGCGGCAAGCATTTGCGCTCGCCATTGCTGGCGCTGGGGATGTTGTGGCATCGGTTGAAAGAACTGATGTAACCGTGGCGAGGGAGCTTGCTCCCGCTGGGTTGCGTAGCAGCCCCAAACTCTGGCGGTCGCTGCGCAACCGAGCGGGAGCAAGCTCCCTCGCCACAGTTTTCTTATCGATTCAAAGCCGCCAGAACGGCTTCAGGCCTTCCGCCCGTGCCTGCTCCCGGCTCAGCCCGATGTCACGCAACTGTTCGGTCGACAGATCCAGCAAGGCTTTGCGTGTATGCAAACGATGCCAGAACAGGCCCCAGCGACTCAGGTCGGCTGGAGCATTGCGCAAATCCCCGCTACGCAGCCCCTTCTCCTGCCCCGCCACCAGTTCCTGACTGTGTAACGTCAGCCGCACATCGCTCAAGCCGTTCATTTTGATCGCTCCTGTTTACTTGGGTAGCCAGAGGTTTCATGATGCGTGGACGGCAAAAAATGATACAGATCCAACCAATATCTTTTACATGCATACAGATAGGCTATTTTCACGGCTGAATTGAAGTTTTTCAGCTCATCTGTATCGGTCGCTGCTTTCACCTGATCAGGACTACGCCATGACGCTCTACGTGAATCTCGCCGAGTTGCTCGGGACCCGCATCGAACAAGGCTTCTACCGCCCCGGCGACCGGCTGCCCTCGGTGCGAGCCTTGAGTACGGAACATGGCGTCAGCCTGAGCACCGTCCAGCAGGCCTACCGCGTGCTGGAAGACAACGGGCTGGCCACGCCGAAACCCAAATCAGGTTATTTCGTCCCGGTCAGCCGTGAGCTGCCGGACCTGCCGGCAATCGGCCGTCCAGCCCAGCGCCCGGTGGATATTTCCCAGTGGGACCAAGTGCTGGAACTGATACGCGCAATACCTCGCAAGGATGTGGTACAGCTGGGCCGTGGCATGCCGGATATCCATTCACCCACCATGAAACCGTTGCTGCGCAGCCTGGCGCAGATCAGCCGGCGACAAGACATGCCCGGTCTGTATTACGACAACATCTACGGCAACCTCCAGTTGCGCGAACAGATCGCCCGGCTATCCCTGGATTCCGGCTGCCAACTGACAGCCAACGACCTGATCGTCACCACCGGCTGTCACGAAGCGCTGTCGGTCAGCATTCGCGCGACCTGCGAACAGGGCGATATTGTCGCAGTGGATTCACCCAGCTTTCACGGCGCCATGCAGACGCTGAAGGGCCTGGGCATGAAAGCCCTCGAGATTCCCACCGACCCGCTCACGGGAATCAGCCTGGAGGCACTGGAGCTGGCATTGGAACAATGGCCAATCAAGGCCATACAGTTGACGCCCAGCTGCAACAACCCGCTGGGCTACATCATGCCGGAGGCCAATAAGCGCGCCTTGCTGACCTTGGCCCAGCGTTTCGACGTGGCCATTATCGAGGACGATGTGTACGGGGAATTGGCCTACACCTACCCGCGACCACGTACGATCAAATCCTTCGATGAAGATGGCCGCGTCCTGCTCTGCAGTTCTTTTTCCAAGACGTTGGCGCCAGGCCTGCGGGTCGGCTGGATTGCGCCCGGTCGGTACCTTGAGCGCGCGCTGCACATGAAGTACATCAGCACCGGATCTACCGCGCCGCAGCCTCAGATCGCCATCGCGGAGTTCCTCAAGAACGGACACTTCGAACCCCATCTTCGCCGCATGCGCACGCAATACCAGCGCAATCGCGACGTAATGATGGATTGGGTGAGCCGGTACTTTCCCCAAGGCACCCGCGCCAGCCGCCCCCGTGGCAGCTTCATGCTCTGGGTCGAGCTGCCCGAGGGTTTCGACACGCTGAAGCTCAATCGCGTGCTGCATGACCAAGGTGTACAGATCGCCGTCGGCAGCATCTTTTCGGCGTCAGGCAAATACCGCAACTGCCTGCGCATGAACTACGCGGCCAAGCCCACGGCGCAGATCGAAGACGCCGTGCGCAAGGTCGGCACAGCAGCCAGCCGACTGCTGGCGGACATGCCCGATGGCTCCTGAGCGTTGCGTGCCAACATCCAAGGCACCGCTGGGCTCAGCCTTCCTGGCAAACCACCTCAAGACGGTCATAGGGTTCGGTTGAAGCGGGTAATTGGCGGGTATCGAATTCCAGACGGCAGATTCGCTCATCGGCACGTGTCACGTTGAGCCGAACCACGTCGGGGGCATCCTCCAGGTAGACCAGGCCAGCGTCGACTACCGTCGTCAGGTACTGCCCTTCATGGTCATAGACGCCCAAGCCTTTCGCCACGGGCGTCCCTTCTTCGTTGCGCACGTACAGCATCAGACGGCGAACCATGCCGGCCTGGAAGTCGAGCCGCGGCACCGCGCCACGCGCGGCGCGTACTTCTTGGAAACCGTTAGGTACCTCGACGTTGCCCGGCAAGCTCACCGTGTCGATTTCAATGCGGCTCGCCTGGTAGGCCGGCAACGCGGCCGCCACTGCACGCCCCGCGCCGTCGGTCCAGACGGGCCCCTGGGAAGTGCCAATCTTGATTCCCGCAGAGTCGCCGACCTTGAGCAGGCCAAACGTGTCGCGCAGCGGATACGGCGAAGGCGTAACGCCCTCCTCATGCAAAGCCAGCCCGCCGCGCAACGCCAGGTCATAATGGCGCGCTCCCGCGCTGGTCTGGGCATATCCCAGTTCGGCGCTGGTGTAACGGGGCAAGGCGTTAAGCCTGGCATTGAGGTCGTTCCGGCCAGCGGCGGAACGATCGGCACCGATGCTGTAACCCAGGCTGTCACTGACCTGCTCGGTATAGCGCGCGCCCGTACGCAATCCTCTAGAGTCATCATGGCGAGTAGAAATGCTCAGCCTTCGATTGCGTCCCAAGGGCACGCCAATATTGGCGAACACACCGGTCCGGCCTGCCTGTTCAGCCCGGTCATGCTCGACACTCAATGAAAACGTCGCCCAGTCGAATGCCCGTGACCATGCCGTACTGATGCGCGAATTGCCGTTCCCGCCCGCGCCTTTGTAGCGAGTCAGCGATCCGCTGACTGCTCCCCACGACGAATCCGCCCGCCTCAGCGATAGACTCCAGTGATGGGTCGCCCGGGCAAGCGGATCGCCAACGGCAGGGTCGAGACTCGCCTCGGACAGATATCGAAACCCGGAACTGCGCTGGCCGGCCGTCAGTCCGACGGTTAGCCCAGCGCCCGCCACGGTGTTGAGCGTAGCCTGCATTTCTTGGCCACGGGTGCCTTGCGCCGTGCGTGAACCGAGTTGCTGCAGGCCTAGTATTGTCGTTCGGGTCAATGCCTGTGAGATCCCCCAGCCCATGGACTGGTAACCTTCGGCCCCCATCCACCCTGCGCTTGTCTGGGTCTGCGGTCCCCATCGCCAGTCCCGGCTGGCAGCAAAGAAAGCCGGCGTGTCACGCTCGCTCCCAGGGAACTGCCTGATCTTGCCTGCCGCCAGCCCATAACTGGACACAGCCCCGAGCCTTACCGGACGCACATCCGCGGCGGGCACATGAAAGTCGCGACGTTCGCCGTTCTCTTCAAACACGCTGACTTCCAAGTCCACCCGGTCACTGATCAACGGTAAATCGCGCAGTGTGAACGGCCCCGCGGGCACCAACGTGGTGTAGATCACTATTGCGCTCTGGCGGACCTCGACCCTGGCCGTCGAATAGGCCAGCCCGTGGACCAGCGACCCGCCCCCCAGTCCATCCGCACCCGCCGAAAGCGCATTTTCAGGAAAGATTTGCACACCCGTGAAAGGTCCTGTGGAAAACAACGGCGAACGCATATTCAACTGGCCCAGTTGAATATGCGCATCGAAGCGCTCCCACGTCTTGGATGCCTGGGTGTACAACGTCTCGAAACGCGTTACTCCCTGGAATGACGTGTAGTTCTGACGACTGCGGACCACCCAGTCTCCCGCGTTGAAGCCCAGTTCGGTGCCCACGCTGCGATAGGCACTGGACTGGCCGGCGGCGGAGCCGGCAATGACTAGCGCGTCGTAGTTCAATACGCCGGCCATCCCACCCGAATCCCAGCTTCCACGGCTCTCGGTGGGCCTCAAGAGCCAGTCTGCGGGGACCACCAGATGCACAAGGTTTTGCCCTGGATCAAGCCGCACCTGAGCGCCGGCCAACCCTTGGTCAACAGACACGCACTGCGGATCGTCAGCGCCGGGATACGCATTAAGCGACGCGGCAATCCCCGCGCGCTCAAGCAGGTTCGCATCGAGGCACAACTGCCCTTCGCCATCGAACATTGCCATGACCTGCCCGGATGGAATGCCATTGACGCTCAAGGCGACACGATGGCGTCCAGCAGCAAAGCGTGCGGCGCGGCGAAAATATTCGGCAACATCCGGGTCGACTCCCCGCGCCCGCAGCACCGAGCGGTCAAATTCAGCGGATGCTTGTGCCGAGGCTTCGGCCCGGGCAGTCGACATCAAGACCAGGCTGCCGACGAGCCGCCAAAGGACACCCGGGCGCATTATTGCAGGCTCAAGCGTGCGTCATGACTGGCAGCCGCGAACCCGTAAGTGGTGGCTGGAAACAACCGCACATGGGTGCCCAGGCTCGAGGGGGTGGTGAACGTCAACGTTTCCCCGGGCAAAATATAGGTACGCCCCAGATCAAGTGTCGTACCGCCTGGAATCAAACTCACTGATCTTGCCAGCCTCACGACGTAGGGGCTGGGATTGCTCACGCTGACCTGCCCGGTCTTGGCGCTCCAGACCAGTCGCGTCCAAGGCATTCGCTCAATCGCCAGGTGCGCCGGACGAATAATGACCGGAATGTTCTGACGCACGCCCATGGAAATCTGTGCGCCACCCGCCGCTGGACGCGCCTTGATACCCTCGAACACCACGCGTTTGAGGCGCTCCGTCTGCAAAGGAGCGCGACTGTGCAGGATAAAACGCACCTGCTGGCTCTGCCCGGGTTCGACCCGAGCCACGGGCGGATTGACCAGAAGCAACGGCTCCGAGTCTTCTGGAACATCCAAGACAGAGCTGTAAAGCAGCGCCGGTCGTTCATCGGTGTTCTTGATATTCAGAGTCGCCTCACCCTTGCCCTGGTCGACAATCACTACCGGCGTTTCCGGGACCATTCCAGCGGCCTGGGCGCCGGAGGCTATAAATGGCAGGCACAACGCCGCCACCGTGTTCAATACCGGTAAGCAATTTCGCAAAAACATGGAAATCTCCAGAAGCACCGACCGAGACATGCCTGGCATGTCCCGTCGGCAGCAAACCAACCCGCCGGAGCGCAGACCTTCAGGTCACTGCAGGCCTTTCAAACGCTCACGACGCTCCGT
Organism: Pseudomonas alvandae; assembly: GCF_019141525.1. Taxonomy (GTDB): domain Bacteria; phylum Pseudomonadota; class Gammaproteobacteria; order Pseudomonadales; family Pseudomonadaceae; genus Aquipseudomonas; species Aquipseudomonas alvandae. The sequence continues at coordinate 16,725 of NZ_CP077080.1, forward strand.
CACTTCAGGCGTCAGAGGTAAAACACATCGAACGTGACCGAACCATCAAGATCGAACTCATCCGTAGTCGGCGGCAACTCGGAAGTGGCACGGATGGCCGCGGCGACTTTCATCGGCAACGTGTGAAGACGAGCAGCAGCAGGGCCGGATGCCGAGCTTGAACCCCAGGAGTAAGTCGTCGGCGAATTGGTAATCAAACCATTGGTCGGAACACTCCAGCTCGGATTGGCCAGCGTTCGCGCCAGCAGAATCTGCGGAACGCCGTCAGTCCGCGGCAAGCCACTCAACAGACCGAAACCACCGATTCCAACCCCCTGGGTGCTGCCCAGGCCGTAATACAGTTCGTCGCCCGAACGACCATTGAAAGCCAGACCGGGCACCTTGGATGCACCGCGATTATCGGTGACGGCGATCTCCACGGATGCCGGGGCGCTACAGGTGATTTGCAGACTGATATCCCGCGGGGGAAGATCGTTCTGCCTGTCGGGAGCCAGGGCCGAAGAGAAAATCCGACCTAGATTGACATCGCTACCGCCGGCAAATGCCGGAATGCAGGATGTCGGGATAACTCGGCCTGTCACGTTCAAATCAACACTGGCCGCCTGGGCGATCAAGGGTGTAGAGGCAACGGCCAAGCAGGTGGCCAAGAGTCGTTTTTTCATAGTCACGTACCTGCAAAAGAGAAAGGGATACAGCCATGCAATGGCATCGGGGAAAGAGAACCAACCACCCCCTGCCAATGCCTGCGTATCGTTGCTCATCAGGTAGGATTTTTATGTAGGAAAAGACCTTGCAAGGATCTGGCTTTTTCAACATGGCTTGTGGCTTTTCCAACTTCTGAAGCGGGTTCCCACAGCCTGAGGCGTCGTATCCCGCAAACAGGATGAATCACAAAGCCATGCCATACTTCCTCGCAACGATCCGGGACGACTTGATTTGAGACCACATCTGGCCCTGCCTTTCGCTCTGCTGCTTGCTGCGCTTCTCTGCGGCTGTACGAGCCTGGACATTACTCGCGAGCCCAGCCAGGCATTGCCAGCGGCGAGTTCGGCATTTGGTCGCTCGGTCCAGGCGCAAGCTGCGCCTCATGAGGGTCGCTCGGGTTTTCGCCTGTTGTCGGACAGCACCGAGGCCTTCACCGCCCGTGCCGAATTGATCCGCAACGCCCAAAGCAGCCTGGACTTGCAGTACTACATCGTCCACGACGGCATCAGCACGCGAATGCTCGTGGATGAATTGCTCAAGGCCGCCGACCGGGGCGTGCGCGTGCGCATCCTGCTGGATGACACCACCAGTGACGGCCAGGATCAGATCATCGCGACGCTCGCCGCGCACCCAAACATCCAGATCCGCCTGTTCAACCCTTTGCATCTTGGCCGAGCGACCGGCGTGACCCGCAGCCTTGGACGCCTGTTCGACCTGTCATTGCAGCATCGCAGGATGCACAACAAGTTGTGGCTGGCGGACAACAGCATGGCGATTGTCGGAGGTCGCAACCTGGGGGATGAGTACTTCGATGCCGAACCCAACCTCAACTTCACCGACATCGACCTGCTCGGCGTCGGTCCGGTGGCTGAACAATTAGGGCACAGCTTCGATCAGTACTGGAACAGCGCGCTGAGCAAGCCCATCGAGCAATTCATGTCCCATCGGCCTACCGCCAAGGACTTGGCCAACAGCCGATTACGCCTGCAGGAGTCCCTGGAGCAGACGCACAAGGAAAACCACGCGCTGTACCAACAGTTGACTGCCTACAAGACCCAACCGCGCCTGGACACCTGGCGCAGCCAACTGACCTGGGCCTGGAACCAGGCATTGTGGGACGCGCCGAGTAAAGTCCTGGCGAAAGACGAGCCGGACCCGCAATTGTTGCTGACCACCCAACTGGGCCCGGAGCTGGCCGGCGTCAGCAAAGAACTGATCATGATCTCCGCCTATTTCGTGCCCGGCCAGCCAGGCCTGGTGTACCTGACCAGCCGCGCCGATGCCGGCGTGTCGGTGAGCCTGCTGACCAATTCCCTGGAAGCCACCGACGTGCCCGCCGTACATGGCGGCTATGCGCCGTATCGCAACGCCCTGTTGCAGCACGGCGTGCGCCTGTTCGAGCTGCGTCGACAACCGGGCGACACCGGCGGCAGCCCGCACCTGTTCTACAGCAAGTCCTACGGCGAATCGGACTCCAGCCTCCACAGCAAGGCGATCATCTTCGACCAGCAGAAATCGTTCATCGGCTCGTTCAATTTCGACCCGCGCTCAGTGCTATGGAATACCGAAGTCGGCGTCCTGGTGGACAGCCCGGAACTTGCCGGCCAGGTGCGCGAGCTGGCATTGCAGGGCATGGCGCCAACCCTGAGCTATCAGGCCCGCCTCGATGATGCCGGAAAGCTGATATGGACCACCGAAGACAATGGCAAGCTGCACGACCTGGACCGTGAGCCGGGCAGTTGGTGGCGCCGGTTCAATGCCTGGTTCGCCACGACGATCGGATTGGAGAGGATGCTGTAGAGATCGACTGCTTTCTCCTAGCCCGCCTTTGTGGCGAGGGAGCTTGCTCCCGCTGGACCGGTCCGACGCCTCGGGCGGAGCGGTCCCGGCTTTTGCGGTTGGCGCAACCGAACGGGAGCAAGCTCCCTCGCCACAGGTCGCTTCTATCTTTCAGGCAGTCTGCGTCGCCCCGAACGCGCCTTGGCGCAGCAATAGAATCACCAATCCGAACGCCCCTGCCGCCATGAACAATGGCAACGCATGCCCGCTGACCCACTGGCTTCCCGCGCCTGCGATCAGCGGACCAACCAGGCATCCAATCCCCCACAGTTGGGCGATATGGGCATTGGCCCGTACCAACGCATCGTCACGATAACGCTCGCCGATCAGAATCAACGACAACGTGAACAGCCCGCCCGCGCTGGCACCAAACAGCACCCACAACGGCCAGATGAGAAGCGTGTCGATCAACAGCGGCACCGCCAGGCTCGAGAACATCAAGGCGACCGCGCACCCGGTAAACAGCGAACGGCGTGACAGGCGATCAGCCAAGGCGCCAATGGGCAGCTGCAGCAAGGCATCGCCGACCACCACGGTGCTGACCATCGCCAACGCAACATCCGCACTGAAACCCTGGCGCAAGCAATAGACCGGCAGCAACGTCAGGATCATCGCTTCGAAGGCGGCAAACAAGGACACGGCCTAGCCGATCGCCGGCAGGCCTCGACAAAAGCCCCACAAATCCTTGAGCGTGACACTGTTGGCTTCGCTGCTGGGCGCGCCACTGCGACCGAGCAACAACAAGGGCGCGCCCAGCAATAGGCCGACGCCCACCCAGAAGCCGTAGTCGTGATCGGTGCCCAGCGCCCCCAGCAGCAACGGACCGGACAACTGGCTCAAGGCATAACTGCTGCCATACAGCGCAACCAACCGCCCGCGCCATCGCTCGATGACCAACTGATTGATCCAACTCTCGCCCAGAATGAATACAAGGGTCAGGACCACACCAATCACCAGCCGCAGCACCAACCAGACCGGATAGCTTGGCATCAGGGCCAACAACCCGATGGACAGCGCTCCGGCCCACAGGCACAAGCGCATCAGCGCCGCCGTACCGAAGCGCGCCGCCAGCCGGCTCGACACCTTGGCCCCTACCAGCACGCCAACCGCCGGCATGGCCGCCATCACACCGATGGCGAACGAGCCATAACCCCAGCCTTCCAGGCGCAGCGACACCAGGGGCATGGTTACGCCCAGGGCTAGGCCGACACTCAGGACAGAAGCCAACACGGCGAAATAAGTCGCCCAACGCATTTCCACGCTCCTGTGGATTCAGATTTCAAGCCTTGCACACAGCAATGTGGGAGCGGGCTTGCTCGCGAAGGGGGAGTACCAGTCAACATAACCGTTGAATGTTAAACCGCCTTCGCGAGCAAGCCCGCTCCCACAAAGGATCAGCGCTGCATGAAGCCCCGGTCAGAGCTTGATCCAGGTCGCCTTCAGCTCGGTGTACTTGTCGAACGCATGCAGCGACTTGTCGCGACCGTTACCCGACTGCTTGAAGCCACCGAACGGCGCGGTCATGTCGCCACCGTCATATTGATTGACCCACACGCTGCCGGCGCGCAGTGCCTTGGCGGTCAGGTGAGCCTTGGAGATGTCCTTGGTCCATACCGCCGCCGCCAGGCCATAAGGCGTGTCGTTGGCGATTTGGATGGCTTCTTCGGCGGTGTCGAAGGCAATGACCGACAACACTGGGCCGAAAATCTCTTCCTGGGCGATTTTCATCGCGTTGCTCACGCCGTCGAAAATCGTCGGCTCGACATAGGTACCGCCGGTTTCCTCGAGGATCCGCTTACCGCCCGCCACCAGCTTGGCGCCATCGCTGTGACCGGCCTCGATGTAGGACAGCACGGTATTCATCTGCTGGGTATCGACCAGGGCTCCGACATTGGTGGCCGGGTCCAGCGGATTGCCGGGTTTCCAGCCCTTGAGCGCCTCGACCACCAGCGGCAGGAACGTATCCTTGATGGAGCGCTCCACCAACAGCCGCGAACCGGCGGTGCAGACTTCGCCCTGGTTGAAGGCAATGGCGCTGGCGGCGGATTCGGCGGCGGCTTGCAGATCCGGCGCATCGGCGAAGACGATGTTCGGGCTCTTGCCGCCGGCCTCCAGCCAGACGCGCTTCATGTTGGATTCGCCGGAATAGATCATCAATTGCTTGGCGATCTTGGTGGAGCCGGTGAACACCAGCGTATCGACATCCATGTGCAAGGCCAGGGCCTTGCCAACGGTGTGACCGTACCCCGGGAGGACGTTCAGCACGCCTTTCGGGATACCGGCCTCGATGGCCAGGGCAGCGATGCGAATCGCAGTCAGCGGGGATTTCTCGGAGGGCTTGAGCACCACCGAGTTGCCGGTGGACAGCGCCGGGCCGAGCTTCCAGCAAGCCATCATCAACGGGAAATTCCACGGCACGATCGCGCCAACGACACCGACCGGTTCGCGGGTCACCAGGCCCAACTGATCGTGGGGCGTAGCGGCCACTTCGTCGTAGATCTTGTCGATGGCTTCGCCGCTCCAGCTCAGCGCCTGGGCCGCGCCAGGAACGTCGATGTTCAGGGAGTCGCTGATTGGCTTGCCCATGTCCAGGGTTTCCAGCAGGGCCAGCTCTTCGGCGTTCTGCTTGAGCAGGCCGGCGAAACGAATCATGGTGGCCTTGCGCTTGCTCGGTGCCAGGCGCGACCAGACGCCGGAACTGAAAGTCGCACGAGCGTTTTCGACGGCGCGCTGGGCATCAGCCACGTCGCAACTGGCTATCTTGCCCAGCAGGCGGCCATCGACCGGGCTCAAACAATCAAAGGTTTCGCCGGACACCGCATCGGTGTATTCACCGTTGATGAAGGCGCGGCCTTCTATCTTCAGGTCGCGGGCGCGCTGTTCCCAGTCGGCACGAGTCAGGGTGGTCATGCGAGTGTCCTCCTCTTATTGGTAGGAACGCCGCGTCCCGCGCAGCGTTCAAGAATTCCTGCCGCGCCAGCCTGTTTACGGCGTTGTTTTCGGCACGGGGCACCCGCCACCCTAAACCAGCCGCTGGTAATGTTTCAATATATTTGACACAACCCAGGCAAACGGCCTTGCGATGTTCATTTTAATAAACATAGACTCGAGGCCTTCCAAGCCATCACCGGAGATCATGCGCATGAGCATTCAGGACATCGTCGATTTCGGCCAGGCCAATACCCCCGCCGATCGTTATCGCCCGGACCCGGCCAAGGTACTCAAGGGCGATCCCGAACAAGCGGTGTTCAACCACTACAGCAGCCCCTGCGGGCAAATGAATGCCGGGGTCTGGGAAGGCGCCGTCGGCCAGTGGACGGTCAACTATACCGAGCATGAGTACTGCGAGATCGTCCAAGGTGTCTCCGTACTGCGGGACAACGATGGCAACGCCAAGACGCTTCGGGCGGGCGACCGTTTTGTGATCCCGGCCGGGTTCAAGGGCACCTGGGAAGTGCTGGAACCGTGCCGCAAGATTTATGTGGTGTTCGAACAGAAGGCTTGAGGACTCTGTGTTGCCTGGGCCGGTCTTATCGGACAACAAAAAAGGCCCGTATCTCGCGATACGGGCCTTTTTCGTAAAGAGGGAAAAATCAATTACTTGATTTTGCCTTCCTTGTAGATCACGTGCTTGCGAACAACCGGATCATATTTCTTGATCTCGATTTTGTCCGGGGTAGTACGCTTGTTCTTGTCGGTAGTGTAGAAGTGACCAGTACCGGCGCTCGAGATCAAACGAATCAATTCACGCATGATTAGCTCCCTTAAACCTTGCCATCGCGACGAAGTTCGGCCAGCACGACACTGATGCCACGCTTGTCGATGATGCGCATGCCCTTGGCAGATACGCGCAGACGTACGAAACGTTTCTCTTCTTCAACCCAGAAGCGGTGATGCTGCAGGTTCGGCAGGAAACGACGACGGGTTTTGTTGTTTGCGTGGGAAATGTTATTCCCAGTCACCGGACCCTTACCGGTAACTTGACAGACTCTAGACATGCCTCAGCCCTCTAAAACCACATGCCCAACCCGGCATGGGTTGGCCGCTTAATCTCTCAGTCATTTGGCGCCAGGCGCCGCGTTTCTTTAAGGGTCTTACCGGCTACACCTACAGTGAAGGAACCGGGCCCCTAGAAAAGAGCGCTGCTTTATACCAGAAAGACCCAGGCACAACAACAGCCGTTGTGATTTGTCTTCCTGGGGAATCTTCGAGCAAGCGCCCCGGACGGCGGGGGCAGAGGCTGGCGCAGCCCTTTACCGCTCGTCGCTGCACGCAGGTAATTTTTCACTGGCACCCGATGGGAACCTGAGTACAGCGCCGCAGAGTGCCGGAAAATGCAAAAAGGGGATAGTCATTTACCGGCGAGCCCACTAGGGTAGGCCTTTTCCAGACTGCACTCGCAGATGGGCCTCCGACCTGCACAGGAAATCAATCATGCGCCTCGCTGCCCTACCCTTGTTGCTCGCCCCTCTGCTGATCAGCCCGCTGGCCCAGGCCGCCGCCCTGAGCGTGTGTACCGAGGCCAGCCCGGAGGGGTTCGATGTCGTTCAATACAACTCGCTGACCACCACCAATGCTTCCGCCGACGTGCTGATGAACCGCCTGGTGGATTTCGACACGGCCAGCGGCAAAGTGGTGCCGAGCCTGGCCAGCAGTTGGGACGTCTCGCCCGACGGCCTGACCTATGTCTTCAAGCTGCGGCCACAGGTCAAGTTCCATCACACCGACTATTTCACACCGCGCCGCGACCTGACGGCCGAAGACGTCAAGTTCAGCTTCGATCGGATGCTCGATCCGGCCAACCCTTGGCATAAAGTTGCGCAAAGCGGCTTCCCCCACGCGCAGTCCATGCAACTGCCTGCGCTGATCACCAAAATCGACGCACTCGACCCGCTGACGGTGCGATTCACGCTGGACCACGCCGACTCAACCTTCCTGGCCACGCTGAGCATGGGTTTCGCGTCGATCTATTCAGCCGAATATGCCGACCAGTTGATGAACGCCGGCAAGCCGGAACAGCTCAACAGCCAACCCATCGGCACTGGCCCGTTCATTTTCAACCGCTTTCAGAAAGACGCCTCGATTCGCTACAAGGCCAACAACGAATATTTTGGCGGCAAGCCTCAGGTAGACCCCCTTATTTTCGCCATCACCCCGGACGCCAACGTCCGATTGCAGAAATTGCGGCGCAATGAATGCCAGATCGCACTGTCGCCCAAGCCACTGGACGTACAGGCCGCCAAGCAAGAGCCCACGTTGAAAGTGGAACAGACTGACGCCTTCATGACCGCCTTCCTGGCGATCAACAGCCAGCATCCGCCATTGGACAAGCCTGAAGTCCGCCAGGCGATCAATCTCGCCTTTGACAAGCCCAGCTACCTCAAGACCGTTTTCGAGGGCACCGCCGAAGCGGCCAACGGCCCTTACCCACCGAACACCTGGAGCTACGCGAAAAACCTGCCCGGCTATGCCCATGATCCGGCCAAGGCTCGGGAGTTGTTGGCCAAGGCCGGTTTGAAGGAAGGCTTCAAGACCACTATCTGGACTCGCCCCTCCGGCAGCCTGCTCAACCCCAACCCGAGCCTGGGGGCACAGTTGCTGCAATCGGACCTGGCAGAGATCGGCATCCAGGCGGAAATCCGCGTGATCGAATGGGGCGAGCTGATCCGCCGCGCCAAGGCCGGCGAACATGACCTGTTGTTCATGGGCTGGGCCGGGGATAACGGCGATCCGGACAACTTCCTCACCCCGCAATTTTCCTGCGCCGCGGTGAAGTCCGGGACCAACTTCGCCCGTTATTGCAACCCGGACCTGGACAAGCTGATCAGCGCCGGCAAGACCACTGGCGAGCAAGGTGTACGCACCAAGCTCTACGAACAGGCCCAGGCGCAGATCCAGCAGCAGGCCCTTTGGCTGCCCTTGGCGCACCCCACCGCCTTCGCACTGACCCGCAAGGATGTGCAGGGGTATGCGGTGAGCCCGTTTGGGCGCCAGGATTATTCCAAGGTCAGTCTCAAGTAACCCCAGCCCACAGCAAACCCTGTGGGAGCGAGCTTGCTCGCGATGGCGGCGTATCAGACGACATTGATGTTGGCTGACCGACCGCTATCGCGAGCAAGCTCGCTCCCACAAGGGTTTCGTATCGTCAGATCGGGCTCACATCCACCCATACTCCGCCATGGACAATGGCTCCCCATCGCCAACGATGAAATGGTCCAATACCCGCACATCGATCAGCTCAAGCGCTTCCTGAAGCCGCTCGGTGAGCGCTCGATCGGCTTGGCTGGGCTCGGTGTTGCCGGAGGGGTGGTTGTGGCACAGGATCACGGCAGCGGCGTTGTGGGCCAATGCCCTCTTGACCACTTGCCGGGGATGGACACTGGCGCTATCGATCGAGCCGCGAAACAGCGCCTCGAAGGTCAGCACCTGGTGCTTGGAATTGAGAAACAGGCAACCAAACACCTCGTGGGGCTCGTGGCGCAGCATTGATTTCAGATAGTCACGGACCGCGAACGGGCTTTCCAGCGTGGTCTTCTCCCGTGCCCGTTCAGCCAGATGCCGACGACTCATTTCCTGAGCGGCCTGAAGCTGGGCAAACTTCGCCGGCCCGAGCCCCATATGGTTACTGAAGGTGATCTGATCCGCTTCAAGCAGCGCGCGCAGGCTGCCAAATTGGATCAAGAGTTGTCGCGCCAGGTCCACCGCGCTTCTGCCCGCCACACCCGTGCGTAAAAATATCGCCAGCAACTCGGCGTCCGAAAGGCTCCCCGCTCCCGACGCCAATAACCTTTCCCGCGGCCGCTCGGCCACGGGCCAATCCCGAATACTCATGGCATCTCCCTGATAGTGGGCGCCGCTGTTCCGTAGCGGACGCTGTGATATCTTAGCCCATCTTTTTTGCAGGCGATTTGCACCCAGGCAGGCTCATGCCGAGGGTTTCGCCCTGCACTGACCACTGAAATCGAAAGGCAGGCCTATGCAGCGGCTGTATCGGAAACGCATCGTTCTGGGCGTCGGCGGCGGCATTGCTGCCTACAAGAGCGCCGAGCTGGTTCGCAGGCTTATCGACCAGGGCGCGGAAGTGCGGGTCGTCATGACCCGTGGCGGCAGCGAGTTCATCACGCCGCTGACCATGCAGGCCCTGTCCGGCCACCCGGTCCACCTGGATCTGCTCGACCCGGCGGCCGAAGCCGCCATGGGTCATATCGAACTGGCCAAGTGGGCCGACCTGGTGCTGATCGCCCCGGCGACGGCCGATCTGATCGCTCGCCTCGCCCAAGGCATTGCCAATGACCTGTTGACCACCCTGGTGCTCGCCACCGACGCAGTGGTCGCCGTGGCACCGGCCATGAACCAGGCGATGTGGCGCGACCCAGCCACCCAGGCCAACCTGCAACTGCTTGAAAGCCGCGACCTGAAAGTCTTCGGCCCGGCTTCCGGCAGCCAGGCCTGCGGCGATGTCGGCATGGGCCGCATGCTCGAGGCCACCGACCTGGCCCAGTGCGCCGCCGACTGCTTCAAACGCGAGGCCCTGACGGGCAAGCACGTGCTGATCACCGCCGGGCCGACCCAGGAAAACATCGACCCGGTGCGCTATATCACCAACCACAGCTCCGGAAAGATGGGCTTCGCCCTGGCCGAAGCCGCCGTGGAGGCCGGCGCCCGGGTGACGCTGATCACCGGCCCCGTGCACCTGCCAACGCCGGACCGCGTGACCCGTATCGACGTGGTCAGCGCCCGAGACATGCTTGCAGCCTGCGAAGCCGCCATTCCGTGCGACCTGTTCATCGCCTCGGCGGCAGTGGCGGACTACCGCCCTGAAGTCGTCGCCCCGCAAAAATTGAAGAAAGACCCTACGAGCGGCGACGGCCTGCTCCTGCAAATGGTGCGCAACCCTGACATCCTGGCCACCATCGCCACCCGCCCCGACCGTCCATTCAGCGTGGGCTTCGCCGCCGAAACCGAACACCTGCTCGATTACGCCGCGCGTAAGCTCAAGGACAAGAATCTGGACCTGATCGTCGCCAATGACGTCGCCAACCCGAGCATCGGCTTCAACAGCGAAGAAAACGCCTGCAGCGTGATCGACCGCCAGTTGCACGCCACGCTTTTCGCCCAGACCAGCAAGGGCAAGATCGCCCGCCAACTGATCACTTTCATCGCCGAACGGCTGAACCAGGTTTAATTTCAATGCACGCTCTACAAGCCAAGATCCTCGACCCACGCATTGGCAACGAATTCCCGCTGCCGCAATACGCCACACCTGGCTCCGCCGGCCTCGACCTGCGGGCCATGCTCAAGCAGGACACGGTGCTGGAACCAGGCCAGACCTTGCTGATTCCGACCGGCCTGTCGGTCTACATCGGTGACCCGGGCCTTGCCGCGCTGATCCTGCCACGCTCGGGCCTGGGCCATAAGCACGGCATCGTGCTGGGCAACCTGGTGGGCCTGATCGACTCCGATTACCAGGGCGAATTGATGGTGTCGTGCTGGAACCGCGGCCAGACCGCTTTCAACATCGCCGTGGGCGAGCGCATTGCCCAACTGGTGCTGGTGCCGGTGGTCCAGGCCCACTTCGAGCTGGTCCAGGAATTCGACGAAAGCCAGCGTGGCGCAGGTGGTTTCGGGCATTCCGGGAGCCATTGAGCCACATATCCAGCCGGGTGCCCTGCCCGGCTGCTTTATTAAGCTTCTGTTTCAGGACGAAAAATGCGCGACGGCTGGCGACGAGGTTTCCCATCCGGAATCAACGTTTTAGACGGTTCAGACCGGGGTAACGCTGTCTCATGGCACTTTCCCACCGCGAACTCTCTGCCAAAAACGTCGTCATACCCTTCAGCTTGAGCCTGCCGACACCCAATGTCGGCCTGTCCAGTCACCTTCCTGATAGAGCGCCCCGCCCATGAACACCCCAGCCGCAATCGCCCCGATCTTTCCTGACAGCATCTTCCGCGCCTACGACATCCGTGGCGTCGTGCCGGAAACCCTGACGGCTGAAACCGCCTACTGGATTGGCCGTGCCATCGGCTCCCAGAGCCTGGCCCAGGGCGAACCGAACGTGAACGTCGGCCGCGATGGTCGCTTGTCCGGCCCGGAGCTGGTCGAGCAACTGATCAAGGGCATTGCCGACAGTGGCTGCCACGTCAGCGATGTCGGCCTGGTGCCAACACCGGCGCTGTACTACGCCGCCAACGTGCTGGCCGGCAAATCCGGCGTGATGCTCACCGGCAGCCACAACCCGTCGAACTACAACGGCTTCAAGATCGTCGTCGCCGGCGACACCCTCGCCAACGAGCAGATCCAGGCACTGCACACCCGCCTCAAGACCAATGACTTGAGCAGCGGCCAAGGCAGCGTGACCAAGGTCGACATTCTGCCGCGCTACAACGACGAGATCGTCAAGGACGTGAAACTCGCCCGCCGCCTGAAAGTGGTGGTCGATTGCGGCAACGGCGCGGCTGGCGTGATCGCCCCGCAACTGATCGAAGCCCTGAACTGCGAAGTGATCCCGCTGTTCTGCGACGTTGACGGCAACTTCCCGAACCACCACCCGGACCCGGGCAAGCTGGAAAACCTGCAGGACCTGATCGCCAAGGTCAAGGAAACCAAGGCAGACCTGGGCCTGGCCTTCGACGGCGATGGCGACCGCGTGGGCGTGGTGACCGAGACCGGCAGCGTCGTGTTCCCGGACCGCCTGTTGATGCTGTTCGCCAAAGACGTGGTGGCACGCAACCCCGACGCCGAAATCATCTTCGACGTGAAATGCACCCGTCGCCTGGTACCCCTGATCAAGGAATACGGCGGTCGTCCGCTCATGTGGAAAACCGGTCATTCCTTGATCAAGAAGAAAATGAAACAAAGCGGTGCCCTGCTGGCCGGCGAAATGAGCGGCCACATCTTCTTCAAGGAACGCTGGTTCGGTTTTGATGACGGTATCTACAGCGCCGCGCGTCTGCTGGAGATCCTCAGCAAGGAGAAATCCACCGCGGAAGAGCTGTTCGCGACCTTCCCGAACGATATTTCTACGCCAGAAATCAATATCCATGTGACCGAAGAGAGCAAATTCAGCATCATTGATGCACTGCACGACGCCCAGTGGGGCGAAGGCGCCGAACTGACCACCATCGATGGCGTTCGGGTCGACTATCCACACGGCTGGGGCCTGGTTCGCGCGTCCAACACCACACCGGTGCTGGTACTGCGCTTCGAGGCCGACAACGAAGCCGAACTGCAGCGCATCAAGGACGTGTTCCACGCCCAACTCAAACGTGTTGCACCTGATCTCCAACTACCGTTTTGATTTTTTGAAGCACTACCGGAGCCCTGAATGACCCTCGAACGCGAAGCCGCCGCCAACACCGCCAAGGTCCTGTCCGAAGCGTTGCCTTATATCCGACGCTACGTCGGCAAGACCCTGGTGATCAAATACGGCGGCAACGCGATGGAAAGCGAGGAGCTCAAGACCGGCTTCGCCCGCGATATCGTGCTGATGAAGGCCGTGGGCATCAACCCGGTGGTGGTGCACGGTGGTGGCCCGCAGATCGGTGACCTGCTCAAGCGCCTGTCGATCGAGAGCCACTTCATCGATGGCATGCGCGTTACCGATGCGCAGACCATGGACGTGGTGGAAATGGTCCTCGGCGGCCAGGTCAACAAGGACATCGTCAACCTGATCAACCGCCACGGCGGCAGCGCCATCGGCCTGACCGGCAAGGACGCTGAGCTGATTCGGGCGAAGAAGCTCACCGTTACCCGCCAGACCCCGGAGATGACCCAGCCGGAAATCATCGACATTGGCCAGGTGGGCGAAGTGGTCGGCATCAACACCGACCTGCTGAACCTGCTGGTCAAGGGCGACTTCATCCCGGTCATCGCGCCAATCGGCGTGGGCGCCAACGGTGAGTCGTACAACATCAACGCCGACCTGGTGGCCGGTAAGGTTGCCGAGGCACTGAAGGCCGAGAAGCTGATGCTGTTGACCAACATTGCCGGCCTGATGGACAAGACCGGCAAGGTCCTGACCGGACTGTCGACCCAACAAGTCGATGACTTGATCGCCGATGGCACGATCTACGGCGGCATGCTGCCGAAGATTCGTTGCGCGCTGGAAGCGGTACAAGGCGGCGTTGGCAGCTCGCTGATCATCGATGGTCGTGTGCCGAATGCGATCCTGCTCGAGATCTTCACCGATACGGGTGTGGGCACGCTGATCAGCAATCGCAAGCGTCCGTAAGCAATACCCAGATAAAAAGACCCCGCTCAACCTGGTTGAGCGGGGTCTTTTTTTACACCACTTTTTCAGACGATGCTTTTGTGGCGAGGGAGCTTGCTCCCGCTCGGCCGGGCTGGCGCTCCAGTGCGCAGCGACCGTAAAAATATTGGGGCCGCTGCGCCCGAAGCGTCGGACCGACCCAGCGGGAGCAAGCTCCCTCGCCACAGGATCAAAATCAGCGGTTTTCTTAGACGCCGAACTGCGCTCGATAAGCCTCAACCGCAGGCAGATGCTGCTTGAGCTGCGGATCGTCGGCCAAGAACTCCAGCACCTGGTTCAGCGAGACAATGCTGATCACCGGGATGCCGAAGTCGCGCTCCACTTCCTGGATCGCCGACAGCTCACCGTTGCCGCGCTCCTGGCGGTTCAGGGCGATCAGCACGCCGGCGGCCTTGGCGCCTTCTTGCGAGGCGATGATCTGCATCACTTCGCGGATGGCGGTGCCGGCGGTGATGACGTCATCGATGATCAGCACGTCGCCGGTCAGCGGCGCGCCGACCAGGCTGCCGCCCTCGCCGTGGGCCTTGGCTTCCTTGCGGTTGAAGCACCAAGGCAGGTCGCGGCCATGGTGTTCGGCCAGGGCGACGGCGGTGGTGGCGGCCAGGGGGATGCCTTTGTAGGCGGGGCCGAACAAGACGTCGAACGGAATGCCGCTCTCGACGATGGCCGCGGCATAGAACCGGCCCAACTGCGCCAGCGCGGTTCCGCTGTTGAACAGGCCCGCATTGAAGAAGTACGGGCTGGTGCGCCCGGACTTGAGGGTGAACTCACCGAAGCGCAAAACGCCGCGATCGATGGCAAAGCGAATGAAATCGCGCTGATACGCCTGCATGAAAAAAAGCCTCAAATACCGCGGATTTAGCTAAATAGGTACACGGCGTGTATCATACACGCACGTGATTTTTGGGGCCATTTATGCGGATCATCAGTGTGAACGTCAATGGTATTCAGGCTGCAGTCGAGCGTGGTTTGCTCAGTTGGCTGCAAGCACAGAATGCCGACGTCATCTGCCTGCAGGACACCCGCGCCTCCGCCTTTGAACTGGACGATGCAGCCTTCCAACTGGATGGTTACTTCCTTTATGCCTGCGATGCCGAAGTCCCCGCCCAGGGTGGCGTGGCTCTGTACTCGCGGCTGCAACCGAAGGCTGTCATCAACGGTCTCGGTTTCGAGACGGCGGACCGCTACGGGCGCTACCTGCAAGCCGATTTCGACAAGGTCAGCATCGCGACCTTACTGCTCCCATCGGGGCAGAACGGCGATGAAGATTTGAATCAGAAATTCAAGTTGATGGACGACTTCGCCCGCTACCTTGATAAACAGCGGCGCAAACGTCGCGAGTACATCTACTGTGGCTCGCTGTACGTGGCGCAACAGAAGCTGGATATCAAGAACTGGCGCGACAGCCAGCAATCTCCTGGTTTCCTGGCGCCGGAACGGGCCTGGATGGACGAGATCATTGGCAACATGGGTTATGTCGACGCCCTGCGTGAAGTCAGCCGCGAAGGCGACCAGTACAGCTGGTGGCCGGACAACGAGCAGGCCGAGATGCTCAACCTCGGCTGGCGTTTCGACTACCAGTTGCTGACGCCTGGGCTGCGCCGCTTCGTACGCAGCGCCCGCCTGCCGCGCCAGCCACGATTCTCGCAGCATGCGCCGCTGATCGTGGACTACGACTGGACGTTGACGATCTAAGTGTCATCCGCAGCTACAAAAAAACCGACAGCAATGTCGGTTTTTTGTGGGCGTTGAAGACCCATTGTGGGGGCGAGCTTGCTCGCGATGGCGGTGGATCATTCAACACCGATGCTGAATGAAAAATCGCTATCGCGAGCAAGCTCGCTCCCACAGGGACAGGCGTTTACTGATCGTTATTTAACCAACCGCCAGGTAAACGGATACCGATACGGCTGCCCTTCATTGGCCTTCACGCCAGCGATGATGGTCAGCACCAACGCACCGATTGCCACCAGGCCAAACAGGAAGAAACCGATCACCACGATCATCAGCAGCAAGCTGATAGCCGCGGCGATCGCCACAGTGATTTGGAAGTTCAGCGCTTCCTTGCCCTGGGCATCGATGAACGGGTCGGATTCACGCTTGATCTGCCAGATGATCAGCGGGCCGATCAGCGAACCGAACGGAATGAAAATCCCCACCAGCGCAGACAGGTGACAAAACATCGCCCATTGCCGCACTTCTCTGCTCGGCTGGGGCAACAGGACTTGCTCATCACTCATGACATTCTCCTTGTCTGAAGCGCACAACGATCAGTCGGCCAATGCGGCCTTTTGCAGTTCGAAGATTTCGTTCATGCCTTTCTTCGCCAGCTCCAGCATAGCGTTCAATTCTTCCGGCTGGAACGGCGCGCCTTCGGCAGTGCCCTGGACTTCGATGAAGCCACCGGCGCTGGTCATCACCACGTTCAGGTCGGTCTCGGCGGCGGAGTCTTCCAGGTAGTCCAGGTCCAGCACCGGCTCGCCCTGGTACATGCCCACCGACACGGCGGCGATCATTTGCTTGAGCGGGTCGCCGCCCTTCAGGCCGCCGCGCTTCTTGATCACTTTCAAGGCATCGACCAGCGCAACCATCGCACCGGTGATGGACGCGGTGCGAGTGCCGCCGTCAGCCTGGATCACATCGCAGTCGACATACAACGTGACGTCGCCCAGCTTGGACATGTCCAGCGCGGCGCGCAGCGAACGACCGATCAGGCGCTGGATTTCCAGGGTCCGGCCGCCCTGCTTGCCACGACTGGCCTCACGCTGGTTCCGCTCGCCGGTTGCGCGCGGCAGCATGCCGTATTCGGCGGTCAGCCAACCTTGGCCCTGCCCCTTGAGGAAGCGAGGCACGCCGTTTTCGACGCTGACGGTGCAGATGACTTTGGTATCACCGAATTCGACCAGTACAGATCCCTCGGCGTGTTTGGTGTAGTTGCGGGTAATGCGGATCGAGCGAAGCTGATCGGCAGCGCGACCACTTGGACGTTTCATAGGGAACACCTGTACAGAGGACGGAAAACTGCTGGGCATTATAGAGCCGTGGACAGCCATAGGGCATATCTAAAAAGCCGACGCGACGGGTGAACACGCTGGAGGCCCCGGCCGACGGGCTGCAGCGCTTTGTAACCGGAGCTGTTTGGGCACTGCGTCCCACTGCGCTACAATCCTGCGCCTTTGCTGCCCTGCGGCATTTATCCACAAGTCCCAGGCGCCACGACCACCGTTGTGGGTGCCTGCATTGCGAGGAACCTCCATGGTGCACAGCATGACCGCCTTCGCCCGCGTCGAGAAGGCCGGCGCCCAAGGCACGCTGAGCTGGGAACTGCGCTCGGTCAATAGCCGCTACCTGGAGCCGCACCTGCGCTTGCCCGAGTCCTTCCGCGACCTCGAAGGCGGCGTGCGCGAAGCGCTGCGCCAGGGCCTGTCCCGGGGCAAGCTGGAATGCACCCTGCGCTTTACCGAAGAAAGCAGCGGCAAGACGCTGCAGATCGACCGCGAGCGCGCGGCGCAACTGGTTGCCGCCGCAGAAACCGTCGCCAGCCTGATCAAGAATCCCGCCGCCCTGAATCCACTCGAGGTCCTGGCCTGGCCCGGCGTACTGGTAGGCGACGCGAGCGATCCCCAGGCGCTGAACGCCGAGGCGCTGGCGCTGTTCAATCAAGGCCTGAAGGAACTCAAGGCCGGTCGCGAGCGCGAAGGCGCGGAGCTGGCCCGGCTGATCAACGAGCGCCTGACCTCCATTGAAGAAGACGTCGTCACCCTGCGCGAGCTGGTCCCGCAGATGCTCGCCACCCAGCGCCAGAAAGTCCTCGACCGCTTCGCCGACATGAAGGCCGAGCTGGACCCGCAGCGCCTGGAACAGGAAATGGTCATGCTCGCGCAAAAAAGCGACGTGGCTGAAGAACTGGATCGACTGAGCACCCACATCATCGAAGTTCGCCGGGTGCTCAAGTCCGGTGGTGCGGCCGGTCGTCGCCTCGACTTCCTGATGCAGGAGCTCAACCGCGAGGCCAATACACTGGGCTCCAAAGCCTTCGACCCGCGCAGCACCCAAGCGGCGGTCAACCTCAAGGTGTTGATCGAACAAATGCGCGAACAAGTGCAGAACATTGAGTAAGGCTAACCCGACATGACCCACAGCACCGGCACTCTCTACATCATTTCCGCGCCTTCGGGCGCCGGCAAGACCAGCCTGGTCAAGGCCCTGATCGACGCAGAGCCGCAGATCCGCGTTTCGGTCTCCCACACCACCCGCGCCATGCGCCCGGGTGAAGTCAACGGGGTGAACTATCACTTCGTCGATCGTGAGGAGTTCGTGAAGATGGCCGAGCACGGCGACTTCCTCGAACGCGCCGAAGTCTTCGGCAACCTCTACGGCACTTCGCAAAGCTATTTGCAGCAGACCCTCGACGAGGGCCACGACCTGATCCTGGAAATCGACTGGCAGGGCGCCGAGCAAGTTCGCAAGCTGATGCCCCACGCCCGTTCGATCTTCATCCTGCCGCCAAGCCAGCAAGCCTTGCGCCAGCGCCTGACCAACCGCGGCCAGGACAGCGATGAAATCATCGAAGGCCGGATGCGCGAAGCGGTCAGCGAAATGAGCCATTACGTCGACTACGATTACCTGATCATCAACGACGATTTCGCCCATGCACTGGATGACTTGAAGGCGATTTTCCGCGCCAGCCAGCTCCAGCAAAAACGCCAACAGCAACGTTTCGGTAAATTATTGGCCGAACTGCTGGGCTGAACAGCCCTTCCCAAAACCGCTGCGACGGCTTTACATTGGTACTCGCAGCGCGCCGAGGGGTTTGATCAAAAAATCAGCGCTTCCCTAAACGCTGGTGTTTTTTTAAACTGTCGAGTCCGCTCGCCCAACCGGGCAGCGCGCATATTGCATTCGCTCCGAGGAATACCATGGCCCGCGTAACCGTTGAAGACTGCCTAGAACACGTGGAAAACCGCTTTGAGCTGGTCATGCTCTCTACCAAGCGTGCCCGTCAACTGGCCACCGGCGGCAAAGAGCCATTGGTCCAGTGGGAAAACGACAAGCCTACCGTGGTAGCGCTGCGTGAAATCGCCGAAGGCCTGATGAGCTACGAGTTCATCGCCAACGCTGAAATCGTTGAAGACGAACCGCTGTTCGCGGCGTTCGAGGACGAGTCCAACGAGGCGGTCTAAGCCTATGCCTGGTCGACGTAGCACGGCGCGGGGTCACAGCAGACGGCAGGAGTCATCATCATGCCGAGCATAGACGCCCTCGCCGATCGCTTATCGGCCTACCTCGGCACGGACCAGGTCAACCTGGTCCGCCGAGCCTATTTCTACGCCGAACAAGCCCACGACGGCCAGCGCCGCCGCAGCGGCGAGGCGTACGTCACGCACCCGCTCGCGGTGGCGAATATTCTTGCCGACATGCACATGGACCATCAGAGCCTGATGGCGGCCATGCTGCACGACGTGATCGAAGACACCGGCATTGCCAAGGAAGCGCTGCAAGCGCAGTTTGGCGAAACCGTGGCCGAACTGGTCGACGGGGTCAGCAAGCTGACCCAGATGAACTTCGAGACCAAGGCCGAGGCCCAGGCCGAGAACTTCCAGAAGATGGCCATGGCCATGGCCCGCGATATCCGCGTGATCCTGGTCAAGCTCGCCGACCGGTTGCACAACATGCGCACCCTGGAAGTGCTTTCCGGCGAAAAGCGCCGGCGCATCGCCAAGGAAACCCTGGAAATCTATGCGCCCATTGCCAATCGCCTGGGCATGCATGCGATCCGCATCGAGTTCGAGGACCTGGGCTTCAAGGCGATGCACCCGATGCGTTCGGCGCGGATCAACCAAGCCGTCAAGCGCGCCCGGGGCAACCGCAAGGAAATCGTCAACAAGATCGAAGAGTCCCTGAGCCACTGCCTGGCAATCGACGGCATCGAAGGCGAAGTCAGCGGACGGCAGAAACACCTCTACGGCATCTACAAGAAAATGCGCGGCAAGCGTCGGGCCTTCAACGAGATCATGGACGTCTATGCGTTCCGGATCATCGTCGACAAGGTCGACACCTGCTACCGCGTGCTGGGTGCCGTACATAATTTGTACAAGCCGTTGCCGGGGCGCTTCAAGGATTACATCGCGATTCCCAAGGCCAACGGCTACCAATCGCTGCACACCACGCTGTTCGGCATGCACGGCGTACCGATCGAAATTCAGATCCGCACCCGCGAAATGGAAGAGATGGCCAACAATGGCATCGCGGCCCATTGGCTGTACAAATCCAGCGGCGACGAGCAACCCAAGAGCACTCACGCCCGCGCGCGGCAGTGGGTCAAGGGTGTGCTGGAAATGCAGCAGCGCGCCGGTAACTCCCTGGAATTCATTGAAAGCGTAAAGATCGACCTGTTTCCAGACGAGGTCTACGTCTTCACGCCCAAAGGCCGGATCATGGAGCTGCCCAAGGGCTCCACGGCGGTGGACTTTGCCTACGCCGTGCACACCGATGTGGGCAATAGCTGCATCGCCTGCCGCATCAACCGCCGCCTGGCACCGTTGTCCGAACCGCTGCAAAGCGGCTCCACGGTGGAAATCGTCAGCGCCCCCGGCGCGCGCCCCAACCCGGCGTGGCTCAACTTCGTGGTCACCGGCAAGGCCCGCACGCACATCCGCCACGCGTTGAAGCTGCAACGTCGCTCCGAGTCCATCAGCCTCGGCGAACGCCTGCTGAACAAGGTCCTGAACGGTTTCGACAGCTCGCTGGACAAGATCCCGGCCGAGCGCGTGCAGGTCATGCTCCACGAATACCGCCTCGAATTGATCGAAGACCTGCTCGAGGACATCGGCCTGGGCAATCGCATGGCCTATGTCGTCGCCCGCCGCCTGCTTGGCGAAGGCGAACAGCTGCCAAGCCCTGAGGGCCCGCTGGCGATTCGTGGCACCGAAGGCCTGGTGCTCAGCTATGCCAAGTGCTGCACACCGATCCCGGGCGACCCGATTGTCGGCCACCTGTCCGCCGGCAAGGGGATGGTGGTGCACCTGGACAACTGCCGCAATATCAGCGAAATCCGCCACAACCCGGAGAAATGCATCCAGCTTTCATGGGCCAAGGACGTGACCGGCGAATTCAACGTCGAACTGCGCGTCGAGCTGGAGCACCAGCGCGGCCTGATTGCCCTGCTGGCCAGTAGCGTCAACGCCGCCGACGGCAACATCGAGAAAATCAGCATGGACGAACGCGATGGCCGCATCAGCGTCGTCCAACTGGTGGTCAGCGTGCACGACCGCGTGCACCTGGCCCGTGTGATCAAGAAACTGCGCGCCCTGACAGGGGTTATCCGCATCACGCGGATGCGTGCATAGCTCCGCAAACAGCGCCCTCATTACAAGGAGTCATGAATGACCAAGACCGTTATCTCCAGCGACAAGGCCCCGGCCGCCATCGGTACTTATTCCCAGGCGATCAAGGCGGGTAACACCGTGTACATGTCCGGCCAGATCCCACTGGACCCGAAAACCATGGAGCTGGTCGAGGGCTTCGAAGCCCAGACCGTGCAGGTCTTCGAGAATCTGAAAGCCGTGGCCGAGGCCGCTGGCGGTTCGTTCAAGGACATCGTCAAGCTCAACATCTTCCTCACCGACCTGAGCCACTTCGCCAAGGTCAACGAGATCATGGGCAAGTATTTCGACCAGCCTTACCCGGCCCGCGCAGCCATTGGCGTGGCTGCCTTGCCAAAGGGCGCCCAAGTCGAGATGGACGCCATCCTGGTCATCGAGTAAAAAACCCGGCGCAGCGTTTCCCCGCTGCGCCGTTTTCGTTTTGAAAGGATTCCTCCATGCGCAAAGCGCTTGCCTTCTCGCTGCTTGCCCTCCTTCTGAGCGGCTGCGCCAGCGACCCTGCCGACCGAGACATCAGCGGCACCTGGATCAACCAGGCCGCCATCGACGCTGCCGCCAAGGGCGGCCCGCTTCGCGAAGCACTGCAGGCCTATGGCCCTAACCTGGAATGGGACGTCAACACCCGAGCCGGCCAGGCGCGCTACACCAACGGTTTTGAAAATGTCGAAGGCAAGCTGCTCGGCGAACAGGACGGCGCGTGGAAGGTCGACTTCTACGGCAGCTCCGCCAGCGAACTCAAGCGCGACGGCGACCAGTTGAGCCAGGCCGCCACCGAAAACGAGCCGCAGCAGCTATTCGACCGCGCCCAGGTGCAGATACCTGAAGGCGCACCGATTGGCGCCAGCTTCGAGCGAGCGTTGTACACCGCCTACCTGGGTGGCAACTGGAACATCGTCGAGGGACCAGGCCAGGGCGCCACGGTGCAATTCCAACCCGACGGCCAGGTCAGCGGCCTGCCGGGTGCCGATCGCTACGCCTTGTGCCTGGCCGGCGACTGCGCCTCAATGAGCGGTGGCAACGACAACATCTGGCTGCAGCAGAACGGCCAGGGCAACACCTGGATCTTCGCCCGCGATGGCAAGAAACTGGAAATCTTCCAGACCGTGAATGCGGCGCTGGCGGATGAAATGCCGTCGTTCACGCCGGGTGCCCGCAAGTGGGTGCTTGAAAAACAATAGTAGCCCCGACGGGGTTCCCCTGTGGGAGCGAGCTTGCTCGCGGTGAGGCCATAACGCCCAACATCGAGTTGACTGTTATACCGCTATCGCGAGCAAGCTCGCTCCCACAGTCGTTTTTTCGGCTGGCAGAAAAAATCAGCAGCGCCCTTCCAGAATCGCCGCATACCCCTCGCGATAACTCGGATAACGGGGTACCCAGCCCAACGCTTTCGCCCGCGCATTGCTGCAACGCTTGCTACCCGTGCGGCGCACGCTGGCGTCATCAGCCCACTCGGTCACGCCCAGATATTCGCGCAGCCAACCCACCACTTCGGCCAACGGCGCGGGTGCATCGTCGACACCGATGTAGAAATCCTCCAGCTGTACGCCCTGCCGATCCTTTTCCAACAGAAACGCCAGCAATCCAGCAGCATCGTCCGCATGAATCCGGTTGCCATAGAGCGGCGGCTCCGTCGCCACGCGATAACCCCGACGCACTTGCGTCAGCAGCCATTCGCGGCCCGGGCCATAAATGCCCGTCAGGCGAAGGATACTTGCGCGAATACCGCTATTGAGTGCTACCTGCTCGGCTTCAAGCATCAAGCGTCCGGAATAGCCGGCAGCGACAGTCTCGGAGGTCTCATCGACCCATGCACCGTCCTGCTGGCCATACACACTGCTGCTGGATACAAAAATCAGTCGATCGGGCACCTGCCCGTAGTCACCCAACCAACTCAGCACGTTCTGCAGTCCCTGGACGTATGCCTTCCGATAGCCATTCTCATCGTGGTCGGTGGCGGCGGCGCAATAAACCACATAATCGATAGCGCCTACCGGCCAAGTCATGGGGCAGTCCTCATTGAACAGGTCGCCGGCAACGCCAGTCACACCGTCCGGCAACCGCGAGACATCACGGCGCAGGCCATAAACATGCCAGCCAGCCGCCAGCAGTTTCGTGGCCAGACGACCGCCGACATCACCACAACCGGCAATCAAAACAGAAGGCGCGGGCATCAGGATCTCCTTTTGGAAAAGCCGCAGACTAGCTGCCAGAGGGATGAGCGGCTAGCCATGCGACAAAAAAAGTAACTGTATTACTTTTGTTAACAAGAATTACTTGCAATAATGCTTGCCACTTTTGTTCTCGGCCTCACGAGGCCTGGAAGAACATCAACCTTCTTTTTCCTCTCAGGTCCGGCCAGCATGACACGCTCTCTCTCTTCCGCTTCGCCAACCAACCGACCTCGCGCCTGGAGCGCGGTGGCAGCTTTGCTGCTCAGCCTGATGCTGGCGCCAAGCGCCGCCTTCGCTGATGCCCAGGCACCCGCCACGACTCCGGCCACCGCGCCGGCCGCCGCCCAGGC
Organism: Pseudomonas alvandae; assembly: GCF_019141525.1. GTDB lineage: Bacteria > Pseudomonadota > Gammaproteobacteria > Pseudomonadales > Pseudomonadaceae > Aquipseudomonas > Aquipseudomonas alvandae. The sequence continues at coordinate 40,447 of NZ_CP077080.1, forward strand.
ACCCGCCGACCCGGCCGCACCCGTTGCGACGCCCGTGGCCACCGATCCGACTCAGGCCGTCGAAGCCGACGCGCCTCAAGTGCTCGAAGCAGACAACACCCTGGGCATGGCCCACGACCTGTCGCCCTGGGGCATGTACAAGAACGCCGACGTGGTCGTCAAAGCCGTGATGATCGGCCTGGCCATCGCCTCGATCATCACCTGGACCATCTGGATCGCCAAGGGCTTCGAACTGCTGGGCGCCAAGCGTCGCCTGCGGGGTGAAATCGCCGCACTGAAGAAGGCCGCCACCCTCAAGGAAGCCAGCGCCAGCGCCGCGAAGGAAGGCACCCTCGCCAATTTGCTGGTGCACGACGCGCTCGAAGAAATGCAGCTGTCGGCCAACAGCCGCGAGAAGGAAGGCATCAAGGAACGCGTCAGCTTCCGCCTCGAGCGCCTGGTGGCTGCCTGCGGTCGCAACATGAGCAGCGGCACCGGCGTGCTCGCCACCATCGGCTCCACCGCGCCATTCGTCGGCCTGTTCGGTACCGTGTGGGGGATCATGAACAGCTTCATCGGCATCGCCAAGACCCAGACCACCAACCTCGCCGTCGTCGCCCCCGGCATTGCCGAAGCCTTGCTGGCGACCGCATTGGGCCTGGTCGCGGCCATCCCGGCGGTGGTGATCTACAACGTCTTCGCTCGCTCCATCGCTGGCTACAAGGCCCAGGTTTCCGATGCTTCGGCCGAAGTCCTGCTGCTAGTCAGCCGCGATCTCGATCACCTGCCGCCCGAGCGTGGCTCGCAACCGCACATGGTGAAAGTGGGGTAATCGGCCATGGGCCTGCATTTGAAAGAAGGCGCAGACGACGATCTGGCCGAGAACCACGAAATCAACGTCACGCCGTTCATCGACGTGATGCTGGTGCTGTTGATCATCTTCATGGTGGCCGCCCCGCTCGCCACCGTGGACATCAAGGTTGATCTCCCCGCGTCCACGGCCAAGCCGTCGCCACGGCCGGAAAAACCGGTGTTCCTGAGCGTCAAGGCTGACCAGCGCCTGTTCCTGGGCGAAGAGGAAATCAAGGTCGAGAGCCTCGGCCCGACCCTGGACGCCAAGACCCAGGGCAAGAAAGACACGACGATCTTCTTCCAGGCCGACAAAGGCGTGGATTACGGCGACCTGATGAGCGTGATGGACGCCCTGCGCGGCGCCGGTTACCTGAAGGTCGGCCTGGTCGGACTCGAGACGGCGCCGAAGAAATGATCACGACGCGCCAAAAGCTGACGCGTTACAGCGGTAGCCTGGCCGTGGTGCTGGGCGTGCATGCGCTTGCCATCGCGCTGACGCTGAACTGGACGACACGTGCGCCCATCGAATTGCCGCCCCAGGCAATGATGGTCGAACTGGCCCCGGTTCCAGCGCCGCCACCGCCTGCCCCGCCAAAAGTCGTCACACCGCCGCAACCGCCCGAGCCGGTGGAAGAGCTGCCGCTGCCGAAACTGGCCGAAGCGCCGAAGGCGGAAATCGCCGTGCCCAAGCCGGTCAAGCCCAAGCCGAAGCCTCAACCGCCCAAGCCCAAGCCGGTGGAGAAAAAGCCGGAGCCGCCGAAGGAAACGCCGTCGGAGCAGAAGCCCGCCGACACTCAGCCCACCCAGGCGCCGACCGAGAAGTCCGCGCAGCCGGCCCCAGGCCCTTCGCCCGCGCAAATGGCAGCCAAGGCGAGCTGGCAAGGCACGCTGCTGGCGCACCTGGGCAAATACAAGAAGTACCCGGCCAGCGCCCAGGCACGCGGCAAGGAAGGCATGAACCGCTTGCGGTTCGTGGTGGATGCCGAAGGCAACGTGTTGTCCTTCGAACTGGTGGGCAAGTCAGGCAACGCCGATCTGGACCGGGCCACCCTGGAAATGATCCGCCGCGCCCAACCGCTGCCCAAGCCACCGGCCGACCTACTGACCAACGGCACGGTCGAACTGACGGCGCCGTTCCTGTATTCCATCGACAAGCGTCGGCGCTGACCTCAAATTGCAAGCCCCTGTTAGGGGCTTCTTATTTGTGGCGAGGGGATTTAGCGAAACGTCGCACCGCCCCGCTGGGGCGCGTAGCGGCCCTAAAAAAGCTGACATGCCCCCCGGCTTTCCCGTCGCCAATCCTGTTTTTGGGGCCGCTTCGCAGCCCAACGGGGATAAATCCCCTCACCACATCAGACATTCGCCAGTGTCGCACCGCGCCTCCAGTCTGATAACGTGCGTCTATCGATTGCAGCCGGTATGCTTGGCTCGCAACTTCACGGACGTTTCGCCATGACCCTCACAGAATTACGCTACATCGTGACCCTCGCCCAAGAGCAGCATTTCGGCCACGCGGCCGAGCGTTGCCATGTCAGCCAGCCGACGCTGTCGGTGGGTGTGAAAAAGCTTGAAGACGAACTCGGTGTGCTGATTTTCGAGCGCAGCAAAAGCGCCGTGCGCCTGACCCCGGTGGGCGAAGGCATCGTCGCCCAGGCGCAAAAGGTCCTGGAACAGGCCCAGGGCATTCGCGAACTGGCCCAGGCCGGCAAGAACCAGCTGACCGCCCCGCTGAAAGTCGGCGCGATCTACACCGTCGGGCCGTATCTGTTCCCGCACCTGATTCCACAACTGCACCGGGTTGCCCCGCAGATGCCGTTGTATATCGAAGAAAACTTCACCCACGTGCTGCGTGACAAGCTGCGCAACGGCGAACTGGACGCGATCATCATCGCCCTGCCGTTCAACGAAGCCGACGTCCTGACCCTGCCGCTCTATGACGAACCGTTCTACGTCCTGATGCCGGCCCAGCACCCTTGGACCCAGAAAAAAACCATCGACGCGGCCCTGCTCAACGATAAGAGCCTGTTGTTGCTCGGCGAAGGCCACTGCTTCCGCGACCAGGTACTCGAAGCCTGTCCGACGCTGACCAAGGGCAGCGAAGGCGCCAAGCACACCACGGTGGAATCCAGCTCCCTGGAAACCATTCGCCACATGGTCGCATCCGGCCTGGGCATTTCGATCCTGCCGTTGTCGGCGGTGGACAGCCATCATTACTCCCCCGGCGTGATCGAAGTCCGCCCGCTGACGGCCCCCGTGCCGTTCCGCACCGTTGCCATCGCCTGGCGCGCCAGCTTCCCGCGACCCAAGGCCATCGAGATCCTCGCCGACTCGATCCGCTTGTGCTCCGTGGCCAAGCCGCCTGCCGCCAAGTAAGCCGTAGCCATGACTGAGCTGTCGAAAGTGCCGGTGACGACACTCAAGGGTGTCGGTGAAGCCATGGCCGAGAAACTGGCCAAGGTCGGCCTGGAAAACCTCCAGGACGTGCTGTTTCACCTGCCGTTGCGCTATCAGGATCGCACCCGCGTGGTGCCCATCGGTCATTTGCGGCCCGGGCAGGATGCGGTGGTGGAAGGCACCGTCAGCGGCGCCGACGTGGTCATGGGCCGGCGTCGCAGCCTGGTGGTGCGCCTGCAGGACGGCACCGGCGGGTTGAGCCTGCGTTTCTATCACTTCAGCAATGCACAAAAGGAAGGCCTCAAGCGTGGCACCCGCGTGCGCTGCTACGGCGAGGCGCGGCCCGGTGCCTCGGGGCTGGAGATCTATCATCCGGAATACCGCGCCATCACCGGCGACGAGCCGCCGCCCGTCGCGGAAACCCTGACGCCGGTCTACCCGCTCACCGAAGGCCTGACCCAACAGCGCCTGCGCCAACTCTGCCAGCAAACCCTGACAATGCTCGGCCCCACCAGCCTGCCGGACTGGCTGCCCAAGGAATTGGCCCGGGATTATCAGCTTGCGCCGCTGGCCGACGCGATTCGCTACCTGCATCACCCGCCTGCCGACGCGGATGTGGAAGAGCTCGCCCTCGGACACCACTGGGCCCAGCATCGCCTCGCCTTCGAAGAGCTGCTGACTCATCAACTGTCCCAGCAACGCCTGCGCGAAAGCCTGCGCTCGCTGCGCGCCCCCGCCATGCCCAAGGCGACTAAGCTGCCGGCTCGCTACCTGGCCAATCTCGGTTTTACCCCCACCGGCGCGCAGCAGCGGGTCGGCAACGAAATCGCCTACGACCTGAGCCAGCCCGAGCCAATGCTGCGGCTGATCCAGGGCGACGTGGGCGCGGGCAAGACCGTGGTCGCTGCCCTCGCCGCCCTGCAAGCGCTGGAAGCCGGGTATCAGGTGGCGTTGATGGCGCCCACCGAGATCCTCGCCGAGCAACACTTCATCACCTTCCAGCGCTGGCTCGAACCCCTGGGCATCGAAGTCGCCTGGCTGGCCGGCAAGCTCAAGGGCAAGAACCGCGCCGCCGCCCTCGCGCAGATCGCCGAGGGCGCGCCGATGGTGGTCGGCACCCACGCCTTGTTCCAGGACGAAGTGCAGTTCAAGAACCTGGCCCTGGTGATCATCGACGAACAGCACCGCTTCGGCGTCCAACAGCGCCTGGCCCTGCGGCAGAAAGGCGTCGGCGGGCGGATGTGCCCGCACCAGCTGATCATGACCGCGACACCGATCCCGCGGACCCTGGCGATGAGTGCCTACGCCGACCTCGACACCTCGATCCTCGACGAACTGCCGCCCGGTCGAACGCCGGTCAACACCGTGCTGGTCACCGATACCCGACGAGTGGAAGTGATCGAGCGCGTGCGCGGCGCCTGCGCCGAAGGACGGCAGGCCTATTGGGTCTGCACGCTGATCGAAGAATCGGAAGAACTGACCTGCCAGGCGGCCGAAACCACCTATGAAGACCTCACCGCCGCCCTCGGCGAATTGAAGGTCGGGTTGATCCACGGCCGCATGAAGCCCGCCGAAAAAGCCGCAGTGATGGCCGAATTCAAGGCCGGCACCCTGCAACTGCTGGTCGCCACCACCGTGATCGAGGTCGGCGTCGACGTACCCAACGCCAGCCTGATGATCATCGAGAACCCCGAGCGCCTGGGTCTGGCGCAGCTGCACCAGTTGCGTGGCCGCGTCGGTCGGGGCAGCGCCGCGAGCCATTGCGTCTTGCTCTATCATCCGCCATTGTCGCAGATCGGGCGCCAGCGCCTGGGGATCATGCGCGAAACCAACGACGGTTTCGTCATCGCCGAAAAAGACCTCGAACTGCGCGGCCCGGGCGAAATGCTCGGCACGCGCCAGACCGGTCTGCTTCAATTCAAGGTGGCCGACCTGATGCGCGACGCCGACCTGCTCCCGGCAGTACGCGACGCTGCCCAGGCGCTGCTGGAGCGCTGGCCCGACCATGTCAGCCCGCTGCTGGACCGCTGGCTGCGCCATGGGCAGCAATACGGCCAAGTGTGAGCACGCGCTCAGTTTTCTGGACGCGCCTTCTAGACAAGCTGGTTATACTGACCCACTTGTAGGAAAACGGATACAGACCATGACTGAAGCTGCCCTCGTCCCCGAAACCCCGCACGCTCCGTCTGTGATTCGGCAGTTGCTCGAGAAATTGGGCATCGCCTTTGACGAAGTCATCGAACGACCGGGCCTCAACCCCGCTCGCAAAGTGCAGGCCGTGCTGCTGCACGATGCCGTTGGCGCGCTCATGGTGCTGTTTCCGCAAAGCCAATTGCTGGACCTCAACCGCCTCGCCGAACTGACTGGCCGAAAGCTCACGGCGGTGCCGACCGAGCGCCTGGAGCGCATGCTCGGCAAACACAGCCTGAGCCTGTTGCCAGGCCTGCCCGCGCTGACCAGTTCGCCGTGCCTGTACGAAGAAGGCCTGCTGCGCGAACCCAAGCTGCTGATCAACTCGGGCGAGCCGGGGTTGCTGCTGGAGGTCTCCAGCGAAGCCTTCAAGACCATGCTCACCAAGGCCAGCGCCGCGACGTTCGGCGAACCTGTGAGCAACATCACCCCGAACCTGGACCGCCCGGACGACGACCGCAAGGAAATCACCCAAGCGGTACAGGCATTCACCGCCCGGCGCATCCAGCAACGGCTGGAAGAGACCATCGAGATCCCGCCGCTGGCTGAAACCGCGCAGAAAATCATCAAGCTGCGGGTCGACCCCGACGCCACCATCGACGACATCACCGGCGTGGTCGAAACCGACCCGGCCTTGGCCGCACAAGTGGTGAGCTGGGCCGCATCGCCGTACTACGCGTCGCCGGGCAAGATTCGCTCGGTGGAAGACGCCATCGTCCGCGTGCTGGGCTTCGACCTGGTGATAAACCTGGCGCTGGGGCTGGCCCTGGGCAAGACCCTGAGCCTGCCCAAGGACCATCCGCAACACACCACGCCGTACTGGCAGCAATCGATCTACACCGCCGCCGTCATCGAAGGCCTGACCCGCGCCATGCCGCGGGCCCAGCGCCCGGAAGGCGGCCTGACTTACCTGTCGGGCCTGCTGCACAACTTCGGTTATCTGCTGCTGGCCCATGTGTTCCCGCCGCATTTCTCGTTGATCTGCCGGCACCTGGAGGTCAACCCGCACCTGTGCCACAGCTACGTGGAGCAACACCTGCTGGGCATCAGCCGCGAGCAGATCGGCGCCTGGCTGATGCGCTACTGGGACATGCCCGACGAACTGGCCACCGCCCTGCGCTTCCAGCACGACCCCCACTACGACGGCGAATACGCCGCCTACCCGAACCTGGTGTGCCTGGCCGTGCGCCTGCTGCGCTCGCGCAGCATCGGCTCCGGTCCGGACGAAGAGATCCCGGATGCACTGCTCGATCGCGTAGGGCTGACTCGGGAAAAGGCCGATGATGTGGTGAGCAAGGTGCTTGAGGCTGAAGTGCTGCTGCGGGAGCTGGCTTCGCAGTTCAGCCACTAATGAATGCAGCAGATGGGCTGTTGTGGCGAGGGGATTTATCCCCGCTGGGCTGCGAAGCAGCCCTAAAACCTAGCCCCCCGGTTAAGCAGGCTCACCGCACTTAGCCTTTTGGGGCCTGCTGCGCAGTCCAGCGGGGATAAATCCCCTCGCCACAGAAGCCCTCTCAGAACAGTGACTCACTGGGCTCAAGCCTTCTTCGCCTTCCTCGGCTTCAAATACTTCATCAACCCCTGAAACCAGATCACCAGCGCCGGATTACCCTTGATCTGGATCGACTTGTCCTGGATCCCGGTCATGAACGCCAACTGCTTGTTCTTCGCCTGCATCGTGGCGAAGCCATAGCCTGCATCCTTGAACGCGATGGCGAAGGCCGGCGTCGGATAAACACCCGACTGGCTGGTGATGCGCTGGTTCTTCACGGTGAAGTGCCGGGCAACCTTGCCGTCCAGGGTTTGCAGCTGGAACACCAGCTCCTTGTCGCCCAGCTGCTGCTGGAACGCCGGATTGGTGCGGCTGGCCTTGCCCATCAACCACCCCAGCAGCCACAACAGGAAACGAAATTTCATCGGCACAGCCTCGTGAGAAAAATGAACGGCTGGCGCAGTTTAGCGATTCTTCAGAAGAACGCCATCATCCAATCCAGTTTGCGGAAGATCGGCCATCTTTTGCGCATGATGACCGCCAAGTCACGTTTAGAAGCGTCATTCGTTGGCCTTCAGACTCGTCGGACATTTCCTTCAATACGCCGGGCTGTCCATGAACTAGGCAGCGGTCCCCAGGGCCGCTAACCTCTGTTCGTCATCGCAAAAAAACGGTGACACGGACGTGCAAGTCCGGACTGGTACGCAATTGGTTATGGCTATTGATCGAGCATTTTTTTATGCTCGCGTCCGTTATGGCAATTGTGCGTGGGAGACCTTCGGGTCTGCCGGCGGTACCGGACCGGTCTTGCACACCTACGTACAGTTGCCACCTCTTCGAATGCAAGCGAAAGGATGTCGACCCCAACTCTGGTACATAGATATGGTCAAGCATTCACCGAATCCACCGAAAAACGAACACAAATCCCGCGCCGAAAAACTCGAAGAAAAACGCCTCGAAGACGCCACCAACCGCGCTCTCGACTACTACCTCAAGCCCCACCCCGCCTCACCGCCGGAACCCGACAAAGACCAACTCTTCATCGTCTCTCCCCACATCGACACCGAAACCCTGCTCGCCAACGCCTCCGAAGACCTGCTCTCCATCAGCACCATCGCCGCCGACCTGGCCGACGACATCGACGAATCACGCCGTTGCATCGCCCTGGCGATCAGCCGCATGGCCGATGGGGTGCAGTTGTTGGTTGAACGGGCGTTGGATCATTTGGAAACGAAGGGGGTGGCGGCGTCTGCAGCCAAAGGATAGGGCGGACATAGAGGCAAGCTGAACCGACGCCTTCGCGAGCAAGCTCGCTCCCACAAGGTTCTGTGTCGAACCGAATCTCCAGTTCAGCGCCAATCCAGTGTGGGAGCGGGCTTGCTCGCGAAAGCGGAGTATCAGACGACATTGATACCGACTGAACAAACACCTTCGCGAGCAAGCTCGCTCCCACAGGGAAACGCGGTCCCACCTAGAACCAGGTCGGCTATCAGGCCGCCTCGGCTTGGCTTTTGATCTGGAGGCCCCGTTAACCACGATGGCCGAACGCAGGTATTGCGCAGTGGGCAACCCGGCATGGATGCCGGGTTAGCCGCGCTGGGTCATGGATGACCCTTCGCGGCGGCCCACGGAGCAATGCCTGCGTTCGGGCACACCGAGCCTAGGCGAGGTGCCGAGTGGTGGGGCAAGACCTTTTGGTTACTTTTGGGGCGTTTGCCAAAAGTGACACGCCGTAAGGGCGTAACCGCCAGCCGCCATCACCGCAGCAACGGATATGCACCCGATCAAACATTCGGGCAAGGAACCGGCGCCCAGTCACCCAGGTCCGGGTTCTTGCACATGCTGTTCACCTGCGTAGTACCGGCACTCGCAACCTGCTTGCTCTGATCCTGCTTGGCCTTGGCATCCTGCAAAGTCTTCTCGGTAGCGACCGCTTCTTTCGGCACCACTGGAAGTTCTTTCTTCTTCGCCGGCGTCACTTTCTTCTTGGTCTTGGTGCTGGTCTGCGCCGCCACAACCTGCGTGGTGTCAGCAGTGGCCACGGTCACCACGTCAGTGCGCTGCACGCCCACTTGTTGCAGGTCTTTCTCGTAAGCCTGGGTGTAGTTGTTCAGGTCTTCGGACGCCTTGCCGTTCACCGCGACGATCAGGTCGTTGGACTCTTTCAGGCCGGCAACGATTTCCGCCAGGCGCTTGCGGCCCTCGGTGTCGTTGACCGTCTTGGCCTTGCGGTCGGCAACCAGTTTGCTGAACGCGTTCTGGTAGCACTGTTGCGAAGCCTTGGCGTACGCGGTGCTGCGGTCGATGTCCGAAGCGCTCTTGCTGACGTCGGCAGCGTAGGAAGCGATGCGCATGTTGTCATCGGCGATCTGCTTCTGGCGCTCGGTGTAGTAACCAGCTGCACCACCGGCCAGGGCGCCGCCCGCGGCACCGATGGCGGCGTTGCGACCACGGTCTTCCTTGTCGGCGGTCAGGGCGCCCAGCAGCGCACCACCGACGGCACCGACGGCTGCGCCAGTGACGACCGACTTGGTCATGTTGCCTTCGGTGGAGCGCAGGTGCTGCACCGGCTCGTAGCAATTCGGGTAGTACTCGACCTTGGTGCTCGAAGCGACCTTGGAGGTCGGCGACGAAGCGCAGCCGGTCAGTACGGTGCTGAAGCCAACAGCGACCAGCAGCAAATGACGCTTGGAAACCGAAGCAAAAGGTTTACGGGAGAAAAGCATAGTTGTGTTCTCGTTTAAGTTTTGACCAGCTCAGCGCAGCCCTATCGCCGCCTGAGTCCCTTCCAAGCTCGCTGACAACGAACACTCAAGACCGCTGAGCATTCGATGCGAGCAATTCCTTCAATATCGCCGCCGGGTCGGCTCGTTTCTGCTGACGATAATCCCCGACATGACGAACGAATAACGTTGCACGCGCCACCAGGCTCTTGCCCAGTACCGGTTTGCGCTCAAGCTCTTCCTTGATGCGCTGGAACTGCGCCTGGATCACGGCATCGGTGTAGCGCGTGCCGGTTGCCAGGTTGTCGATGTAGATCGCCACCGCGCCGTCCAGCGCACTGCGGCCGTTGTCGATGGCCGTGGCGAACAGCGTGGCGCTGGCCTCGTCCTTGGCATCCAAGGCCGCCTGCCGACTGTTCTGCAGATTGGTCAGGCGGATGTTGTAGTTGTTGATGGTCTCGGCCACCAGCGCCGAAGACTGGATCAGGTTGCCCGCCGCTTCTTCGCGTTGCTGGGCGATGAGCGAGACGTTGCGCTTGAGCTCTTCGTTGACCAGGCCCAACTCGGCTTGCAGGCGCGGATCGGTGCTCGCGGAGATGATGCTGTCCAGGCGCTTGGTCGGGTCGTCGGCGTCGTCGATGGCATCGGTCAAGGATGCAAGCCGGCCCTCCTTCTGCCACTGGGCGAACAATTCCTTGTAGCGCGAACGCGGCGCCGACAACGCGCCGACGGCCACCCGAAAACCGGTGGTTTCGTTGCTTTGCTCAGTGCCGTCGGCAGCAAATAACGGGTACTCGCGGCGCATGCCGGTGAACAGCGTGCCCTCGCCTTCCAGGTAATTACCGCCCTTGACCACGAAGCCGCCATAGGCGCCCTGGCGGCGACCGGCGTGCACCAACTGGAACGATTCCTGGACCATCTCGGCGGCGTTGCCGACCACATCGAACAGGCCGATGGGGTTCGGCAATTTGGTGCCGATAGGCATCAGCCGCGCAGCCTGGCCGGTGCCGCCGGCGACCTGGTTGAACACCGCCCAATCGGCCAGCGGCCCGTCGCTTTCACTGCCTTCCAGGCGTCGTGGAAACAGCCGGCCTTCCAAGTCTTGACGGCTGACGGCTTGCCCACCCCGGGCGGCGAATTCCCACTCCACTTCTGTGGGCAGGCGCACGAAGCCCAGGCCGCCGTCTTCGGCGGAAGTGCCGCGACCGCTCACTGGCAGCAGGTCCTTGTGATATTTCATCAGCCAGGCGCTGTACACCGCCGAGAAGCGCTCGGCCTCGAACTTCGACAGCTTCACCTTGGGCAAGCGCCCGGCCATGCCCTGGGGCAACTCGGCCAACAGCGCCTCGCAGGCCGGCGCCGCTTCGCCACTGGCCAGCGACTGCGCCTGCGCCATGACCTGGGCGTACTGGCGAGCGGTGACTTCGTACTTGCCGATGAAGTACAGCATCGGCTTAAGCGGCGTCTTGGCGTCGGTCTTGGGCATCAACGGCGTGATGGTCTTGTTCCAGTCCTTGGGCAGGTCCTTGAGGGTGAACTGGCCGTTGATGAAGTCGCGCCGGTAGCCGGAAATGAACGACTGTTGATAGCCCGCCTCGCCTTCGCTGAACGGGTAGCCGAGGCTGATCTCGCGGTCGTCCAGGGTGCCTTGGGCGAGGATATAGACGTAGCGGAACACCATCTGCCCTTCACACGGCAGCGGCAGGCTGACGTCGTCGGGCAACGGCTTGGGATTGTCCAGCTTGTCCGTGCCCTCATCCGCCCAGACCAGACTGGCCAGGCTCAGCGCCACGGCGGCGCCCAATAACTTATACATCGCGAATTCCTTCAGACGCCTGGATGCGCGCCACCCGCCAACCACCGCAAGCCGCCGCGACGGCGCTGACGCCGAGCACGGCCACCAGGGCCAAGGTGTAATGACGCACCAGCAGATGGCTGGCGTACTCGCCGGGCATCTGCGCAAATAAAAGATTCAGGCCCGACTGCGCCAGGCCATACAGGCCAGCGCTCAGCAGGGCCGCAAACGTGGCGCTGTAGAGCGCCTGCAACACCACGAACAACAACAGTGCCGCGGTGGAAACCCCCAACAGGCGCAGCACCGACAGCTCGCGGCGCTTGCGTTCGACCGCCGCCAGGGCACCGGCAAAGATCGCCGCGAAGGCGCCGGCCAACGCCAACCCGGCGATGATCCAGAACACGATCGACAGGTTGCGGCTCAACGATTGCACTTGTGCGATGGTCTGGGCCTGGGTCGACACCAACAGGTTCTGCCCGGCGAAGAACTGGCGCAGCGGCTCGACATCGCCCAAGTTGCGCGCGTACAAGCGAAACGCCGGATAGACCCGTTGCCCGGCCTCGCCCACCGCATCGCCCGGCCAACCGAACGCGGGCACGGCGCGACCGTCACGGTAATCTTCCGCGGCTTCGAGCAAGGCCAACGGTGCGAACAAACCGTCCCTCGCAAAGGCTTCCAGCGGCAGCACGTTCAACACCTGAACCCGCGTGCGCTGCGCCTCGCTGCGACCGGCCACCTGCCGACCGAAACTGGCCTGCAACCAATCACCGGCCTTGGCGCCGAGCTTTTCAGCAGCAGTCTGGCTGAGCACCACTTGATCCAAGCCTTGTGGCACCGGCAGGTGATCGAACAAAGGGTCGCCAGCGGCAGTGGGAATCATCTCGACCGTGACGGCGGCAGCCTCGCTGCTCAGGTCCGCCGTGGCCGCGATCTGTCGGGTGCGCGGCAAGGCAAACGCCACATCACTGCGCTGCGCCAACTGTTCAACGAATCCGGCACTGAAGCGGCCGCCGCCCAAGGGAATGATTTCCCGGGTGGCCGGGTCGTTTTGCAGGCGTTCGGTCAGGCTGCTGACCAGGCCGAACTTCAGGCCGAACAGCACCAGCAACGGCGCCACCACGGCCACCAATGCCAGCACCGAACACGCCGACAGCCAGGCGTCGTTGCGGTAATCCTGCCAGGCCAGGGAAGCCACCAGCGCGCCGCGCATCAGCAAGCCTCCCCGAGCGTGGCCGTAACGCCACCGTCGACATCGCGACGGCAGCTGATGCGACGCACCTGCAAGCCGCTGGCGCGGGCCAACGCTTCGTCATGGGTGGCAACCACGCAGCACACGCCGTGCTCACGAGCCTGGGTGACCAGCAATTGCATGACGCGCTCGGCGTTCAGCGGGTCGAGGGCGGCGGTTGGCTCATCGGCCAGCAGCAGGCGCGGGCCATGGGCCAACGCCCGGGCGCAACTGACCCGCTGGCGCTGGCCGACGGAAAGGTCCGCCGGTTTCTTGTCCAGTTGATCGGCAATGTCCAATTGTCCGGCCAGGCGCTTCACGCTGCCGTCATCCTTCAAGCCCAGCAATTTGCGCGACAACTCGATGTTGCCGCGTACGTCCAGGAAGCCCAACAGCCCACCGGTTTGCAGAACATAGCCCAGGTGACGGCTTCGCAGCTCGGCCAAGGTGCCTTGTTGCGACGCACGCCACAGTTTGGCGATGTCCAGCGGCGCATTGGCGGGCGTGAAGTCGAACTGTCCGGCCTGATCCGGCGCCAGCACCAGCGCCAGCAAGTCCAGCAAGGTGCTCTTGCCGCAGCCGCTGGGGCCGACCACCGCCAGTTGCTCACCGGCGCGCAGTTGCAGCCGGGGTATCACCAGGCTGTAGCGATGGCCGCCGGCGCCCCGGCTTTTGTGCACCGCGCTCAGGTTCAGCATCACGGCAGCGTCGACAACGGAACGCGGTACAACGCATCGCCCGGCTCGGCATCGCCGAAGCGCACCCAATTGGCGAGGTCGTTGTGGAAGGTTTCGTAGAGGCGGATCTTCGATTCCAGCTCGTCGATGAAATCCTCCTGCTCGGCGACGCTCAACGACAACCACAAGTCCTGGGTCATGTTCAGCGATTTGCTGCGGTACGGCAGCCCTTCCAGGTACTCGCCGAGAATCCCGCCGGTGGCGAGGTTGCCACCCTTGCGCAGGGCCGACGGGTCGCGGCTCATGTAGGCGCTGGCGCTGGCGATTTCCTGGAAGAAGTCCTTGGGTGAACTCTGGGTCTTGCGCGCCGCGTCGACGATCAGTTTCAGCGACTGTTGCAGATCGTTGAGTTGCAGCTTGGTCAGCATCACGCAGACCTGGAATGCCGGCAGCGCCGGGTTGGTCAGGTCACGGTCGGCGGTCCAGGCGCTGACCAGTTGCGGCGCCTGGCTGGCGGATTTGCGCCCCAGGAAATCCATGTGCATTGCGTAGCCGACCGCTGCCGATTTGTCGGTCAGGCTTGGCGCGGCGCTGAGCAGCGGCACGCTTTGCGGCTTGTTGCTGCGCACTTGATGGACGAGGTCGGCGAACACCGAGCCGATCTCGTCGACGCGCTCGCCGAACTTGCGTACGTCGGCGCCCGGCACCGGGATGTAGAGGTCGCCGATCTGCGGGTTGGCGTCGGCGGTCAGCGTGCGGTATTGGCTCTGGGCGCCGGCATGGGTTTTCTTGCCGGCGTCGCTGAGCAGGTGCAGGGCGTAGATCTTGATCTGCTTGCCCAACGCCGCCTGGCGCACTTCGGCTTCGTTCATTTGTGTGGCGGCAAACGGGTCGTTCTTGCGCAGCGCACCGGCATCGGTGACGAGCAGGATCAAGCGCCCGCCGTAGCCGGACCAGTCCATGCCCTCCACCGCTTCCATCACACCGGCAAATGCATCTTCGTTGAACGAGTGGCTCGACACCGTGGAGGCTTTGACCTGCCGCGCCATCTCCAGGAAGCGTTGCGGGTCGCGGCCCTGTTCCAGGGTGATCAAGGTCTTGGCGGTGTACTCCAGGCCCGGGGTTTTCTTGATGCTGCTGCGAAAACCGACCATGCCGAAACTGACGCTGTCGAGTTCGCCGCGTTCGGCGATGCGGGTCTGCAGCTGGTGCACCACGTCGCGGACCTGGTCGATGTAGGGCTGCATGGACACGGTGGTGTCCACCACCAACACCACGGCGGTACGGAACGCGTCGGCATTGGCGGTGGTGATCGGCGTATTGGACGCCGCCTTCGGGGCATTGCCAGGGTCGATGGAGGCCACGTTCAACAACTGCACCGGCTGGCCGTTGTCGTCGAAGCTCTCGCGGGAATCGAAGATCGGCAAGAGGTAGAACTGGTTCTGCGGCACGGCGCTGGCGGCCGGTTCCAGGGCCAGCACTTGCTGGTCGTCCTGGGGACTCTGCTGGGCCTTGAGCAACACGTTCTTGGCCGCCGACGGATTGGCCAGCAGCTTCTCCACCTCGCCGGGCTGGCGCAGGAACATCACCGGCGCACGGCCGGAGCGCTCGGTGAACTTGAGCACCAGGCTCTGTTTCCAGTCGCTGACCTGGGCGGCGGGCAACCAGCCGTCGCTGCGCCCGTCGGTGGCCGCGCCGACGCGCACCCATCCGCTGCCATCCACGTCTTTGCGCTGGTAGACATACAACACGGAAAACGCCGGCAAAGCCTTGCCCGGCGCGGCACCCGGTGCTTCGGCGAGTTTCGCCCCCGGTTTGCTGAGCACGCGTTGGAACAGGGTTTTCTTGCCGGCCATCAGCAGCGGGCGCTGGCCGCCGTCGGCCTCGGTCGCCACGGGCGGCTGGGCTGGAGGGGCGACGGGAGGCTTGACCGCAGGTACCTCGGGGGCTTTCGGTGGGGCGACCTCCGGTGGCTTGACCGATGTTGTCTTGGCCACCGGCGTCTTCACTTCCTTGCCATCGCCGCCGGCCAACCACCAATAACCCGCGCCGCCCAACGCCAGCGCTACGGCGACCGCAACGGCAGCCAGAGCGAATACCGGCCCCTTGCGTTGCTCCGAGACCGTGGATTGTGGTGTTGGCTTGATCGGCGGCGGCACGGGCTTGGGTTGTGGCTGCGAGTAAGCCGGACCGCTGGGAATGTCGATGGACATGGGCGTCAAGCCCGCCAAGTCATCCACCGGAGGCGGCGCGACAGGCAGTTCAAACGACAACGGCCGGATCAGCGTCGCTTCCGACGATTGCTCTGGCAAGTTATCCAACGCCCGCAGCAACGCCGCCGCGTCCGGGAAGCGCTCCGCCGGATCCTTCGCCAGCAGCTTGCGCAACACGTCCTGGTAACGGCCGTGATGCACCGGCAGTTCCGGCAAGGGTTCGGTCAGGTGCGCCAGCGCCGTCGACAGCGCGTCATTGCCGGTGTAGGGCAGCTTGCCGACGAGGATTTCGTAGAGCACCACGCCCAGGGCGTATAGGTCGGCGCGGCCATCGATGTCTTGCCCACGGGCCTGTTCCGGGCTCATGTAGCTCGGTGTGCCGACGGCAAAACCGGCCTGGGTGAACTGGGTACGATCGTCCAGGGACTTGGCGATGCCGAAGTCCGAGAGCACCGCCGTGCCGTCGGCGCGAAAGAGAATGTTGGCCGGCTTCACGTCGCGGTGGACCAGCCCCAAGCCGTGGGCGTAACCCAGGGCCGAGGCGATCTGGCGGATATAGGTCAGGCCCTGCTCCGGCGTCAGGCCCGCGGCGATGCGTTCCTTGAGCGTGCCGTTGGGCAGGTATTCCATCGCCATGTAATACAGCTCACCGACGTTGCCGATGTCATGGATGGTGACGGTGTGCGGGTGCGACAAGCGCGCCAGGGTCTTGCCTTCGCGCAGGAAACGCTCGCAGAAGGTCGGGTCGGCGGCCAGGGCAGCGGCCATGACTTTCAGCGCCACCTTGCGTTCCAGCGAACGCTGGGTCGCCAAGTACACGCTGGCCATCGCGCCTTCGCCGATCTCGCCGTCGATGTCGTATCCGGGGATGACAATGTTCAGGGTCAAGCTCATGACGGCACCTTCACGACGACCACGGTGATGTTGTCCGGCGCGCCGCGCATCAGGCCCAGGGACACCAGGCTGCTGGCGATCTCGCCGGGCTCGTCGTGGCTCAAGACTTCACGGATTTCCTCGTCCTCGACGGTCTTGGTCAGGCCGTCGCTGCACAACAGGTAGCTGTCGCCGGGCACCAGCAGCAGCTCAGTCATCGCCAGGTTCAGTTGCGCCTCGACGCCGATGGCGCGGGTGACGATGTTGGCGCGCGGATGCACGCGGGCTTCGGCTTCACTGAGCAAGCCGCTGTCTTGCAGGTCCTGGACATAGCTGTGGTCCCGGGAAATGCTTTCGAGCACGCCGTCGCGCAGGCGATACAAGCGGCTGTCGCCGGCCCACAGGCACATGCCGCGCAGGTCGCGGGCGGCCAGCACCACCACGGTGCTGCCCATCATGGTCACGCCACGGTTGGCGGTTTCTTCGCGCACGGCGGCGTTCACCCGCAGCAGGTCGCTTTGCAGCGCCGCGATGTATTCATCCAGGGAACGGCCTACCGCGATGCTGCGCAGGCTATCGACGATCAGGCTGCTGACGTAGTCGCCCGCCGCGTGCCCGCCCATGCCGTCGGCCACCACCCACAGGCCGTTTTCCGGCAGGTCCAGGCAGGCGTCTTCGTTGACCTGGCGGACCATGCCGACGTGGCTCTTGCTGGCAGACTTGATTGCTTTTCCGGCACTTGGACGCATCTACACAACACCTTCTTGGCCGAGCAAAAATTGCGCAAAATCAGCCGCCGCCGGCAATCCCTGGCAGCGCATCAAACCGGGCGCGATGCGCTCCGAACCCTGGCCCCACCACAGGCTCGCGCCTTCGCAGGCCGACTCGGCCAGGGCGCTCATGCGTCGCTGCGGGTCGGTGGCATCGAAGCGATGCAGGCTGGCGAAACGGCTGCTTGGGGTGCGTGGCAGGTACATCGGGCTGCCCAGGGTTTCCAGCTGTTCGTTGAACGCTTCGAAACTGGCCTCGACGCTCAACGTGCTCAGCAACAGGTTCTCGACCCGCTCGAACCAGTCGTCCGCGCCACCGACCACCGAGGCCGGGTCTGCATCCGGGTCCAGCAATACCGCGATGGTCAGCGGAAAATAGCGCCCGACCCGGTCGATGCTCGGCATCACTACGCCAACGGCAGCGTCCGGCCCGCACACGCCGGGCGCGACCATGAAGCGCCACAGCGGGCTGACCAGATAGGCGTCCAGCCAACGCTCGCCGAGGCTGGTCTGGCTGGCGAGCAAACCCGCCGCCAGCCAGGAGTCCCACGGCCCGATAAAGCTCTGGGGCAAGCCGCGACTGACGAAGTCCCCGCGACTGGCCAACTTTCCATAGAAGCCCGGCGTACTCATAGACGCTCCGGCAGGCTGAAACCGCTGAGCACTCGGCTCTTGAACGGGTTGAACGCACTGTTGGCGCGCAACTCGTAAGAGGCGCTGGCGCCATCGACCCGCAGCCGCAGGTTGAAGCGATCCGGCGAGTTGCCGGCGGTCAGGTCCGATTGCTCCAGCAGGCGGAACCAGGCCCACGGCCCGTCCAGTGTGATGCCGGAACGACCGCTGGACGACGGTGGCATGATCGAGATCCGCACTACGCCAATGCTGCCCGGGTTCGGCCACTGCATGGCGGTCGGGCGGCTCGGGCCGTGGTCGTAACTCAACTGCTGGCCGTCGAGGTCGAGGAGGAATTGGGTGATGGTCGAATCCATCGCCACCGGCTTGAGCTCGAAGCGCACCATCGGCTGCGTGCCGCCGGAACGGAAGAACGCATCGCGGATGGTCGCCGCGCGCTGGAAGGTCTGCAGCACACCCGGGGAGATCCCGAGCTTCTGCGCCGCGCCCGGCTGCCAGCGCCAAGTCTGTGTCGAGGTGTCCACGTACGGTTGCAGGTACTTGCGGAAGTAGTTGTCCATCACCCCGCCGACGCCGAAGAACTGGCCGAAGTCATCCAGGGTCGCGTCCCGCGCGCTGCCCGGCGACATCGGATAACGCCCGGCCAGGGACTGGCGATAGATGTTCACCACTTCGCTGGTCCAGGCGGCGTTCAGTTGATTGCGTACCCCGCCCATCATGGTGTTGGTGGTGGAGTTGACCACCGACTTGACCAGGCCCTGCACCAGCGGCGGCTGGCGTTCGGCATTGAGGCTGACGCGGGTCGCGGCGGCCGACGCCTGGTTCTTGGCCTCGCCAAGCAAGGCATCGCCGCTGGCACCGACCATGGCGCTGACCTGCACGTACAGCGCGTTCATGTCGGACAGCAGGCCGTCGATCGCAGCGGGTTCGCCTTCGTTCTTGTTGACGATGCTGTTGAGCTCGGCGAAATGCGCGGTGATCGGATCATCGCTGGTCGCCGGCGCGTTTGACGTCGCCTGTTCCTGGCCGAGCAAGCTGCCCAGGCGCTCCTTGAGCTTGTCCACGCCACCTTCCACCGGCGCGCCTTGGGCGGCCAGCAGGCGTTCATCCTGTTGCAGGTCGGTTTCCTTCGCCACCGCCACCAGCAGCTTTTTCAACGGCGAGGTCGGGCCGGAAATCACCCGCAGCACGTCGGCGGCCTGGGCCACGCTGGTGATCGGCACAAAGTCGATGTCGGCCAGCAAGGCGTCCCATTGGCGCATGTAGTCCTGGAAATACAGGCGCCGCACGTCGGCGGCCAGGCTGGCGACGTTCTGCTGGTCGGCCTCTTCGTGGCCCAGCACCCATTGCTCTTCGGCCAGGGTGCCGGTCTGGCTCAGGCTGCTGAGCAAGAAGCCCTGGCGGTAGCCCTTGACGGTGAAGAAGCCGCTCAACGGTTCGCCCAATGGCTTGCCACTCTTGCGGCTGAACACCAACGCGGCGTCACGCCCGGCGGCTTCGTTGATGCGAAAGTCCGGGATGCCTTCGGGCAGCTTCTGGCGCTTGATGCGGTCGTAGACGCGCTGGGCCACCGGCAGTTGTTGCAACTGGCGGCGCAGGTCTTCGATCAGGCGCGGGTCGAGGCGCGCGGTCGGCGGACGCCGCTCGAACAGCGCCTGCAAATGCCCGGTCAGGGCCTGGCGCTGCTCGGCCGGCAAATCCCGTGGCAGGGTGCGGTCCCAATCCAGGGCGATCCAGGCCTTGATGAAGTCGGCGTCGTAATGCTCGTTATCAGCGAGCATCAGGTAAGCCTTCAAGCCTTCGTAGAGGAAGTCCGAATTGCCGCCGCTGTGCAGTTGCTCTTCGATGCGCGTCAGCAGGCGTGGCGCGAACACCGCGATCAACAGCTTGCGATAGACGCTGCCGGACTCCGCTTCGAGCATGTCGCCCTGATACAGGCCCAGGCCCTCGGCCCAGTCGGGCGCATCGTCGGCCAAATGCTTGACGGAATTGAGCAGCGGTAGAACCGCGAGGACGTCGCGCTGGGCCGGGCTGAGGTTTTGCACGGTCTGGCCCAGCGGCGCGACTTTCTGATCGACCTGGGCGATGTAGGCCTGGTTGGCGCGGTAGCTGACCCACCACAACGTGCTGACCACCAACACCAGCACGACGGTGGACGCGAGCACACCACGGGCGATCCATTTGCGTCGACGCTCGACCTTCGGATCGACACCCACCAGTCCGCGCTCGGCAAACGCCACGGCGCTGAAGAGTTTTTCGATGAAGTAACTGCGCCCGGTGCCGGTCTGGCGCGCCAGGTGCTGGCGGTCCAGGTTCATGCTCTGGGCCATGGAGCCGATCAGGCGATCGATCGGGCTGCCTTCCTGGGTGCCGCTGGTGAAATACACACCGCGCAGCAACACCCGCTCTTCAAAGGCGTTGGGTTTGAACACGCCGTCGAGGAAGCTTTGCAGGCAGTCCTTCAACGCCCCGAACTGCTGCGGGAAGCCGTAGATCAGGTCGCGCCGCGCCGGGTCGCGTTCTTGTTGCAGGCGTTCGACCAAGCGGTCATTGAGACGCTGCTCCAGCAAGGTGAATTCACTTTGCAGGTGCGCCAACGGGCTGTCGTTGCTCTTGCCGTCGTCCAGGGCGAAGGTCATGCCCCAGACCTGGGCGCGCTCTTCCTTGCTCAGGCTGTCGAAGTACTCCATGAAGCCCGGCACCAAGTCGAGCTTGGTCAGCATCAGGTAGACCGGGAAACGCACGCCTAGCTGGGTGTACAACTCCTGGATCCGCAGGCGAATCGCTGCGGCGTGGGCGGCGCGTTCGGCGTCGCTGCCCAACAGCAGGTCCGAAAGGCTGATGGCGATGAACGCGCCATCGATCG
The DNA here is from genome assembly GCF_019141525.1 of Pseudomonas alvandae. Classification (GTDB taxonomy): domain Bacteria; phylum Pseudomonadota; class Gammaproteobacteria; order Pseudomonadales; family Pseudomonadaceae; genus Aquipseudomonas; species Aquipseudomonas alvandae. The sequence goes on from NZ_CP077080.1 coordinate 61,132, forward strand.
GCCGACGCGCCCGTTGCTTCTTCAACAGGCCAAGGAAACCCAGCCACGCCGCCTTGTCGACGGTCGCGTCGCTGTCTTGAGTGGTGTAGCGGCCAGCGGTGTCGAGCAGCACCGCCTGGTCGGTGAACCACCAGTCGCAGTTGCGCGTGCCGCCGACACCGCGCACGGCACCGGCACCGAGTTGCGCGGCCAACGGGAAATGCAGGCCGGAGTTGACCAGCGCAGTGGTCTTGCCCGAGCCCGGCGGGCCGATGATCACGTACCACGGCAGTTCGTAGAGGTTGCGACGCTCGTCGCCGCCGAGCTTGGCTTTCTTGAGCAAGGCCAAGGCTTCGTCCATGCGCTGGCGCAGGGTCTCGAGTTCTTCGGCGGTGGCGATGCTGGTCGGGTCGGGCGGGGTCTGCGCGGCCAGGCTGCGCATCACTTCCGCGGCCTGGCGGCGGGCCTGGATAATGCGGAACACCCGGTAGGCGATCCACACCGCGAACACCAGGATGATCAACGTCCAGCGCCGCCCTTCTGGCACCAGCCAATCGAGCAGCGGGCCAACGAACCAGATGATCAGGCTCAGGGCAATCAGCCCCAGCAATGGAATGACCCAGCGGATCATGAAACTGAAAAACGCCTTCACTCGACCCCCTCCGCCAACACTGTGATTTCAACCCGACGATTGCGCGCACGTCCCTCGGTCGTGGCGTTGGACGCCAACGGTTCGGTGTCGCTGCGGCCCTCGGCGCTGAAGCGCTCGGGTTGGCCGGTCTTGGCCGAAAGAATGTCCAGCACCGACCGCGCCCGTGCTTCGGACAAGGCCCAGTTGGACGGGAACCTCAACGTGGCGATCGGACGATTGTCGCTGTGGCCGGTCACCAGCACCTGGCCCTTGACCTTGCGCACGGCGTCAGCGATGCGCAGCATCAGCGGTTGGAAATCGTCCTTGATGCTCGCGCTGCCGGAGGCGAACAACTCGTCGCCACGGATGGTCACCACCGAGCGATCGACGGCGTCTTCCACGGCGACCTTGCCGGAGCGGATTTCATCGGCGAGGAAACCGGCCAGGCGTGGGCGCTCGATCACTTTCGGCTGCACCACCGGACGGTCAATGGTCTGCACCGGGATTTCACCGAGGAAATGGATGTTCTTGAACACCGGCTCGGCATCGGCGGCCAGTTTCATGCGCAGGCCGAACAGCAGCGCCAGCAGCAGGGCCACGCCGATGGCCACGGCAATCCACGGCGGCATGAATTGCGCCAGTCGATCGCGGGCCACGGTGACGCCGCGCCAGTGCGGCGACAGCTCGCGTTCATAGTCGCCACGGGCGCTGCGGATCACCGCGCTGGTGCGCTCGCGCAATGCTTCGAGTTGGCTGCGCCCGTCGTTCATCACCCGATAGCGGCCTTCAAAACCGAGGCACATGCACAGGTACAGCAGCTCCAGCAAATACAGGCGCTCGCGCGGGCTTTGCAGGCAATGCTCCAGCAGCTGGAACACCTTCTCGCCGCCCCAGGCCTCGTTGTGCACGGTGATCAACAGGCTTTGCTTGCCCCAGTCGCTGGTGCCGCCCCACGGCGTGCTCAATACCGCCTCATCGAGCGCGGTGCACAAGGCGTAGCGGGCCAGCAACACGTCGTTGCGCACCACGCCGGCAGCCTCGGCGCGCTCTTCGAACTGGCGCAGGTACGCCAACAGTTGCGCGCGCAAACTGGCCGGCGCCGGGTGGGCGATGGTGTTGCGCAGGCGCGTCAGCAGGGCCAGCAACGGACCCGCGGCGCTTTCCAGCGGGTTGAGGCCTTGGGCCTTGCCGGTCAGGACTGGCGCGGCCGGCATCGACAACGGCGCTGGCGCGGGTGCCGGCTGCTGGCGTGCCGGGTCCGGACGGAACGGATCCGCGCCACGGCCACCGGGCGTCGGCATGAACTGGGTACGATCGTCGTTGCTCATCGCGGTTTATCCTCGGATCGCCCAGAACGCCAGGTTCAACCCTGGGAACTGGCCGGCGATATGGAACGCAAAGCCACCGGAGTTGCTGAGTTGCTGCCAGTGGTCGCTGCCCCGGTCCAATTCGTAATAGGTGGAACCGGCGTGGTACGGCAGTTGCCGTGGCGCCACCGGCAACGGCAGCAGGCCGATGCCCGGCAGTTGCAGGTTGACCAGGTCGCGGATGTGCTCCACCGAACCGACCTTGCTCTGCTGGCCGAAGCGGCCGCGCAGGGTTTCGGCGGGCACATCGGCGCGCACCACGAGAATGAAGCTGGCGCTGTCGAGCAGGGTCTTGTCGGCCAGCATCGCCACGTGGATGCCGTAGGCTTTCTCGACAATCGGGATCGGCGTGGCCTTGCTGTCGATCAGCATCGACAAGGCTTCGCGCAGGGCCTGCATCACCGGCGCGTAGCTGAGCGCCAGGTCATCATGCTGGTAAGGCGGATATTGCTGCGGTCGTCGGCCGGAGGCGGTGAAGGTGGAGAACTCGCCGGCCAGGCTGACCAGTTCGCTGTAGAAACGCTCGGGATGCAGCGGGCTCAACTGGCTCAGGTGCTGGATCAGCGGCTGGGCGCGGTTGACCAGTTGCAGCAGCATGAAATCGGCGATCTCCGAAGCGCCACCGGCACCGGAAGCCACCACCCGCCCCGCCAAGGCTTCGCCACGTTGATGGAGCAGGCCCAGCAGTTCGCTGCGGAACGCCGCCAATGGCTTGGAGGCGATGACATCCAGCAGCGGCGGGATGTAGGCATCGTCGAGCACCAACGCACGGTCGGCACGTTTTTCCTTGATGCGCACCACGCCAATCGCGGCGTAGTCGCCAATGCCATCCTGCTCGGTCAACAACCGCAGGGCCCGCGAGCCGAGGGCCACCGGCGCGCGGTTTTCGAACGGCGCGTTGTCGTCGCGCACTTCGCAGACCTGGCTCACGTAACGCGCCGCACCGAGATCTTCGCCCTCGTCCACGGTGTCTCGGGCGCCGGCGCGCTTGAGCGGCAAGGCCAGGTAGACCAGGCCATCGCGCAGGTTGTCATCGACGTTCAGCGGCGTTGGCGCCAGGTCATCCTGGGGAATGTTGAACGGCGTGCCGTCCGGCAACAGGCCCCGCGCCGAAATGATCGCCAGCTTGCCCTGGGCCAGCAGGCCTTGGTCGATCAGCAATTCGGAAAAACCCCAGGCGCCGGCCGACAAGGGGCGGCTGCGTGCGTCGATGAGGTTTTCCAGGTAACGGTCATGCTGCTGGAAGTGCTGCGTTCCAATGAACATGCCTTCCGACCAGACCACACGATTGTTCCAGGACATGGGGGCTCCGATTGCTTATTGGGCAGGGCTGGATGGGGTAACGACGACGGCGCTGCGCACGGCGCGCACGTCGAGGCTGATCTGGTATTCGGTGTATTCGCGCGGCGGGACGTTCATCACCGTGCGCCACAGCGACTGGTCCAGCTCGCGATAGCCCACCAGGATTCCGATGTGCCGCGTTGAAGGGTCGAGGTCGCGTTGCAGGCTCAATTGCTGGCCGGGCTGGATCAGCACTTCGTCCTGGTCGATCAGGTCGGCGCCGAGGGTGGCCTGGGCTCGCTCGGCCAAGGCGAAATAATCCGAACGGCCAAAGGTCGCGGCATTTTTCAGTTCGAAAATGCGCACCCGGACCGGGGCCGGCTGTCCGGTGGCGCCGGGGTTGAGGCCGGCAATGGCATGGAAATGCAACTCGATGGCGGCGGTGTCGGCCTCAGCTTCTTCGGGCTGGGGTGGGGCCGCATCCTTGGCACACGCCGTCAGCAGAAGCGCTGCGGCGACTGCGAGTAAAAACCTGGGAATCATCCTGCGTCCTCAATGACGTTTGAGCTATCCGTTGTTGACTTGATCAGTATTGTTATAAGACGGCGGCGCTCAACGGCGTCGCTGTCGTGTGCTGTGTTCTTCGTAGGCGCGGCTGAATTCGCGACCGAACAGGTCCTGGAAATCCTCTTGGGCTTCCCGGGAAATGTTGCTGTAGAGCTCGGTGAATTGCTGCCAGTACTGGGCCTGTCGCGAGCCGCTGAAAATGCCCGACAGCCCGCCGGGCTTGCCCATGCGCTCTTCCAGTTGCGCCGGCTCGAAACGCGCCAGCAAATGCTTGATCGCCGCTTCCACACCGGCCATCACCGCCAGCTGGTGGGCGCGCAGATCATCGAAGCTGTCGCGCACCGCCGCATCCGGCGCCATGAACGCCTGGTTGCCATGGCGCAGCAGTAACAGCAGCGCTTCGTCGACATTGGGGGCGAACTTCAGCGGGTTGTTTTCCACCGGCTGGATCATCGTCTGCTGGATGCGGAATTCACCCTTGAGGCTGCTGCGGGCGCGCAGTACATCGATCAGGCCTTCGACCATCAACCGATAGCTGCGACCGATACTTTCCATCTGGGCTTCGGCGTTGGCCTTGTCCAGGCGCAGCTGATCCAGCCCGGCGCCACGCAGGAAGGCTTGCAGCAGGTCCGGTTGAGAGGTTTGCGCCGGGGTGGCTGTCGGCTCGACGCGGCTGACCGGCGCTTCTTGCTGTGGCGCGGATTCAATCGGCGCAACAACTTCAACCACAGGAATCGGCGGCGGGGGTACTGGTTCAAGCACCGGCAGCGCCGGCATGGAAACCGGCTCAGGCAGCGGCGCGACGGGCATCGGCGCCACCGCCACAGGCTTGTCGCTGAACGGGTCCCAGTCATCCGGGATGACCGGGGCGGACGTCACGGCCACCGGCTCGAACACTGGCTCAGCCACCGGTGGTGGGCTCGGGCGCGGAATCGGCGTAGGCGGACGGAAATCATGCTGCTCGGCCGGCACGTGGTCCGGCTGGGTGGCCGGCGGGACGCTGGTCGGCGCGAGAAAATCGAACAGGTCCGGCAGCGTGTCCATCGACGACACACCCTGGAAATGCGCCGGCGTGCTCACGGGCATTGGCGAAGGCGTATGTACCGGGGCACTCTGGCGTCCCATCAAGGCTTCGAAACTGCTGGGGGCTTCGGCGAACGGGTTGCTGTCGGTCATCGGCAGGTCGAAGTCCACCCGCGCCTGGATCTCGTAGTCACCGATGCGGATCACTTCGCCGTCCTGCAACGGCTCGCTGTTGCCTTTGCGCAAGCGAATACCGGCCTTGACCAATTCCACACCGTTAGTGCTGTTATCGGTCAAGTAATAGCGCCCGTCCTTATATTGGATAACGCAATGTTTGCCCGAGACCAGGCGCTCCGGATCCGGTAATACCCAGTCATTATCGGAATTGCGGCCAATTGCCATCACTCCCTGGCCCAAGGTCTTTTCAGAGCACTGTCCGGGGGTAATCTTGTGATAACTAGTGATAGTCAAACACAGCGGCATCTCGCCTCCTTGCTGAATACTTCTTGTCGCCGACGATACATTGGGAGCGGCGCCGGCTATGCGCCACACACCTTGCAAACAACCCGAAACGGCTTTTTGCCAGCATGATTGCTGATCTTAACCGGCCCGCATGACAAAAACCCTGCATCGGTGCGCGCTTCGACCCATGGGTCGCGCGGGTTGTTAAGCACCTCACAACTGTCACATCGGCGAAATAGCTTACCTTGACAACGGATAAGTACTACACCAAAAATGCACAACTTCTTGAATATACATGATGGCACTTTAAGATCATCTCGCACTTATAGCGCCATTATCATCAAGGAACATGTGGAGTTTCATCCGAAACTTGCGTGTGCACTGCCCGACTTCTTCAGCGGGTGATAGGGAGATCGATCCAAGTGGATGTGCCTTTGTTGCTCGCCGCCGTTTCCGCGAATTCGCCTTGCGGTGAAGACCTGGAATATGACGCGGATTTCTTGCGCCTGGAACGCGACTCTCGGGGCCAACCCGAGCGCAGCATGGGCGATTCGATCCTGCCTGCCGAACCTCCCGAGTGGCGCAGCATCCAGCAACAGAGCCTGGACCTGCTGCAACGCAGCAAAGACCTGCGCATCACCCATTTCCTGTTGCAAAGCTCCCTGGCCCTGGAAGGCATTCCCGGCCTCGCCCGCGTATTGACGCTGATCAGCGAGCTGCTCAAGCAATACTGGGCAGAACTGCATCCGCGCCTCGATGCCGACGACGACAACGACCCCACCGTGCGCATCAACGCCCTCGCCGGCCTGACCTCGGACGTCACCATTCGCTTGCTGCGTGAAAGCATCCTGGCCCGCTCACGGACATTCGGTGCCGTCAGCCTGCGCGCCGCCGCCAATGCCAGCGGCTTGCAGAGTTTTGCCGATGAAAGCCTCGGTGCCGAACAGCTTGCCGGGGCCCTGCTCGACAGCGATCCCGAGCAGTTGGAAACCATCCGTGCCGCCCTGCTGGAAGCCCGCAGCGCCGCCGAAACCATCGAACAGCAAGTCAGCGACCAGGTCGGTTCCGCCCAGGGCGTGGACCTCGGCCCGTTGAAACAACCGCTGAAGATGGCCCTGCAGATTCTCGGTCAGTTCGCCCCACAGAGCGGCGACAGCGACCTCGCCGATCCCGTCCAACCCGACCACACCGCGCCGGCTGAACACCCCAGCGCACCGAGCGCGCCGCGCGGCAGTACCGTCCCGGGGGAAATCAACAACCGTGACGACGTGCTGCGCAGCCTGGACCGGATCCTGGCGTACTACACCCGCCACGAGCCCTCCAGCCCGCTGCCGGTGCTGTTGAACCGGGCGAAGAATCTGGTGCACGCCGACTTTGCGGCGATCGTGCGCAATCTGATTCCCGACGGCATGAGTCAATTTGAAAACCTGCGCGGCCCGGAAAGCGAATAAAAAGCGAGCGGATCACGCAGTCACGTCATAGGTACCCCCGATGACGCCAACACCGTCGCTCAAGCGACCAGGAGCAGCAACGTGGCGAAGCAAAGTTCTCAGAAATTCATCGCGCGCAACCGCGCGCCTCGAGTGCAGATCGAGTACGACGTCGAGCTCTACGGCGCCGAGAAAAAGGTCCAGTTGCCCTTCGTCATGGGCGTCATGGCCGACCTCGCCGGCAAGCCCGCCGAGCCTCTGGCACCGGTGGCCGATCGCAAGTTCCTCGAGATCGATGTCGACAATTTCGACTCGCGCCTCAAGGCCATGCAGCCGCGCGTGGCGTTCCATGTGCCTAACGAACTGACCGGCGAAGGCAACCTGAGCCTGGACCTGACCTTCGAAAGCATGGACGACTTCAGCCCGGCAGCCGTGGCGCGCAAGGTCGATTCGCTGAACAAGCTGCTCGAAGCGCGCACTCAGTTGGCCAACCTGCTGACCTACATGGACGGCAAGACCGGCGCCGAGGAAATCATCATGAAGGCGATCAAGGACCCAGCGCTGTTGCAGGCCCTGGCGAGCGCGCCGAAGCCCGCCGACGCAGAGCCCAAGGCTTAAGGACTAACGATCATGAACGATTTGGTACGCGACAATCAGCCCCAGAACCTGGGCGCCACCGAAGAAACCAGCGAGTTCGCCTCGCTGTTGCTGCAAGAATTCAAACCCAAGACCGAACGCGCCCGCGAAGCCGTCGAGACCGCCGTGCGCACCTTGGCCGAACAGGCCCTGGCGCAGACCGACCTGGTGTCCAACGATGCCATCAAGTCGATCGAGTCGATCATCGCCGCCATCGACGCCAAGCTCACCGCCCAGGTCAACCAGGTCATCCATCACCCGGATTTCCAGCAGTTGGAAAGCGCCTGGCGTGGCCTGCACTACCTGGTCAACAACACCGAGACCGATGAGCAGCTCAAGATCCGCGTGCTCAACATCTCCAAGCCTGACCTGCACAAGACCCTGAAGAAATTCAAGGGCACCGCGTGGGACCAGAGCCCGATCTTCAAGAAGATGTACGAAGAAGAATACGGCCAGTTCGGCGGCGAGCCTTACGGCTGCCTGGTGGGTGACTACTACTTCGACCAGTCGCCACCGGACGTGGAACTGCTGGGCGAACTGTCGAAAGTCTGCGCCGCGATGCACGCACCGTTCATTGCCGCTGCTTCGCCCACCGTGATGGGCATGGGTTCCTGGCAGGAACTGTCGAACCCTCGCGACCTGACCAAGATCTTCACCACTCCGGAATACGCCGGCTGGCGTTCGCTGCGTGAATCGGAAGACTCGCGCTACATCGGCCTGACCATGCCGCGCTTCCTGGCGCGCCTGCCGTACGGCGCCAAGACCGACCCGGTGGAAGCCTTCGCCTTCGAAGAAAATACCGACGGCGCCGACAGCTCCAAGTACACCTGGGCCAACGCTGCGTACGCGATGGCGGTGAACATCAACCGTTCCTTCAAACACTTCGGCTGGTGCTCGCGCATCCGTGGCGTGGAGTCGGGCGGTGAAGTGGAAAACCTGCCGGCCCACACGTTCCCGACCGACGACGGTGGCGTGGACATGAAGTGCCCGACCGAGATCGCCATTTCGGACCGCCGTGAAGCGGAACTGGCGAAGAACGGTTTCATGCCGCTGCTGCACAAGAAAAACACCGACTTCGCCGCGTTCATCGGCGCCCAGTCGCTGCAGAAACCGGCCGAATACGACGACCCGGACGCCACCGCCAACGCCAACCTGGCCGCGCGCCTGCCGTACCTGTTCGCCACCTGCCGTTTCGCCCATTACCTGAAGTGCATCGTGCGCGACAAGATCGGTTCCTTCAAAGAGAAGGACGAGATGCAGCGCTGGTTGCAGGACTGGATCCTCAACTACGTCGACGGTGATCCGGCGCACTCCACCGAGACCACCAAGGCCCAGCACCCACTGGCTGCCGCCGAAGTGATCGTCGAAGAAGTCGAAGGCAACCCGGGGTACTACAACTCCAAGTTCTACCTGCGCCCGCACTACCAGCTCGAAGGGCTGACCGTGTCGCTGCGCCTGGTATCGAAACTGCCTTCGGCCAAGGGCGCATAAACAGAGGTTCTGTTGGAAAGGGCTCGCTCCTGTGTGGGAGCGGGCTCGCTCGCGAAGGCGGTCGATCAGCCAGCATCGATGTCGACTGACCCACCGCATTCGCGAGCAAGCCCGCTCCCACAGGTTCGGTGTCTTGACTGACATTCAAAGTAATTTCGCAAGGTCAGCGTCAACCAAACAATGTGGTAGAGACCACACAGGGAGAAAACATGGCTGTTGATATTTTCATCAAGATTGGCGACATCAAGGGCGAGTCCATGGACAAGGCCCACAAGGACGAGATCGACGTCCTGAACTGGAGCTGGGGCATGTCCCAGTCCGGCAACATGCACGTCGGCAGCGGCGGTGGCGCGGGCAAGGTCAACATCCAGGACCTGTCGCTGACCAAGTACGTCGACAAGGCTTCGCCGAACCTGATGATGCACTGCGCCAGCGGCAAGCACGTCGACAAGGTCAAGCTGACCGTGCGCAAGGCCGGCGGTGAAAACCAGGTCGAGTACATGATCATCAACCTGGAAGAAGTGCTGATCACTTCCCTGAGCACCGGTGGCTCGGGCAGCGATGATCGCCTGACTGAAAACATCACCCTGAACTTCGCCAAGGTGCTGGTCGACTACCAGCCGCAGAAAGCCGACGGCACCAAGGAAGGCGGCCCGGTCAAGTTCGGCTGGAACATCCGTCAGAACGTCAAGGTGTAATCAAACACACCCCCGGTGCCACGCACCGGGGGTGTTTGGTGCTTGCTCGCATCCCATCCTTTCCTGTCCGGTGTCTGAGTCATGGCCAAGCCTTCGTTTATCAATTTGTGGAACAGTTATCCGCCCTACCCGTCCGCCAGTCCGGCTTGCGACGGTCCCTATATCAACCAGTGCGCTATTCGCATGAGTATCGCCTTGTGCGGGGAAAAGACCTTACCGGTCAACTCATCGACTTATACGCTGGATCCCAAATGCGCCCATGGACATGCCCGCGGCGCGGAGTCATTGGCCAACTGGCTCTGGAAGAAGAACCGCCTCGGCCCGCCGAAGGTCTACACCACCAGCGTGGCAGACCGCACGACACTGATGGGCAAGACCGGAATCATCTTCTTCAAAGACTGCTACCAACAGAGCAGCGATACTGCCGGCCGACCTACGGGTGATCACATCGACCTGTGGAACCGTGGCCTGACCAAGAGCGGTGATCTGTTCTCAAGATCCAAGGCCATTTGGTTCTGGGAGCTTTCGTGATGCGCGGCCCTTTGTTTCTTGCGGCGCTGGCGGCAAGCCTCGTCAGTCTAAGCGCGTGCGCCGGGCAGGCAACAGTCGCTCCGGCAGCCCCAACGCAGGCAGTTTTCGTCGGGCATCCGGTGAGCCTGATCGACGTTCAAGGTCGCTGTACGCTCGTTAAACCTGACCAGAGCCAGCTGACGCTCGATATGGAATGGCCTTGCCAGTTCAGCCTGGCTCCGGACAAGCAACTGCGTGTGGAGACGTTCAATCAAGTGCCGATTTTCTTGGTCGAACGCAGCGAACACATGCCCGCTCCCAGCCGTGATTGCTTGACCAAGATTCAAGCAGTACGCCTGGTCAAGGAAAAGCTGGAGGTGTCGGATGTCAGCCAGTTCGCCTCCTGTGGCCCCGGCCAATGGGATCAAAAGATGTATACGGCGCTCTTTAAGTGGTAACCGAAATCGCCACCCGTGATCGCCTGCAACCGTCCCTGCTGGACCGGCTGACCGACGACGATCCGACCAATCCCAAGGAAAGCGCCGACAAGCGCGTACTTTCCCTTACCCAGTTGAAAGCCTCGGTGTTGCGTGACCTGGCGTGGCTGCTCAACACCACCTCGCTGCTCGACGACGATGCCACGCTGCACACGGCGGCGGGCACGTCGGTGGTGAATTTCGGGCTGCCGGCGCTGGCGGGCAACAGTGCTTCGAACGTTGACGTCCCCGCGTTGGAAACCCTGATCCACCAGGCCATCGCCACGTTCGAGCCGCGCATCCTGCGCCACACCTTGCGCGTGCGGGCCCGGGCGACAGCCGAGATGAACCACAACGCCCTGAGCTTCGAGATCGAAGGCGACCTCTGGGCGCAGCCAGTGCCGTTGCGCCTGATGCTGCAAACCGACCTGGACCTGGAAACCGGCCACGTACGCGTGGTCAACGCCGACCAGCGGAGACGCCCATGAACCCGCGCCTGCTGGAGCTGTACAACCAGGAACTGCACCACGTGCGCGAAAGCGCCGCGGAGTTCGCCAAGGAATACCCGAAGATCGCCAGTCGGCTGACCCTGGCCGGCATGGACTGCGCCGACCCGTATGTCGAGCGCCTGCTGGAAGGCTTCGCCTATCTGACGGCACGGGTGCAACTCAAGCTCGACGCCGAGTACCCGACCTTCACCCACAACCTGCTGGAAATCGCCTACCCGCACTACCTGGCGCCGACGCCATCGATGACTGTGGTGCAGATGCAGGCCGACCCGGACGAAGGCTCGCTGAGCAGTGGTTTCCCGCTGCCCCGCGATACCATCCTGCGCGCCGCCCTGGGTCGCGAATCCCAGACCTGCTGCGAGTACCGCACTGCCCACGCGGTGACGTTGTGGCCGCTGCAGGTCAGCCAGGCCGAGTATTTCGGCAACCCGTCCGCCGTGCTTGGACGCCTGGCCGCCAGCGAACCGAAAGCCAAGGCTGGCCTGCGCCTGACCCTGCGCACCGGCGCCGAGCTGCCGTTCAACAGCCTGGCCCTGGACAACCTGCCGCTGTACCTCAGCGGTGCAGACGAGCAACCCTTCCGCCTTTACGAGCAACTGTTGGGTAACGCCTGCGCGGTGTTTGCGCGCCAGCCGGGCGGCAATTGGGTCGAGCGGCTGCCGCAGGATGCGTTGCGCTCCCAGGGTTTCGATGACGCCGAAGCCGCCCTGCCAGTGGTGTCGCGGGCGTTCCAGGGCTATCGCCTGTTGCAGGAATACTTCGCCCTGCCCCACCGTTTCCTGTTTGTCGACTTCACCCAGTTGAGTCGCGCAGTCAAGCGCTGCGACGGCCAGGAACTGGAGTTGATCGTGCTGTTCGACCGCCATGATCCGAGCCTGGAAGGCAGCGTCGGCGCCTCGCAGTTCCTGCCGTTCTGCACCCCGGCGATCAACCTGTTTCCCAAGCGCCTGGACCGCATTCACTTGTCGGACCGGGTCAATGAACACCACGTGATTGCCGACCGCACCCGGCCGATGGATTTCGAAGTGCATTCGCTGACCGGGCTGACCGGCCACGGCACCGGGCCGGAGCAACCGTTCCTGCCGTTCTATGCCGTGCGCGATCCGTCCCGCTATGGGCGCGACAAGGCCTATTACACCGTACGGCGCGAACCCCGCGTGCTGTCCAGCGACCAGCGCCGCAACGGGCCGCGCTCGACCTATGTCGGCAGCGAGACCTTTGTCAGCCTGGTGGACAGCCAGCAAGCGCCCTACCGCCACGACCTGCGCCAGCTGGGCGTGACCGCGTTGTGCACCAACCGCGACCTGCCGCTGTTCATGAGTGTCGGCAACGGCAAGACCGACTTCACCCTCGCCGACAGTGCCCCGGTGGGCGCGGTGCGCTGCGTCGCCGGGCCCAGTCGGCCGCGGGCCAGCCATGCCCACGACGCCAAGGCCTGGCGGCTGATCAGCCAGTTGTCGCTGAACTACTTGTCGTTGAGCGAACAAGGCCAAGGCGCCGCCGCCCTGCGCGAACTGCTGCGCCTGTATGGCGACAGCAACGACGCGGCGCTGCAATTGCAGATCGAAGGCTTGCGCGAGGTCAGCAGCAAGCCCTGCACCCGACGCCTGCCGATGCCTGGCCCGATCGTCTTCGGACGTGGCCTGGAGATCACCCTGGAATTCGATGAAAACGCGTTTCGCGGCACCGGGGTGTTCCTGCTCGGCGCGGTGTTGGAACGCTTCCTGGCACGCTACGTGTCGATCAACAGTTTTACCGAGACGGTGATCCGTACCACCGAACGCGGCGAGATCATGCGATGGAAAGCCAAGCCCGGACGTCGTCCGACCCTGTGAGTACCCTGGAAGCGATGCACCAGGAACCCTGGGAATACGACTTCTTCCAGGCGTTGCGGCGCATCGAATGCGAAACCCCCGAGCTGCCGCGCCTGGGCCATTCCCTGCGCCTGGCCGATGACCCGTTGCGCCTCGGGCAACAGGCCGACTGCACCTTCGCCCCGGCCACCCTTGCCTCGGTGCAACCGGGCGGCGACGGTACGCCCGCGCGCCTGGAGCAGTTCTTCTTCGGCCTCGGCGGCCCCAACGGCCCGATGCCGCTGCACATCACCGAATACGTGCGCGAGCGTCAGCGCAACAATGGCGACAGCACCAGCAAGCGCTTCCTCGATGTGTTCCACCATCGCCTGCTCAGCCTGTTCTACCGGGCCTGGGCCGAAGCGCGGCCAACGGTCAGCCATGATCGCCCGGACGATGACTATTGGTCGGCGCGCCTGGCGGCACTCAGCGGCCGGGGCATGCCGAGCTTGCTCAACCAGGGGCTGATCCCCGACACGGCGAAGCTGCACTACAGCGGCCACCTCTCGGCGCAAACCCGTTACCCGGACGGCTTGAAGGCGATCCTCAGCGAGTACTTCGGCCTGCCGGTGGAGATCGAAGAATACGTCGGTCAATGGCTGGAACTACCGGAACGCAGCCGCGTGGGCGTCAACGCTCAACTGGGCGTGGACTTCTGCCTGGGCCGGTTCGTCTGGGATCGCCAGCACAAATTCCGCATTCGCCTGGGGCCGCTCAAGCTCGTCGACTACATGGGCATGCTGCCCGGCAGCCAACCGTTCAACGAGCTGGTGGCCTGGGTCGCCGAATACCTGGGCCACGAGCTGGACTGGGACCTCAACCTGGTCCTGGAACAGCCCGAAGTGCCCGCACTACAACTCAATGGCCGTTTCCGCCTGGGCTTCAACACCTGGCTGGGACGTCCTGAAAAAGATGCCAACGATCTAATACTGGCCAGGCATTACGCCGAACAGGCCAACACCTCACAGACCTCAAGGAGCCATGAGCATGGGTGAAATCAGTCGCGCCGCGTTGTTCGGCAAACTCAACAGCGTGGCCTACAAAGCCATCGAAGCCGCCACCGTATTCTGCAAGTTGCGCGGTAACCCTTACGTGGAACTGGCCCACTGGTTTCATCAGTTGCTGCAATTGCAGGACTCGGACCTGCACCGCATCATCCGCCAGTTCAACATCGAGCCGGCGCGCCTGGCCCGTGACCTGACCGAGGCCCTGGACCGTTTGCCACGGGGTTCGACGTCGATCACCGACCTGTCCTCCCATGTCGAAGAAGCCGTGGAACGCGGCTGGGTCTACGGTAGCCTGATGTTCGGCGAAAGCCAGGTGCGCACCGGTTACCTGGTGCTCGGCATCCTCAAGACGCCGAGCCTGCGCCATGCGCTGCTGGGCCTGTCGTCGGAGTTCGACAAGGTCAAGGTCGAAGCCCTGAGCGAACGCTTTGACGAATACGTCGGCGACTCGCCGGAAAACGCCTTGACCGCCAGCGACGGTTTCAACGCGGGCAGCGTGCCGGGCGAAGCCAGCGGCGCCATGGCCCCCAGTGCGATGGGCAAACAGGAAGCCCTCAAGCGCTTTACCGTCGACCTCACCGAGCAGGCCCGCAGCGGCAAGCTCGACCCCATAGTTGGCCGTGACGAAGAGATCCGCCAACTGGTGGACATTCTCATGCGCCGCCGGCAGAACAACCCGATCCTCACCGGTGAGGCCGGCGTGGGCAAGACCGCCGTGGTCGAAGGCTTCGCCCTGCGCATCGTCGCCGGCGACGTGCCGCCGTCCCTCAAGGACGTGGAACTGCGCAGCCTCGATGTAGGCCTGTTGCAGGCCGGCGCGAGCATGAAAGGTGAATTCGAACAGCGCCTGCGCCAGGTCATCGAAGACGTCCAGGCCTCGCCGAAGCCGATCATCCTGTTCATCGACGAAGCCCACACCCTGGTGGGTGCCGGTGGCGCCGCCGGCACGGGCGACGCGGCCAACCTGCTCAAGCCGGCGCTGGCCCGCGGCACCTTGCGTACCGTGGCCGCCACGACCTGGGCCGAGTACAAGAAGCACATCGAAAAAGACCCGGCCCTGACCCGTCGTTTCCAAGTGGTGCAAGTGGCCGAGCCGTCGGAAGACAAAGCCCTGCTGATGATGCGCGGCGTGGCCTCGACCATGGAAAAACACCACCAGGTGCAGATCCTCGACGAAGCCCTGGAAGCCTCGGTCAAGCTGTCCCACCGCTACATTCCCGCGCGCCAGTTGCCGGACAAATCCGTCAGCCTGCTGGACACCGCCTGCGCCCGCGTCGCCATCAGCCTGCACGCCGTGCCGGCCGAAGTGGACGACAGCCGCCGGCGCATCGAAGCACTGGAAACCGAGCTGCAGATCATCGCCCGCGAACACGCGATTGGCGTGGTCATCGGCACTCGCCAGACCCACAGCGAAAGCCTGCTGAGCGCTGAGCGCGAACGCCTGGCCGAACTGGAAAGCCGCTGGGCCGAAGAGAAAACCCTGGTGGACGAATTGCTGGAAACCCGCGCCACCCTGCGCGAACGCGTTGGCGTGGTGGACAGCGAAGACAGCAGCGAAGCTTCCGACAACGAAAGTCACGAACTGCGCGAGAAACTGGTGGACCTGCAACAGCGCCTGACCGCCCTGCAAGGAGAGAACCCGCTTATCCTGCCAACCGTTGATTACCAGGCCGTGGCCTCGGTGGTCGCCGACTGGACCGGTATCCCGGTGGGCCGCATGGCCCGCAACGAACTGGAAACCGTGCTCAACCTCGACCAGCACCTGAAGAAACGCATCATCGGCCAGGACCATGCCTTGCAGATGATCGCCAAGCGCATCCAGACCTCCCGCGCCGGCCTCGATAACCCGAGCAAGCCGATTGGCGTGTTCATGCTCGCCGGCACCTCCGGCGTGGGCAAGACCGAAACCGCCCTGGCCCTGGCCGAAGCCATGTACGGCGGCGAGCAGAACGTCATCACCATCAACATGAGCGAGTTCCAGGAAGCCCACACCGTGTCCACCCTCAAGGGCGCGCCACCGGGCTACATCGGCTACGGCGAAGGCGGCGTGCTGACCGAAGCCGTGCGGCGCAAACCGTACAGCGTGGTGCTGCTGGACGAGGTGGAAAAAGCCCACCCGGACGTGCACGAGATCTTCTTCCAGGTGTTCGACAAGGGCGTGATGGAGGACGGCGAAGGCCGGGTGATCGACTTCAAGAACACCTTGATCCTGCTGACCACCAACGCCGGCACCGAGCTGATCGCCCAGGTCTGCAAGGACCCGCAGAACGTGCCCGAGCCGGAAGAAATCGCCAAGGCCTTGCGCCAACCGCTGCTGGAAATTTTCCCGCCGGCCCTGCTCGGCCGCCTGGTGACGATTCCGTACTACCCGCTCAGCGACGAGATGCTCAAGGCCATCACCCGCCTGCAACTCAACCGCATCAAGAAGCGCGTGGAGAGCACCCACAAAGTGGCCTTCGACTACGACGACGCGGTGATCGACCTGATCGTCTCGCGTTGCACCGAAACCGAAAGCGGCGGGCGCATGATCGACACCATCCTGACCAACAGCCTGCTGCCGGACATGAGCCGCGAGTTCCTGACTCGCATGCTCGAAGGCAAGGCCCTGGCCGGTGTGCGGATCAGTGCCGTGGACAACGAACTGAAGTACGATTTCAGCGACGCGGCCTGACCCGAAGGAACACCGCATAACCCCTGTGGGAGCGGGCTTGCTCGCGAATGCAATCTGTCAGTGCCATTGATGTTGCCTGACACACCGCCTTCGCGAGCAAGCCCGCTCCCACATTAGATTGCGCTCCTTCAGTTACTAATCAGCATGAGAACCTCGATGTTATTCAACCAAGCCTCCCGCCTGGCCAAGATCACCAGCCCCCTCGGACCTGAGGTACTGCTGCTCAAGGACATGGGCGGCGGCGAAGAGCTGGGGCGGCTGTTCAACTACGAGTTGCAGCTGCACTCGCTGGACAATGCCATCGACCTCAACCAGGTACTCGGCAAGCCGATGTGCGTAAGCGTTCAGCTGGACGGCGGTGGCGAGCGACATTTTCATGGCATCGTTGCGCGCTTCAGCCAGAACGTCGACCAGGGCCAATTCGCCAGTTACCAGGCCACGCTGCGGCCTTGGCTGTGGCTGCTGACGCGCACCTCTGATTGCCGGATTTTCCAGAACCTGACCATCCCGCAGATCATCAAGCAGGTGTTCCGCGACCTGGGCTTTTCCGATTTCGAAGATGCCTTGAGTCATCCCTATCGCGAGTGGGAATACTGCGTGCAGTACCGCGAGACGAGTTTCGACTTCGTCAGTCGCCTGATGGAACAGGAAGGCATCTACTACTTTTTCCGTCATGAGCAGGGTCGCCATGTGCTGGTGATGGCCGACGCCTATGGCGCCCACACCCGTGCGCCCGGCTATGCATCGGTGCCCTACTATCCGAAGAACGAGCAACAGCGCGAGCGCGATCACATCCACGATTGGCATCTGGCCCAGGAAGTCCAGCCGGGTTCGCTGGAGCTCAACGACTACGACTTCCAGCGGCCCAGCGCCCGCATCGACGTGCGCTCGGCCATGCCCCGCCCGCACGCCGCTGGCGACTATCCGCTGTATGACTATCCCGGCACCTATGTGCAAAGCTCGGATGGCGAGCACTACGCCCGCACCCGCATCGAAGCCCTGCAGACATTGCATGAGCAGATCGAGTTGTCGGGTAATGCCCGGGGCCTGGGGTCGGGGCATCTGTTCAGCCTCACTGGCTTCAGTCGCAAGGACCAGAACCGCGAATACCTGATCGTCGGCGCGCGTTATTACCTGTCCCAGGAAAGCGGCGAGAGTGGCGTCGGCGCGCCGTCGGCACAGTTCGAAAGCAGCCTGACCTGCATCGACGCCCAGCAGAGCTTTCGCCCGATGGCGATCACCCACCGCCCCATCGTCAAGGGCCCGCAAACCGCATTGGTGGTCGGCCCCAAGGGCGAGGAAATCTGGACCGACCAGTTCGGCCGGGTGAAGGTGCATTTCTACTGGGACCGTCACGACCAATCCAACGAGAACAGCTCTTGCTGGATTCGAGTGTCGCAGGCTTGGGCCGGGAAAAATTGGGGCTCGGTACAGATCCCGCGCATTGGCCAGGAAGTGATCGTCAGCTTTCTCGAAGGCGACCCCGATCGGCCGATCATCACCGGTCGGGTGTACAACGCCGAGCAAACCGTACCTTATGCGCTGCCCGCCAATGCTACGCAGAGCGGCACCAAAAGCCGTTCAAGCAAGGGCGGCACGCCGGCGAACTTCAACGAAATCCGCATGGAAGACAAGAAAGGCGCCGAGCAGCTGTACATCCACGCCGAGCGCAACCAGGACATTGCCGTGGAAGTGGATGAAAGCCACTGGGTGGGCCGCGACCGGCGCAAGAACATCGACCGCAATGAAACCGTGCGGATTGGCGAAGACCGACTGCGGGCCGTGCAGTGCAACGATGCCCTGCTCGTCGGCGGAACCAAGAGCGACAGCATCAGCACCCAATACCTCGTGGAGGCGGGCTCGCAGATTCGACTGGTGTGTGGCAAGAGCGTGCTGGAGTTCAACGCCAGTGGCGAGATCAACATCTCGGGCACCGCGTTCAACATCTACGCCAGTGGCAACGGCAACATCGACACCGGCGGGCGCCTGGACCTCAACTCCGGTGGCGCCAGCGAAGTGGATCCCAAGGGCAAGGGCATCAAGGGCGTTATCGACGCGGCGGTGAAGGCGCTGTTCCCGGCGAAGGCTAAGCCCTGAGGTTCACCGTGGCGAGGGAGCTTGCTCCCGCTGGGCTGCGTAGCAGCCCCTTTTGTGAGCGCTTCGCACTGGAGCGCCAGCCCGGTCAAACGGGAGCAAGCTCCCTCGCCACGGATTCACCGATAGCCCCGAATACAGAATCAATCGCTCAGAGATTGGCCGGCACAAAATCAGGGCCGCCCAGCTTGTCCCGGACGACCAGGGCTGTGCGCATCAGTGGCCCCCACAAACCGTTCTGGCTGTTCCAACTGGCACCGGCCCAACGCGTATCCTGGACCAACTCAGCCTTGTTGAGCTCAAGCTGCCTCTGAAGGGCCAGCGCCACGGCGCCCATGTCGATCTCGAAGAGGTCGGCATAAAGCCCCTCGGGTCGTGCCTGCTTTTTGCTCAGGCAAAACTGGTAGTACCAGACCCACACCGCAGCGACATAAATCGCCCGATTGCGGTCAGGGTAGGTCGCGAGAATCTTGAGCAAAGCCGCCACGAAGCGCCCGGGAAACTGACTGTCGTGAGTTTGTTGCCAATAACGCAGCACAAGTTGATCGAAAGCCGCGACGACGTTCTGCGGTTCAGCATTGTCATTCTTGGCTTCTTGAAAATAGAACGGCTCGCCGACGAGGAATTTATCCAACTCGTCATTGGCCAGGGCCAGCAGTAATACGTTGTCCAAGGACGCAAATTTCACTCGTTCGTAAGCCGGTACTGACCGGGCTGCGTCCATGCGACTCGCAGGTACTTGCCGCTCAGCAATTGCTCATCGCGAAGGTATTCGAACACTTCGGACGGGCACCATTCCTTGCCCGCAGAAAAGGCCACGCCTAATGAACGGAGTTCATCGAACACCTTGGCCTTTTGCTTGTTGTCCGCGACCTGCAGAACGTAGCTATCTTTCTCTGCCGCATTCGAAAAACCAATGGTCCGCAAAGGCGAATCCAAGGCGTTATCGATGACTTGAACACGAATCACGTCACCGTCCGCTTTTTCCACGTACGCCTTCAACACATCATTAATCACTGACAAATACCTCGGTTAAAGTGGTAATACCGTCCGCATCCTTGGTTGGAATCGATTCGACAACCATTTCTGGAGCTCCACCTGGCAAGTGTTTGCCTGGTCCCAGGAAATATTGGTTCCCCTCCATCGGACTTCTGGGCATGCGCCCCACGACATCATCGACCTGCCTGATCTTGAATCCGCCTTTAAGCGCATCTTTTTCCAAACCAAAGGCGCGCTCCAGTTCTGCAGCTTTTTTACCACTGATGGTGATCTTGGAACGACCCGAAAAATTCCCGATAACGTCGGTGATGCCTTTTTTGTCAGAAACAAAAGTACCGGCCCGGCCAATCGTAGGGTATGTATCCCATGCCGTCGGGCTAATGTTGAATCCTCGATTGTCCTTGAGCATCTGCTCCTGTCGCTGACGAGCCAGGATCGTTCGCTCGGCCGCCGTCATGGGCTTACGTGCCAGCTTCGGACCAGCACCGAGCAGGGCCATGCCTGCCACGCCTTGGAACAAGTCCCGATAGCCGGGGCCGAGACGGTCGCCCAAATCACCTAGCAGCTCCATGCCGACATACAACGCACCACCGACGGCGAGGGCGCCGAAGAAAGCGGCAGCGCCGGCAAAAGCCGCGAGCAACAAGGCTCCGCCCGCCGCCGCCAACCCCAACACTTCCAACCCGGAATGCATCCACCCTTCAAGGTCCAGCACAAACGCCACCGACACCGTCGGCCCGCCGATAAAGGTGTTCGGACTACCCGTCTTGATGTGGGCACCGCAGACCATTTTGCTGTGCAGGCGCGCCGCCGGTTTACCGTTGATGAACACCGTGGCGCTGCCTTCGGCGATCAGCACCGGAAAGGGCCAGATCGGATGGTTCATCGGCAGCCCGGTGCAGGACGACGAAACGTCTTCGCCCGCCCGCATGGCATTGCGGTCGTTGATGTAGACGTTGAAGCTGCCCATGATCAACGCCCCCGTGGTGGGTTCGGGCAGGTTGAAGATGGTGGAGAGGCCCTTGACGATCTGGAACATCGACAAGCCGCCGGCGGCAATCGAGCCGGCCATGATCGCCAGGGCCACGCCGCCGGTGGCGACCGTCGCGGCAACGACCGCCGCGCCGATCAAGGCGCCGGCCACGGCGCCGGCGACCATCGCGGCCAACCCGAACCCGTGGGCGATTTCATCTCCCAGACGTGCTGCTGCCTGTGCATCCATTGCGCGCAACTACCTTACTGATGTGACTGAGTGCTCAGTGGGTCGTATCGATGCTCAAGCAATCGGAGGCTGTGGCTTGAACGAATGCATCGCAAGCTTCCAGGCCGGCTCGTGATAAGGGAAGTCGTTCGGGGTCGTGGTCAAGGTGGTGATCAGCACCGCCGGCTTACGCTCGATGAACACCTGGCGCAGCATCAGGTCGCGCCCCTCGCGTTGCCAGGTGTAATCGAGCAACGTGGTCGTGAGCCCCTGCAACACCGTGTCCCAGCGCTGGACCAGCTTAAAACCCGGCAATTGCTGCTCCGCGCTCTTGAGTTGGCGATCCACGTACTCGGCAAAGGGCGCGTCGCCCTGGCTGGCGTCGCGGCTGATCACAAAACTGGCTTCTTTGGCAGGACCGATAGCCGGCAGCTTGAAAATATTGATGCTCTGGTCTTGCCAGGCATCGGGGATGTCGAGATCGGCTTCTTGAATGCGGTAGGAAGTCACAGTAATCGCTTTCCATGGACGTGAGGTGACGCGCGAAGGAGCAGATATTCAAGTAATGCCTGGCAACAATCAAGAACCGGGTTCCTCTGCCCCGCGTAACAAACTACATTATGCGATCAGCGTCACTTCTCCGGTGATTACCTGCCTGTGCACGGGCTGTCGAAGGGCGCGATCGCTTGATCTTCAGCCTCGAAAGCCGGCAATCTTGCGCAGCATCCAAAGGACTGCGGCAGCGATAAGGACGACCCATGCTATTGAATCAAGCCTCCCGCCTGGCCAAGATCACCAGCCCCCTGGGTCCCGAGGTGCTGTTGCTCAAGGATATGGGCGGCGGCGAAGAGCTGGGGCGGCTGTTCAACTATGAGTTGCAGCTGCATTCGCTGGACAACGCCATCGACCTCAACCAGGTACTCGGCAAGCCGATGTGCGTGAGCCTGCAACTCGATGGCGGTGGCGAGCGGCATTTCCACGGCATCGTCGCGCGCTTCAGCCAGAACGTCGACCAGGGCCAGTTCGCCAGTTATCAAGCCACCTTGCGCCCGTGGCTGTGGCTGCTGACGCGCACCTCGGACTGCCGGATTTTCCAGAACCTGACCATCCCGCAGATCATCAAGCAAGTGTTCCGCGACCTGGGTTTTTCCGATTTCGAAGACGCCCTCAGCCGGCCCTATCGCGAGTGGGAATACTGCGTCCAGTACCGCGAGACCAGCTTCGACTTCGTCAGCCGTCTGATGGAACAGGAAGGCATCTATTACTTCTTCCGCCATGAGCAGGGCCGCCACGTGCTGGTGCTGGCCGACGCCTACGGCGCCCACACCGCCGCGCCCGGCTACGGATCGGTGCCTTATTACCCGAAGAACGAGCAGCAGCGCGAACGCGACCACATCCACGACTGGCACCTGGCGCAGGAAGTCCAGCCGGGTTCGCTGGAACTTAACGACTATGATTTCCAGCGCCCCAGCGCACGCATCGACGTGCGCTCGGCCATGCCCCGGCCGCACGCCGCTGGCGACTATCCGCTGTTCGACTACCCGGGCACCTACGTGCAGAGCGAAGACGGCGAACACTACGCCCGCACCCGCATCGAAGCCTTGCAGACCCTGCATGAACAAGTCGAGTTGGCAGGCAACGCCCGGGGCCTGGGCTCGGGGCATCTGTTCAGCCTCACTGGCTTCACGCGCCAGGACCAGAACCGCGAATACCTGATTGTCGGCGCGCGTTATTACCTCTCCCAGGAAAGCGGTGAAAGCGGCGTCGGCGCGCCTTCGGCGCAATTCGAAAGCAGCCTGACCTGCATCGACGCCCAGCAGAGCTTTCGCCCGATGGCGATCACCCACCGCCCCATCGTCAAGGGCCCGCAAACCGCAATGGTGGTCGGGCCCAAGGGCGAGGAAATCTGGACCGATCAGTTCGGCCGGGTGAAGGTGCATTTCTATTGGGACCGTCACGACCAATCCAACGAGAACAGCTCTTGCTGGATTCGTGTGTCGCAATCCTGGGCCGGCAAGAACTGGGGCTCGATGCAGATTCCGCGCATCGGCCAGGAAGTGATTGTCAGCTTCCTTGAAGGTGATCCCGATAGGCCGATCATCACCGGTCGCGTGTACAACGCCGAGCAGACCGTGCCCTACGATTTGCCCGAGAACGCCACCCAGAGCGGCATGAAAAGCCGTTCAAGCAAGGGCGGCACGCCGGCGAACTTCAACGAAATCCGCATGGAAGACAAAAAAGGCGCCGAGCAACTGTACATCCATGCCGAGCGCAACCAGGACATCGTGGTCGAGGTGGACGAGAGCCATTCGGTGGGCCACGACCGCAACAAGAGCATCGGCCACAACGAAACCGTGACCATCGGCAACAACCGCCTGCGCATCGTCAAGCAGGAGGACATCCTCTCGGTGGGCCAGCGCAAGACTGACAGCATCAGCCAGAGCTACGTCATCGAAGTGGGCGAGAACC
Organism: Pseudomonas alvandae; assembly: GCF_019141525.1. GTDB lineage: Bacteria > Pseudomonadota > Gammaproteobacteria > Pseudomonadales > Pseudomonadaceae > Aquipseudomonas > Aquipseudomonas alvandae. The sequence goes on from NZ_CP077080.1 coordinate 84,486, forward strand.
TGCGCCTGGTGTGCGGTGAAAGCATTCTGGAGCTCAACGCCAGCGGCCAGATCAACCTGACCGGCGTGCAGATCAGCTTCTATGCCAGCGGCGACGCCGAGTTCAACACCGGCGGCGTGCTGCACCTGAACAATGGCGGCGGCCCCGGTGCCACGCCGGACGGCCAAGGCGTCAAGGGCAGTATCGACGCCAACATCAGCGCCGCGTTCCCCAAGGGCTAATTTCGAGATTTATGCGCCATGACTTACCGCCTCAACGAATTCCAACTTCAACTGCCGCCCAGCGAGTTGCTCGACGCCTCGATCAACATCCTCAAGTTTCCCGAGCTGGGCACCTCCCTGATCGTCAGCCGCAGCCTGCTGGCCGAGGGCGAAACCCTGCAAAGCAACCTCGACGACCAGCTCAAGCGCCTGGAAAAACAAGTCCAGGACTTGCGCTGCCAACCGGGCGCCACCCTGCGCGTGGGCGCCAACCAGGAAGTCGAAGCCATTGAATTGCGCAGCCAGTTCAACAAGGGCAACGAAAAAGTCTTCCAGTATCAACTGGCGCTGGTATTGCCGGGCACGCGCAAGATGCTTGCCCTGAGTTACGTCAAAGCCGAGAAACTGGGCGATGCCGAAGCGGCGCATTGGGCGACGATCAAGGGCTCGCTGGTATTCGACGTCCCGGCTTGATGAGCACATTGCATGTCTGATGCACTCTGGGCCGCCCGGCTAGGCGACGCGCTGAACCACACCTCGATGATGGCCGATATCCTCGGCGGCGTCCTGGAAGTGGCCGCGAACATAGCGATCACCGCGGTGGCGACGACTGCCGTGGTGGCGGCCACGGGTATTACTGTTGCAACCGGCGGCTTGGGTTGCTTCCTGCTCGGCGCGGTGGTGGGCGCCGTGGTCGGCCTCGCCATGAGCAAGACCGGGGCTGACAAGGGGTTGAGCAATATATGCGAGGGCATTGGCAATGCTCTTTTCCCGCCCACGGGGGCGTCGACCTGTCCACGCGGGTGCTAGTGCGCAAAAAAGTGCAACTCAATAACGTCCTGGACCTGACCCGGGCCGATGTGCGCAAGCAACTGGGTGTATCCCTCAAAAGCATCACCGGCAACAAATACACCCAGACCCATCAGATCGGCGCCTGGGCCAAGGCCAACGGCTATGATGGGATCCTGGCGCCGTCGGCCCGAAACCCGACCGGCAGCAACTTGATCTCTTTCGAAGGTTTTTAGAATGGGCTTGGAAGACGAATACGTCGGTGATGCCGATTGGCAGAATTTCGTGCAAGTGTACGAAGAGGATTACCTCAACGATGACGCCCGGGAACTGGCCAAGGCCATGGATGACAACCTGGACATGGCCGTCGTGCTCTGCGGGAAAATGGGACGCGAGAGAGCGCTACAGTGGCTGGAACGGTCCGTGCCCGCCCTGGGCGACAAACGCCCGGCCGATTGCCTCAAGACCCCGAAACTGATCAAGCGGCTGAGAATGACGCTGATGAGCATGCCGTAGTCGAATGGCGGACGAGCTCGGCGGCGGCCCCTGAAAGGCAAGTTTTCCTACAGAAATATCGCATCAACCGATTGCGGTTGCTGCGCAACCGAGCGGGAGCAAGCTCCCTCGCCACGGGTTTTTGGGTGAGTTCGGGGGGGTGTTTATTCGCTGTCCCTTAGCTTTCCACCAAGCCACACATCCTTGCGCCTTTGCCTACAACTACGCCAGAATCCGCCGGCTTGTGCGCCTTGCCCCCGGGCTCTATCGTTTGCCTGCCACTGCCCATCAGTGGTCGGGTTTAGTAGCTCGGTGTATTTAGCAAGGTGTATGGCTCCTATCAATCAGGCGTTTTCATGCCTGTATTTGATGGCGGTTGTGCGCAGGGCGCCTTCGGGCGCGCCGGCTTGCTAAGTCCCCGGTCTACTAACCTGCGTACAGCTGCCACCCTTCTGTTTAGTAGCTAGAGGGTTACAGCTTCACTTAAGGACTTAGTAAATGTTCAAAATAACGCCAAACCCTCCAGAAGCAGACCCCAACTCTCCTTATCTGGACGGCCTGAACGCCAAGCAACTCGAAGAAGCCGCTACCCGCGCATTGGACTTTTATCTAAAGCCCAAACCAACAAGACCTAAAGAAACCATCAAGCCCGGCCAGCTATTCACCGTCGTGAAAGACCTCGACAACGAATGCCTGCTGGCCAACCTCAGCGAAACCCTGGCCTCAGCCGATGCGATGGTCAATGAACTGGCTTTCGATATGGAGGGCTCCAACCGCCACGTCCTCCTCGGGATCCAGCAATTGATCGAGCTGGGTTCGTTGCTGGCGAATCGGGCGCTGGATAACGTCGATCCCCGCTAGCCGCCACACCGCAACCCACTGTGGTGGATTAACAGATGGTTGCTATCTAACAGCCACAAAAAAAGGCATGCCGATCACCCTCGGTATGCCTTTTTTGTTGCCGCTTCCTTCCCTCGACCGAGGTACTCGCTGCAATTACGGGTTGACGCTGTCCTTCAAGGATTTGCCCGGTTTGAATGCAACGGTGTTGCTGGCCTTGATCTTCACCGGCTCGCCGGTTTGTGGGTTCTTCCCGGTGCGGGCGCCGCGGTGGCGTTGCAGGAAGGTGCCGAAGCCGACCAGGGTGACGCTGTCCTTGCGGTGCAGGGCGCCGGTGATTTCTTCGAGGACGGCGTTGAGGACGCGGTTGGCTTGTTCTTTGGTGAGGTCCGCTTTTTCCGCGATGGCGGCGGCGAGTTCTGGTTTACGCATGAATGAAGCCCCTTTGACGGTTTTTTTGTTGTTATGTCCGTGCTGTTCTCTTCGGAACAACCCCTAAGGCGCCGCAGGCTCTACTCTGCGGCAGACGGGAGTGAGGATGGCACGGGGCCGCAACCGGCGCCAGTGGCCGGCGGGCGTTTGTGGCCTCAAAAGCAGGGTATTTACGACAGAACGACCGGCATTTACGCCAGCAGCGCTGGAAGCTGCTTGTTCAGCGCCAGTTTCTCCATCACCGCGGCGCCGGTCAGGGCATAGCCCAGCAGGTTGCCTTGGGCATCGCGGCACAGGGCCTTGATGTCGGCGCCCTGCCCTTCGACGGTCCACACACCTTCGCTGCCTCGCGGCGGTGGCGAAACCACCAGTGGGCACACCGGCGTCTTGACGGTGATCGGCATGGCGCCGTAGCTGACGGCGGTCGGGTTGCCGGCCAGGGTTTGGGCCAGGGCGCGGGCGCAGCTCATCAGCGGCATGACGTAGAGCAGGTTCAAGCCATCGACCTCGGCACAATCGCCCAGCGCATGGATATTGGCGTGGGAAGTCTTCAGGTGGCGGTCGACTACCACGCCGCGATTGACCACAAGGCCAGCCGCGGCGGCCAGGTCAATGCGCGGGCGCAGGCCGATGGCCGAGACCACCAGGTCGCAGGCAATCACTTGGCCGTCCGACAGGTGCGCTTCCAAGCCGTCGGCTACCCGTTGCAGGCGATTGAGCACCGGACCTAGGTGGAAACGTGCGCCGAGGCTTTCCAGCCCCGCCTGTACCGCGGCGGCGGCAGCCGGGTGCAGCAGCGTCGGCATGACCTGCTCGCACGGGGCCACCAATTGGACTTCGTAGCCGCCGAGGATCAGGTCGTTGGCAAATTCGCAGCCGATCAGGCCGGCGCCGAGCAGCAGCACCCGGCGCTTGCCCGCGGCGGCGGCACGAAAGCGCGCGTAGTCTTCGAGGTCATTGATGGGGAAGATCAGGTCCGCCCCGTCGCCCTGCACCGGCACGCGCACGGTTTCAGCGCCCCAGGCCAGGATCAGGTCGCGATAGCTCACCGCCTCTTCGCCGATCCACAGGCGCTTGTGGCCCGGGTCGATGCCGCTGATGCGCGTGTGGGTGCGCACCTCGGCGTTCAGTTGCTCGGCCATCGCGCCGGGTTCGGCCATGCTCAGGCCATCGGCGTCCTTGTTCTTGCCAAAGCCGGTGGAGAGCATCGGCTTGGAGTAGGAGCGGCCGTCGTCCGCGGTAATCAGCAGCAACGGGGTTTCGCTGTCGAGCTTGCGAAACTCCCGGGCCAGGTTGTAACCGGCCAGGCCCGTACCGACGATAACGACAGGTGCGCTCATGTTGCTCTCCATACAGGGGAAATGATCAGCCGATTGCGATCATTTCGAAATCCATTTTGCCGACGCCGCAGTCCGGGCACAGCCAGTCTTCCGGCACATCTTCCCAAAGGGTGCCAGGTTCGATGCCATCGTCAGGCCAACCCAGGGCTTCGTCATAGATCAGGCCGCAGACAATACATTGCCACTTCTTCATTCCGATACTTCCTCAAGATGTCAGGCCTTGACCGGTATTTTCCGGCTCAGGGCGGTTTTGTACTGATCGATCGCGACAGATGCAAGCAGGATCGGCGCGACGGCCCTCGGCTCGGCCAAAATCGCCGACCGGCATGGTAAGCTCGCGACCTCATTTGCTGCCATTCAAGACCCCTGTGCCGCCGACAAATTCGATATTTCCTACACTTCAATGGCTGCCCCAACACCTGCTGTCGCCCCGCCCGGATGCGTGTGTCATGGACTGGCTGTTTGACGAAGGTTCCCTGACCCGGCGCCTGACAGGCCTGTCGAACGATCACTTCAGCGTGACGCCGCTGTTCGAAGGCTGGCAGCCGTTGCGCGCCGATGAGTGTGCCGCGCTGGACCTGGCCGAGGGCAGCGAGGGTTGGGTGCGCGAAGTGTACTTGCGCGGCCACGGCGAGCCTTGGGTATTCGCCCGTAGTGTGGCAGCGCGCAGCGCGTTGCAGGGCGACGGCTTGCACATGGACGAACTGGGCAGCCGCTCGTTGGGCGAGCTGCTGTTTTGTGACCAGGCGTTCCAGCGCCGGGCGATCGAGGTCTGCCACTACCCGAGCGAATGGTTGCCGCCGCAGGTTCGTGCCAGCGCGCTGTGGGGTCGTCGTTCGCGTTTCGATCGCGGCGCATTGAGCGTGCTGGTGGCGGAGGTGTTCCTGCCACGCCTGTGGACGGTCGCCCGCGCCTATTCGGAGAATTGCTGATGTACACGCAACTGCTCAAATCCTTGAACCGCCTCAATCCACGGGCCTGGGACTTCGTGCAACTGACGCGCATGGACAAGCCCATCGGTATTTATCTACTGCTGTGGCCGACGTTATGGGCGCTGTGGATTGCCGGGGAAGGTTCGCCATCCGTGGCCAACATCGTGATCTTCGTGCTCGGCGTGGTGCTGACCCGAGCCGGCGGTTGCGTGATCAACGACTGGGCCGACCGCAAGGTCGACGGTCATGTCAAACGCACCGAGCAACGCCCCTTGGTCAGTGGCAAAATCAGCTCGAAAGAGGCGCTGGTGTTCTTCGCGGTGTTGATGAGCGTAAGTTTCCTGCTGGTGCTGTGCACCAACGCGCCAACGATCCTGCTGTCCCTCGGCGGCCTGGCGCTGGCGTTCAGTTACCCGTTCATGAAGCGCTACACGTATTACCCGCAAGTGGTACTGGGCGCGGCGTTTTCCTGGGGCATGCCCATGGCATTCACGGCCGAGACCGGCCATCTGCCGGCCGCTGCATGGTTGCTGTACATCGCCAACCTGCTGTGGACGGTGGGCTATGACACCTACTACGCGATGACCGACCGGGACGATGACCTGAAGATTGGCGTGAAATCCACGGCGATCCTGTTCGGCGATGCCGACCGGGTGATCATCCTGACGTTGCAGGGCCTGGCCTTGGCTTGCCTGCTGTTGGCTGGCGCTCAGTTCAAGCTCGGCGGCTGGTTCCACCTGGGGCTGGTGGCCGCTGCCGGATGCTTCGCCTGGGAGTTCTGGTACACCCGCGACCGGGATCGGATGCGCTGCTTCAAGGCGTTCCTGCACAACCACTGGGCCGGCTTGGCGATTTTCGTGGGGATTGTGCTGGATTACGGGTTGCGCTGAGTCCCCACGCGGCCCCGTGGCGAGGGGATTTATCCCCGCTGGGTTGCGTAGCGACCCCAAAACAGTCAATGAGTTTCGCCTGACACACCAAGGCGACAGATCCGGGGCCGCTTCGCGACCCAGCGGGGATAAATCCCCTCGCCACAGATGATCTGTCGCTACTTTGGCGAAAAACTGTCAGTCGGGCTTGGCAACTTTCCAGGCACCGTCCATCTTGCCGTCGCCGGTCATGTCTCCGGCCTTCTTGTCCATCACGAAGGTGTACAGCGGCATGCCCTCATAGGCCCACTGCATCGAGCCGTCATCGCGCTTGATCACGGTCCAGTCACCCATGGATTTAGCACCTGCCTTGGCCATCAACGGTGGCCAATTAGCCGCACACTTGTCGTTGCACATCGACTTGCCGGCGGAGTCCTTGGCGAAGGTGTAAAGGGTCATGCCCTTGTGGTCGGTGAACATGCCGTCCTTCTCCATCGCAGGATCGGCAGCCATCGCAAATCCAGGCAGGGCCAGGGCAGCAGATATCAGCAGGGTTTTCGAAGAAACAGTCATGCGCGTCATAGGAAACCTTCCTTTGTAGTTGTCAGGATTCGGACTGAAAAGCGTAGTCCAGGATCCCCTTTGCCGCCTCGCACAGAAATTTCTGTCACACGACTGCAATAATTCCGTTATCTAATGCGGCGCAAGACAGTTAAATGACAAGAGGATTACCCCATGGTTGGCAGGAGCATTCTGATCGTCGACGACGAGGCGCCCATCCGCGAGATGATCGCCGTTGCGTTGGAGATGGCCGGCTATGACTGCATGGAAGCAGAGAACTCCCAACAGGCCCACGCCATCATCGTCGACCGCAAGCCCGACCTGATCCTGCTGGACTGGATGCTGCCCGGCACGTCCGGCATCGAGCTGGCGCGGCGCCTCAAGCGCGATGAGCTGACCGGTGATATCCCGATCATCATGCTCACCGCCAAGGGCGAAGAGGACAACAAGATCCAGGGTCTGGAAGTCGGCGCCGACGACTACATCACCAAGCCGTTTTCCCCACGAGAACTGGTGGCGCGCCTGAAGGCCGTGCTGCGTCGCGCCGGGCCGACCGATGGCGAAGCGCCCATCGAAGTCGGCGGCCTGCTGCTCGACCCGATCAGCCACCGCGTGACCATCGACGGCAAGCCTGCCGAGATGGGCCCGACCGAATACCGCCTGCTGCAGTTTTTCATGACCCACCAGGAGCGCGCCTACACCCGTGGGCAGCTGCTGGACCAGGTCTGGGGCGGCAATGTGTATGTCGAGGAGCGCACCGTGGACGTACACATCCGCCGCCTGCGCAAAGCCCTCGGCGATGCCTACGAGAATCTGGTACAAACCGTGCGCGGCACCGGTTATCGTTTTTCGACAAAGGCTTGAGAGCAGCGGCGAGCTTTCAGCTACAAGCGGCAAGTTAAAGCCGCGTAGCCCTCAGCTTGCCGCTTGAAGCTTGGAGCTGCTTTTCTCCCAAGGATTTTCCGTGAATCAAAACTGGCATGGCACCCTGATTCGCCACATGTTGTTGCTGGTTACCGGTTGCCTGTTGATCGGCCTGATCACCGGGTATTACGGCTGGAGCCTGGCCGCGGGCCTTGGGCTCTACCTGGCCTGGACCCTCAAGCAGTTGCTGCGCCTGCACGAGTGGCTGCGCCTGCACCAACCCGACGAAGCCCCGCCCGACGGCTATGGCCTGTGGGGCGAGGTGTTCGACAGCATCTATCACCTGCAACGGCGCGACCAGCGCGTTCGGGGCCGCCTGCAAGCGGTGATCGACCGCGTCCAGGAGTCCACCGCCGCGCTGAAAGACGCGGTGATCATGCTCGACAGCGAAGGCAACCTGGAATGGTGGAACCGCGCCGCCGAAACCCTGCTGGGCCTCAAGACGCCCCAGGACAGCGGCCAACCGGTGACCAACCTGGTGCGCCACCCGCGCTTCAAGGAATATTTCGAGCAGGACAATTACGCCGAGCCCCTGGAAATCCCCTCGCCAACCAACGATCGGCTGCGCATCCAGCTCTACATCACGCGCTACGGCAACAATGAACACTTGATGCTGGTGCGCGACGTGACGCGCATCCATCAGTTGGAACAGATGCGCAAGGATTTCATCGCCAACGTTTCCCATGAACTGCGCACGCCGTTGACGGTGATCTGCGGCTATCTGGAAACCCTGCTCGACAACGTCGAGGAGGTGAACCCCCGTTGGAGCCGGGCCTTGCAGCAGATGCATCAGCAGAGCGGACGCATGCAGACCCTGCTCAACGACCTGCTGTTGCTGGCCAAGCTGGAAGCCACCGATTACCCATCGGACAACCAGCCGGTGCCCGTCGAGGAGCTGCTGCAGACCATCGCCGAAGATGCGCAGGAGCTGTCCGGCCCCAAGCAGCAGGCGATCACGCTTGAAGCCGACCCTGCCGTGCAACTCAAGGGCAGCGAGGCGGAACTGCGCAGCGCGTTTTCCAATTTGGTGTTCAACGCGGTCAAGTACACGCCGGAGCAAGGGCGGATCCATGTTCGCTGGTGGGGCGATGAGCAAGGCGCGCACCTGAGCGTGCGCGATTCCGGCATCGGCATCGACAGCAAGCATTTGCCGCGCTTGACCGAACGGTTCTACCGGGTCGACTCCAGCCGCAACTCCAACACCGGTGGAACCGGCTTGGGATTGGCCATCGTCAAGCACGTTCTGCTACGCCATCGCGGACGCATGGAAATCAGCAGCGTGCCCGGCCACGGCAGTACGTTTACCTGCCATTTCGCCCCGGCCCAAGTGGTTCACGGACGACGTTCAAGCCGCGACGAGTGATGCCGACCGGCCGTCCCCTCTAGGCAACCGACCGGTCAGCCGCTACATTGGCTGACTTGTGCCTGCCTTTTCAGGCGCCGATTTCCAACCCTACGAACATACGGAACCCGCAAAACCCCATCATGGACCCTTCCCCTGGCTTGTCCCTCGTTACACTCTTCGCCGAATTCGGCATGATTCTCTTTGCTCTGATCCTGGTCCTGCTCAACGGTTTTTTCGTTGCGGCGGAATTCGCCATGGTCAAGCTGCGCTCGACCCGGGTCGAGGCCATCGCTGAGCAGAACGGCTGGCGCGGGCATATCCTGCGCACCGTCCACAGCCAGCTCGACGCCTACCTGTCAGCCTGCCAACTGGGCATCACCCTGGCTTCCCTGGGCCTGGGCTGGGTCGGTGAGCCGGCGTTCGCCCACATCCTCGAACCGCTGCTCGGCGCGGTCGGCGTCCAGTCGCCGGAAGTGATCAAGGGCGTGTCGTTCTTCACCGCGTTCTTCATCATTTCGTACCTGCACATCGTGGTCGGTGAGCTGGCGCCCAAGTCCTGGGCCATCCGCAAACCCGAGCTGCTGTCGCTGTGGACCGCCGTGCCGCTGTACCTGTTCTATTGGGCGATGTACCCGGCGATCTACCTGCTCAACGCCAGCGCCAACGCCATCTTGCGTATTGCCGGCCAAGGCGAGCCCGGCCCGCATCATGAACACCACTACAGCCGCGAGGAACTGAAGCTGATCCTGCACTCCAGCCGTGGCCAGGACCCGAGCGACCAAGGCATGCGGGTGCTGGCCTCCGCCGTGGAGATGGGCGAGTTGGAAGTGGTGGATTGGGCCAACTCCCGGGAAGACCTGGTGACGCTGGAATTCAACGCGCCGCTCAAGGAAATCCTGGCGATGTTCCGCCGCCACAAGTTCAGCCGTTACCCGGTGTACGACAGCGAGCGACAGGAGTTCGTCGGCCTGCTGCACATCAAGGACCTGCTGCTGGAACTGGCCGCCCTGGATCACATTCCCGAGTCGTTCAACCTGGCCGAACTGACCCGGCCGCTGGAACGGGTGTCGCGGCACATGCCGTTGTCGCAATTGCTGGAGCAGTTCCGCAAGGGCGGCTCGCACTTCGCCGTGGTCGAGGAAGCCGATGGCAACATCATCGGCTACCTGACCATGGAAGACGTGCTGGAAGTGCTGGTGGGCGATATCCAGGACGAACACCGCAAGGCCGAACGCGGCATACTGGCCTACCAGCCGGGCAAGCTGCTGGTACGCGGTGATACGCCGCTGTTCAAGGTCGAGCGCCTGCTGGGGATCGACCTGGATCACATCGAGGCGGAAACCCTGGCCGGGTTGGTCTATGAAACCCTCAAGCGGGTGCCGGAAGAGGAAGAAGTGCTGGAAGTCGAAGGCCTGCGGATCATCATCAAGAAGATGAAAGGGCCGAAGATCATCCTGGCGAAGGTGTTGATGCTCGATTGAGGGTCGACCTGCTTTCCGGCGACACTCTCCTGTGGCGAGGGGATTTATCCCCGCTGGGTCGCGAAGCGACCCCAATAAGATCGAGCACAATCCTCCCGACACACCGAGGTGGCAGATTTTGGGGCCGCTTCGCAGCCCAGCGGGGATAAATCCCCTCGCCACAAAAAGCCCCTCGAATATCCAGTGCTACTGCTTGCCCAACGCAAAGTTGGGCAACTCGCCCACCGGTTGGTTGAACTGGTAGGGAATCGACACCAAACCCAGCCCGGTGTTGCGCTGCACCACGAAGTGCAGGTGCGGGCCGGAGCTGTTGCCGGTGTTGCCCGACAGCGCCAACGGCGTGCCCACCATGACCCGTTGCCCTTCCCTGACGCTCACCGAGCCCTTCTGCAGGTGCAGATAGACGCCCATGGTCCCGTCATCGTGCAGCACGCGCACGAAGTTGCCGGAGGGATCGGTGCCACGCCCGGTCTGCTCGTTCTCGGTCTTGACCACCACGCCACCCCGCGCCGCGATGATCGGCGTGCCTTCGGGCATGGCGATATCCATGGCGTAGCGGTTCTTCGGACCGTAGTGGCTGTATTGACCGTTGGCGCCCTGGCTCAGCCGAAACGGCCCGCCACGCCACGGCAACGGATATTGATAGGCCTGCGCGGCGCCTGCCGGGTCGCCCAGGGAGTATTCGAACCTTGGGGTATACGCCAGCGGCCTTCCCGGTCGCGTCGCCGTCAGCAGCGCCAGGCGCAGGTTGCTGCGCGCCGGCAGCACCCGACGAATCGGCCGGCTCGGCGCCCCGCTCACGTTACGCAGCCCGGCAAAACTCAGCTCGATCTCCACAGGGGCGTACAGGTCGTTGCGCACGTACACCGCGTCCGCGCCCTTCTGTTTCTGGATGTCGAGGAACACCTGGCGCTCGAGGCGCTCGACCATGCGATCACGGAACACGAACACCTGCGAACCCTTGCTGGGGCGGTCGCTATAGGAGACCACACCATTGGCATCGGTGGATTTGTAGATGGTCATGGCCAGGGCCGGGGTGGCGGCCAGGACGAGACCACAGGCGAACAGCAACGGCACGAGCATGGGCAAGAATTCTGTCGAAATGAAGGCCTGCAAAGCAGCCTAGCAGCTGGGATGGACCAGCGTAGTCGGCAGATGTTTCAAAATTGGATCAGCGGTCGGTGTTGGAGCTGATGGCCCCATCGTCGGATCGCCGCCCGGAGCAAGCGCGCCCCCACAAGGATCTTCAGCGCTCACTGGATCAACTGTGGGAGCGAGCTTGCTCGCGATAGCGGACTCAAGGGCGCCGCCGAATCAGGCACCCGGTACGAAGTGTTTCTGCGCGGTGCCGCGGGCGATCAGGCGCGAGATGTAGTCGAGTTTCTGCGGATCCTTGTCGACGAAGCGGAAGGTCAGTTGCAGCCATTCGCTGTCCGGCGTCTGCTCGTGGGCGACGATGGCGTGCAGGTAGCCGTTCAGACGAGCGGTCTCGGCGTTGTCGCCCTGCTCCATGTCCAGCACCGAGCTTTCCAGTACTTGTGGCAGGGTGTCGGTGCGCTTGACCACCAGCAGCGCTTCCTTGAGGCTCAGGGCCTTGATCACGCATTGCTGGGTGCCGCTGGACAGGCGCAATTGGCCTTGCCCGCGATTGCTGGTCGGCGCGGAGGCGGCGGGTGCCTTGACGGGCGGGCTGTTGAGCAGGCCACGGGCGGCAGCCGGTGCAGGCGCGGCGGCCGGGGCAGCGGGCTTGGCAAACGGGTTCGCGGCTGGCGCTGCGGCGGCGGCCGGAGCGGCCTTGCCACCGGTCAGGGCACTGAGCGAATCGTTGCCAAATGCCGAGTTCATCTTGGTCGGGGCGCTGTTCATCAAGGTGTCGAGCTTGCCCACCTTGTTCAGGGCCTGCTTGACCTTGGTCAGCAATTGTTCGTTGGTGAACGGTTTGCTGACGTAGCCGGAAACGCCGGCCTGGATCGCCTGGACCACGTTTTCCTTGTCACCACGGCTGGTGACCATGACGAACGGCATGCCCTTGAGGTTGTCCTGCTGGCGACACCAGGTCAACAGTTCCAGGCCCGACATCTCTGGCATTTCCCAGTCGCACAGCACCAGGTCGAACGCTTCACGGGCCAGCAGGGCCTGGGCTTTCTTGCCGTTCACCGCGTCTTCGATGCGGATGCCTGGGAAGTAGTTGCGCAGGCACTTCTTCACCAAGTCACGAATGAACGAAGCATCGTCCACGACCAACACACTGACCTTACTCATCCAGATACACCTCTAAAAAATCCCGGCAAGCATACCGCTTTACTGATGGCACATTGCCAAAAACCTTCAGTCACGCCGGGACTTTTCGTTCACGGGGTGCTGCTTTCGATTAAAAAAACCGCAAAAAAAAGCCCGACCAGAAGGCCGGGCGCTTTTCTTGGCAATCTTACTTATCGTCAGTTTCACCGGGAACATTAGCGGTTTCGGACGGGGTGCCCTCCACTTCTTCCTTCATCCGCTTGAGGCCCATGTGCCGCACGTCGGTACCACGCACCAAGTAGATCACCAGTTCCGAGATGTTGCGTGCATGATCGCCGATGCGCTCCAGGGAACGCAGCACCCAGATAATGCTCAACACCCGCGAGATGGAGCGTGGATCTTCCATCATGTAGGTCGCCAGCTCACGCAGGGCAGTCTTGTACTCCCGGTCGATGATCTTGTCGTACTGGGCCACCGACAGCGCCAGGTCGGCGTCGAAACGGGCAAAGGCGTCCAGTGCGTCACGAACCATGTTGCGCACCTGGTCACCAATGTGGCGAACCTCGACGTAACCGCGCGGCGCTTCGCCTTCTTCGCACAATTGGATGGCGCGACGGGCGATCTTGGTGGCTTCGTCGCCGATCCGCTCCAGGTCGATCACCGATTTGGAGATGCTGATGATCAGGCGCAGGTCGGAAGCGGCCGGCTGGCGACGGGCCAGGATGCGCAGGCACTCTTCGTCGATGTTGCGTTCCATCTGGTTGATCTGGTCGTCGATCTCGCGCACTTGCTGGGCCAGGCCGGAGTCGGCCTCGATCAGCGCGGTTACCGCGTCGTTGACCTGCTTTTCCACCAGCCCGCCCATGGCCAGCAAGTGACTGCGCACTTCTTCCAGCTCGGCGTTGAACTGTGCGGAAATGTGGTGGGTAAGGCCTTCTTTACTAATCATCTTTGGCGTCCTTGGAGCGTCCGGTAAGGTGCGGCGGACCGCAGCGTAGATTCACAATGAGCAACAACGGCTTCCTAGCCGTAACGACCGGTGATGTAGTCTTCGGTCTGCTTCATTGCCGGATTGGTGAACAGGGTATCGGTGTCGCCGAACTCCACCAGTTTGCCCATGTACATGAACGCGGTGTAGTCGGACACCCGCGCCGCCTGCTGCATGTTGTGGGTCACGATGACGATGGTGAACTTGGACTTGAGCTCGTAGATCAGTTCTTCAACCTTCAGCGTCGAGATCGGGTCGAGGGCCGAGCAGGGTTCGTCGAGCAACAGGACTTCCGGCTCCACGGCGATGGTGCGGGCGATGACCAGGCGTTGCTGCTGGCCGCCGGACAAGCCCAGCGCCGAGTCGTGCAGACGGTCCTTGACCTCGTCCCACAGCGCCGCGCCCTTGAGGGCCCATTCCACGGCTTCATCGAGGATGCGCTTCTTGTTGATACCCTGGATGCGCAGGCCGTAGACCACGTTTTCGTATATGGTCTTCGGGAACGGGTTGGGCTTCTGGAACACCATGCCCACGCGGCGACGCAGCTCGGCGACGTCTTCGCCCTTGCGGTAGATGTTGTTGCCGTAGAGGTTGATTTCACCTTCGACGCGGCAGCCGTCCACCAGGTCGTTCATGCGGTTGAAGGTGCGCAGCAAGGTCGACTTGCCGCAGCCCGACGGGCCGATGAACGCGGTGACGCGTTGTTTCGGGATGTTCAGGCTGACGTCGTACAGCGCCTGCTTCTGACCGTAGAACAGGTTCAGGCCGGGCACTTCGATGGCGACGGTTTCCTGGGCCAGGTCCAGGCTCTGCTTGTCGCGGCCCAGGGCCGACATGTTGATGCCGTGAGTGTGTGCTTCGTGTTGCATGGGAGGCTCCCTGTGCTAACAAATTCGGTTCGGAACGCCTTTTCTGGCGGCCCAATGAAATTCCAGTGAACGCCGATCAGTGTGGGAGCGAGCTTGCTCGCGATGGGGCCATCGAGGCCGCCAGAAGCTTCGCGAGCAAGCTCGCTCCCACAAGGTCCGCGTCGATCATCAACTATCCAGTGCTTTGTATTTCTCGCGCAGGTGGTTACGGATCCACACCGCCGACAGGTTCAAGGTCGCGATCACCAGCACCAGCAGCAGCGCCGTGGCGTAGACCAGCGGCCGGGCTGCCTCGACGTTCGGGCTCTGGAAGCCGACGTCGTAGATGTGGAAGCCCAGGTGCATGATTTTCTGGTCCAGGTGCAGGTACGGGTAGTTGCCATCCAGCGGCAGCGACGGCGCCAGTTTCACCACGCCCACCAGCATCAACGGCGCCACTTCACCCGCGGCACGAGCCACGGCGAGGATCATGCCCGTCATCATCGCCGGGCTCGCCATCGGCAGGACGATTTTCCACAGGGTCTCGGCCTTGGTCGCGCCAAGGGCCAGGGAGCCTTCGCGTACGGTCCGAGGAATCCGCGCCAGGCCTTCCTCGGTGGCGACGATCACCACTGGCACCGCCAGCAACGCCAGGGTCAGGGACGCCCAAAGCAGGCCCGGCGTACCGAAGGTCGGCGCCGGCAAGGCTTCGGGGAAGAACAGCCGGTCAACCGAGCCGCCCAGCACGTAGACGAAGAAGCCCAGGCCGAACACGCCGTAGACAATCGCCGGAACGCCCGCGAGGTTGTTCACCGCGATGCGGATCAGTCGGGTCATCGGGCCTTGGCGGGCATATTCACGGAGGTAGACCGCCGCCAGCACACCGAACGGCGTCACGATCATCGCCATGATCAAGGTCATCATCACCGTGCCGAAAATCGCCGGGAAGATGCCACCTTCAGTGTTGGCTTCACGGGGGTCGTCGCTGAGGAATTCCCAGACCTTGCTGAAATAGAAACCCATCTTGGTGAACGTGCCCATGCCGTTTGGCTGGTAGGCGTGCACCACTTTGCCGATTTCGATTTCCACTTCTTTGCCGTTGGCATCACGGGCCGTCAGGCTGTCGCGGTTGAACTGCGCATGCAGGTCGGCCAGGCGCGCTTCGATGTCCTTGTAGCGGGCATTGAGTTCAGCGCGTTCACTTTCCAGGTCGGCCTGGGCGGCGGCGTCGAGCTTGCCGTCCAGTTCCAGCTTGCGGCCGTGCAGGCGGATGCGTTCGAGACCGGCGTTGATCGCACCGATGTCGACCTTCTCCAGGGTCTTGAGCTCGTCGGCGAGCTTGTTGACGCGCTCGATACGCGCCTGCAATTGCGGCCAGGCTGCTCCGCCTTCGGCTACGACCTTGCCTTCTTCCTTGACGTTGACCAGGTAGCCGTAGAAATTGCCCCATTCGCGACGCTCGATGGCCATCAGCTCGGGCGGCGTGGTCTGGTTTTTCAGCCAGTCACCGACGATCCAAGTGAAGTCGGTGCCGTTGAGGTCACGGTTGCCGACCTTGACCAGTTCGCGGGTCATGAACTCCGGGCCTTCGTCCGGCACCGGCAGGCCGGCGCTTTTCAGGCGCTCGCGAGGCACTTCTTCTTTCTGCACGACTTCGCCGACGACCAATTGCGCAGGCATGCCCGGCACGGTGTAGCTGGCGTGGATCAGGTCCGCCGGCCAGAAGTGGCCCAGGCCGCGCACGGCAATCACCGCCAGCAGGCCAATGGTCATGATGACCGCGATGGACACCGCGCCGCCGCTGATCCAGACGCCGGGGGCGCCGCTCTTGAACCATCCTTTCAGGGAGTTCTGTTTCACAGACTTCTACCTTTCTTAAAGCGACGAATATTTCTTGCGCAGACGCTGACGGATCAGCTCGGCGAGGGTGTTCATGACGAAGGTGAACAGCAACAGCACCAGGGCCGACAGGAACAGCACGCGGTAATGGCTGCCGCCGACCTCCGACTCAGGCATTTCCACCGCCACGTTGGCCGCCAGGGTGCGCAGGCCTTCGAACAGGTTCATTTCCATGACCGGGGTGTTGCCGGTGGCCATCAGCACGATCATCGTCTCGCCCACCGCGCGGCCCATGCCGATCATCAGCGCCGAGAAGATGCCCGGGCTGGCGGTGAGGATCACCACGCGAGTCATGGTCTGCCACGGCGTGGCACCGAGGGCCAACGAACCCAGGGTCAAGCCGCGCGGCACGCTGAACACGGCGTCTTCGGCAATGGAGTAGATGTTCGGGATCACCGCGAAGCCCATCGCCAGGCCCACCACCAGGGCGTTGCGCTGGTCGTAGGTGATGCCCAGGTCATGGGAGATCCACATGCGCATGTCGCCGCCGAAGAACCAGGCTTCCATGTACGGACTCATGTACAGCGAGAGCCAGCCCACGAACAGGATCACCGGGATCAGCAAGGCGCTTTCCCAACCGTCCGGCACCTTCAGGCGAATGGATTCCGGCAGGCGGCTGAAGACGAAACCGGCGACCAGGATGCCGATCGGTAGCAGCATCAGCAGGCTGAAGATCCCCGGCAGGTGCCCTTCAACGTAGGGCGCCAGGAACAGGCCGGCGAAGAAGCCGAGGATCACCGTCGGCATGGCTTCCATCAGTTCGATGACCGGCTTGACCTTGCGGCGCATGCCCGGTGCCATGAAGTACGCGGTGTAGATCGCGGCGGCAACCGCCAGCGGCGCGGCCAGCAGCATCGCGTAGAACGCGGCTTTCAGGGTGCCGAAGGTCAGCGGTGAAAGGCTCAGCTTGGGTTCGAAGTCAGTGTTGGCAGCCGTCGATTGCCAGACGTACTTGGGCTCGTCGTAGTTTTCGTACCAGACCTTGCTCCACAGCGCGCTCCACGAGACTTCCGGGTGCGGGTTTTCCAGCGTCAGCGGTTGCAGCTTGCCACCCTGCTCCACGATCAGGCGATTGGCCCGTGGGGACATGCCGAACAGGCCCTGGCCATCGACCACCTGGTCCACCAGCAAGGTGCGGTGGGCGGTGCTGTGGAACACGCCGAGCTTGCCGGCGGCGTCGAGGGCTACGAAACCTTTGCGACGCTCCTCGGCGGTGATTTCAACGATGGGCGTGTTGCCCATCTGGAAGGTACGGATCTGTTTGAAGCGCAGCTCGCCGTCCGGGTCGCGGGCCATGAACCACTGGGCCAGGCCGCCCTTGGAGTCGCCAATGATCAGCGAGATCCCGCCCACCAACTGGGTGGCGGCGGTGACTTGGGCCTCGGCGTTCTCGAGCAGCTTGTAGCGACCGTTGAGACTCTTGTCCCGCAGGCTGAACACATCGGCCTGGGCACGCCCATTGACCACGTACAGCCATTGCTGGCGCGGATCGACGAAGATGTTCTTCACCGGCTCGGTCATTTGCGGCAGATCGATACGCGTCTGCTCGCTGGTGACTTCACCGGTCATCATGTTTTCTTCGCTGGTCAGCGACAGCACTTGCAGTTGAGCACCGCTGGAACCGGCCAGCAACAAGGTCGAATCAGTCGCGTTGAGGCTGACATGTTCCAGCGCAGTGCCCTGCTCGTTCAACGCGATCGGCGTCTCGCCATAAGGATATTCGACGGCAGGCGAGATGGTTTTCTTGCCGTCCGGGTAGGACACCTTATAGGTGTGACGGAACACCAAGGCCTGGCCGTTGGACAGGCCGATCGCCACGAGCGGGCTGCCGGGCTGGTCTTCGCCAATGGACGTCACGCTAGCGCCGGCCGGGATCGGCAGGTCGACGCGGCGCAGTTCGGCGCCACTGGTGATGTCGAAAAACAGCGCCTGGCCCTTGTCGGAAACCCGCATGGCCACCTGGTTCTGCTCTTCGATGGAGATCATCAGCGGTTTGCCGGCGTCTTGCATCCAGGCAGGCGTGATCGAATCCTTGGCGGTCAGGTCCGCGCCCTTGAACAGCGGCAGCACCACATAGGCCAGGAAGAAGAAAATCAGGGTAATGGCCGCGAGAACGGCGAGGCCGCCGACCAACACGTACCAGCGGGTCAGGCGATCCTTGAGCGCGCGGATGCGGCGCTTGCGTTGCAGCTCAGGCGTATTGAAGTCAATGCGCTTGGGAGGGGAAGTCGTAGTCATTGTGGAGTTGGCCAGATCATTCATGCGCACACCCTAGCGATCCTGTATGACAGAAAGATGACAATGCAGTGACGCAACAAATCCGCCGCCAGCGGTGAGCGGCAGCGGACAGGAATTGGGGCTGTGGGAGCAGGCATCACTCCCACAGGAAACCCGGGCGTCGGCCCGGGTTCAGGTGTTACTTCTTGGCGACGTTGCCGCCTTCTTGCAGACCCAGGTCAGCCAGTGCCTTGGCGGCGACTTTGGCTGGAACCGGGATGTAGCCGTCCTTGACCACGACTTCCTGGCCTTGCTTGGACAGGATCAGCTTGACGAACTCAGCTTCCAGCGGCGCCAGAGGCTTGTTCGGGGCCTTGTTGACGTACACGTAGAGGAAGCGCGACAGCGGGTATTTGCCGTTCAGGGCGTTCTCTTCGCTGTCTTCGATGAACTCGGTGCTGCCTTTCTTGGCCAGGGCCACGGTCTTCACGCTGGCGGTCTTGTAGCCGATGCCCGAGTAACCGATGCCGTTCAGCGAAGAGCTGATCGACTGCACGACCGAAGCCGAGCCTGGTTGTTCGTTGACGTTTGGCTTGTAGTCACCTTTGCACAGGGCTTCTTCCTTGAAGTAGCCGTAGGTGCCGGACACCGAGTTACGACCAAACAGTTGCACTGGCTTGTTGGCCAGGTCGCCGGTCACACCCAGGTCGCCCCAGGTCTTCACGTCGGCCTTGGCGCCGCACAGGCGAGTGGACGAGAAGATCGCGTCAACCTGTTCCATAGTCAGGTGCTGGATCGGGTTGTCCTTGTGCACGAACACGGCCAGGGCGTCCACGGCAACCGGGATAGCGGTTGGCTTGTAGCCGTACTTCTGTTCGAAGGCCTGCAGTTCGTTATCCTTCATCTTGCGGCTCATCGGGCCCAGGTTGGAGGTGCCTTCGGTGAGCGCAGGTGGCGCGGTGGAGGAACCGGCGGCCTGAATCTGGATGTTTACGTTCGGGTATTCTTTCTTGTAGTTCTCGGCCCACAAGGTCATCAGGTTGGCCAGGGTATCGGAGCCGACGCTGGACAGGTTGCCCGATACACCAGTGGTCTTGGTGTAGCTCGGGATCGCAGGGTCAACAGCGGCAACCGCGTTGGCAGTCGCAACGCCAGCAGCGACAAACGTCATTGCCGCCATCAAACGCTTCAGTTTCATGCCTTACTCCTAGCAGATAGGGTGTGTTAAGTCGGCCAAGTATCGGTAAGCCGTGTGAACACTCTATGGCTGAAATATGACAATTGGATGAAAGGCCAGCATTGAGTTTTGCAAGATGATTCTTGTGGCGAGGGGATTTATCCCCGCTGGGCTGCGCAGCAGCCCCTTAAACCTGATAACTCGATGTGGTAGATAGATTGAGTTGGCAGCGTTGGGGCCGCTTCGCGACCCAGCGGGGATAAATCCCCTCGCCACAGAGGCTGTTCTGCGCTGCTTAGCGCCCTTTCTTCCAGAGATACCCACCAATCACCATCCCGATCCCGCAGATGATCGCCACGTAATACGCCGGCCCCATCGGGCTCTCCTTCAACAGCAACGTCACCACCATCGGGGTCAAGCCACCGAAGATTGCGTAGGCCAGGTTGTAGGAAAACGACAGCCCACTGAAGCGCACCACGGCCGGGAAGGCGTTGACCATGACGTACGGCACCGCGCCGATAGTACCCACCAGCAAGCCACTCAAGGCGTAGAGCGGGAACAGCCACTCGGGGTGGGCGAACAGGCTGTGGTAGAAGGTCCAGAAGGTGATCAGCAGCAGGCCGCTGCCGAAGACGAACACCCGGCCAGCGCCGAAGCGGTCGGCCAATACACCGGCGCCGATACAACCAAGACTCAGGAACACAATCGCCAGGCTATTGGCCTGCAACGCCGTGGTCGGGCTGAAGTGGTAGACGGTCTGCAGCACCGTTGGCGTCATCAGGATCACCACGATGACGCCGGCCGACAGCAGCCAGGTCAGCAGCATCGAAATGGCGATGGCGCCACGATGGTCGCGCAGCACGGCGCGCAGCGGCACTTCCTCGGCCAGGGCCTTGCGCTGTTGCAGCTCGGCGAACACCGGGGTTTCGTGCAACCAGCGGCGCAGATACACCGAGAACAGGCCGAACACACCACCCAGCAGGAACGGAATCCGCCAGGCGTAATCCGCCACTTCCACTGGCGTATAAATGCTGTTGATGGCGGTAGCGACCAACGAACCCAACAGGATCCCCGCCGTCAGGCCGCAGGTCAGGGTGCCGCAGGCGTAGCCGATGTGCCGCGCCGGAACGTGCTCGGAAACGAATACCCAAGCCCCCGGTACTTCGCCGCCAATCGCGGCGCCTTGGATCACGCGCATCAGCAACAGCAGGATCGGCGCCCACATGCCGATCTGTGCATAGGTCGGCAGCAAGCCCATGATCAGCGTCGGCACGGCCATCATGAAAATGCTCAGGGTGAACATTTTCTTGCGCCCCAGCAGGTCGCCGAAGTGAGCCATGATGATTCCGCCCAACGGGCGAGCCAGGTAACCGGCGGCAAAAATGCCAAACGTTTGCATCAGGCGCAGCCATTCAGGCATTTCGGCGGGGAAAAACAGTTTGCCGACCACGGTGGCAAAGAACACAAAAATGATGAAATCGTAGAACTCCAGCGCGCCGCCGAGGGCAGAAAGCGACAAGGTCTTGTAGTCGTTACGGGTCAGCGGACGGGCGGGTTGTGCGGGCGTCGCCGTGCTCGAAGGCGCAGTGGTCATGGCAAGGGCTTCTCTTATAGTCAGTTCTCGGCCCGACAACACCGGATGGGAGCCCGGGCAGGTTCGGCACGATAGCAAATTGTTCGAAAAAGCACATAGAGGCGCGTAATTGACAGTCAAAATCAGAACCCGATGGTCGTATCGACGTCTATCGCCCGATATACTCGCAACCTTGCGACACTCTGTAAGGGGTTGCTGTGCGAAAACGTCGTTGGTGATGTAGTACAAATCAGCCGGTTTCGCAGAGTTTCCCTTTGGCACGCCTTTATGAAAAACGTGACGAACGAGGCATGTTCGGGCTGAATCGTTTTTTTCAAAGACGGCTATTCACCTGAAGTACACGACAGAGTTACGGGTCAGAGGCACCCCCGGCATGATAGAGCTCGAACAAGAAGATCCAATTCCGCAAGGCGACCTGGCCCTGCAAATCACCGCACTTCCCCGTGACACCAACGGCTTCGGCGACATTTTCGGCGGCTGGCTGGTGTCCCAGATGGACCTCGCCGGCACCGCGATGGCCAGCAAGGTGGCGGGTGGGCGCGTGGCGACCGTAGCGATTGATCGCATGGCGTTCCTGGTGCCGGTGGCGGTGGGCGCGCAGTTGTCCTTCTATACCCAGGCGCTGGAAATCGGCCGCAGCTCGATCCAGATGATGGTCGAGGTGTGGAGCGACGACCCGCTGTCCAGTGAATGGCGCAAGGTCACCGAAGCGGTGTTCGTGTTCGTCGCCATCGACGGCAGCGGTCGTACCCGTTCGGTTCCACCACGGGCCCGTTAAACGCGGCAACCGTTTTGCGGTCCATTGCAGTCCATGTTCCTGAACGAGATTTGCAACATGCCTACGCCCAACGTCGAAGCCGTCAAACTGGATGAACTGAACGGTTGGCGCATCCGCCACGGTCAGGCCGAGTTGCTGGTGGCCCAGCAAGGCGCGCATATCCTCAGTTATCAGGTGGACGGCCAGCCGCCGCTGATCTGGCTCAATGACCAGGCCACCTTCAAGGCCGGCAAGAGCATCCGCGCCGGTGTGCCGGTGTGCTGGCCGTGGTTCGGCAACCTGACCCGCAACCCCGACAGCGTCCAGGCCATGCGCGTCAGCAACGAGCCTGCAACGGCCCACGGCCTGGTGCGGGCGATGGATTGGGAATTGAGGGGCATCGAGGCCGAAGGTGAAAGCCTGAAAATCGAATTCGTCCTGCCCTACCCTGAAAACGGCCTGTCGGGTTGGCCCCATCAGGTCGACCTGACGTTGACCATCGTGATGAACGAGCAACTGCATATCCACCTCACCAGCCATAACCGTGGCAGTGAAACCGTCAGCCTCAGCCAGGCGTTGCACAGCTATTTCGCTGTCAGCGATGTGCGCAACGTGCAGGTCGAAGGGGTGGATGGCTTGAGCTACATCGAGACCCTGGACGATTGGAAGACCCACGCCCAGGCCGGTGACCTGCATTTTGCCGGCGAAACCGACCGCATCTACCTCAATACCCCGCCGACACTGAGCATCGTTGACCCGCACTGGCAACGCCGAATCCAACTGACCAGCACCGGCTCACGCTCGGCGGTGATCTGGAATCCCTGGACCGAACGGGCCAAGGCCTTCAGCGACATGGCCGACGACGGCTGGCAGCGCATGTTGTGCATCGAGACGGCGAATGTGATGGATGACGTGGTGACGCTGTTGCCCGACGCCAGCCATACCCTGGGCGTGAGCATCTGCAGCAAGCCGCTCTGACACCGCAAAAACCATTGTGGGAGCGAGCTTGCTCGCGATAGCGGACTGACAGTCACCCTCAGCGTCGACTGACACACCGCCATCGCGAGCAAGCGCGCTCCCACATTGGGATTTATGTCAGGCCAATCAGCTGGTTACAAATCCGCCTCCTGCACCACCCTCACCTTCTCCGCCTCCAGCGCATACGCTGCGCTCGCCAGGTCGTTATCGACCTTCTCGATCTTCAACGTGCCCGTCACCCACAGCGGCGTGTAGATGTCGTCCAGCTTCAGCCCCTTGGGATAGCGCACCAGCACCAATTGATTAGGCGGCGGTGGCGGGACGTGGATGCAGGCACCCGGGTAAGGCACCAGGAAAAACAGCGTGCTGCGGCCCTTGGCATCGCTTTCCAGGGGGACCGGATAGCCACCGATGCGGATGTGCTTGTCGTTCATCGACGCCACGGTCTTGGTCGAATACATCACCGCCGGCAAGCCTTTGCTTTGCTTCAAGCCACCCTTTTCAGTGAAGGTGCCGTTGGCTTCGGGGGAGTTGTGATCGATTTCGGGCATGGCCTCGAGGGCTTTCTGGTCCGACTTGGGCATCAGTTCGAGCCAGTCGGTTTCCGGCAGCTCGGCGGCGTGGGCCAGGCCACTGCCCAACAAAAGAAGGGTCAACACTAGACGGCGCATGAATGGGCTCGGCAATGAGTAAGGAATGAAACGCCGGGCAGTTTAGCCCCTCTCTGTGCGCCGCGCAGAGAGGGCTTCATCAAGTTTAATCAGTTTCTTTTGATCAGGCCGTAGATCACCAGCAGCACGATCGCACCCACCAGGGCACCGATGAAACCCGCGCCTTGACCGGCCTGGTAGATGCCCAGGGCCTGGCCGCCATAAGTGGCTGCCAACGAACCGCCAATACCGAGCAGGATGGTCATGATCCAGCCCATGCTGTCATCGCCAGGCTTCAGGAAGCGCGCGAGCAGGCCAACGATCAAGCCGATAAAAATGGTTCCGATGATTCCCATGGCATTCCCCTCTGATTAGACGCAAAGCCAAAACCTGATCAGGTTTTGGCACTTAGCCATGAGAGAGGTTAGCCGATGAATGGTTCCACCGGTGTTGCAGACTATTGTTCGGCGATCAGCGTCTCGACCTTGATGATCTGCTGGGCCAGGGTGTCCCTATCGGCGCAACGCAGGTTGGCGTGACCAACCTTGCGCCCGGCTTTGAACGCCTTGCCATAGTGGTGCAGGTGGCAGTCGGCAATCGCCAGGACTTTCTCGGTGTGCGGCACTTTGCCGATGAAGTTCAGCATCGCGCTTTCACCGACCTTGGCGGTCGAACCCAGCGGCAGCCCGGCCACCGCCCGCAGGTGGTTTTCGAACTGGCTGCACTCGGCGCCTTCGGTGGTCCAGTGTCCGGAGTTATGGACGCGCGGGGCGATTTCGTTGGCCTTGAGGCCGCCGTCCACTTCGAAGAACTCGAACGCCATGACGCCGACGTAATCGAGCTGCTTGAGCACCCGGCTGGAGTAGTCTTCGGCCAGGGCTTGCAGCGGATGGTCGGTACTGGCGACGGACAGCTTGAGAATGCCGTCCTTGTGGGTGTTGTGCACCAGCGGGTAGAAGCGGATTTCACCGTCGCGGGCGCGCACGGCGATCAGCGAGACTTCACCGGTGAACGGTACGAAACCCTCCAGCAGGCAACCGACGCTGCCCAGCTCGGCAAAGGTGCCGGCGACGTCTTCAGGGTTGCGCAAGACCTTCTGGCCCTTGCCGTCGTAACCCAGGGTGCGGGTCTTGAGCACGGCCGGCAGGCCGATGGCCGCGACAGCGGCGTCAAGGTCAGCCTGGGATTGGATGTCGGCGAAGGCCGGCGTCGGGATGCCCAGGTCTTTGAACATGTTCTTTTCGAACCAGCGGTCGCGGGCGATGCGCAGGGCTTCGGCGCTCGGGTAGACCGGGACGAACTGGGACAGGAAGGCAACGGTTTCGGCCGGGACGCTTTCGAATTCGAAGGTCACCAGATCGACTTCATCGGCCAACTGGCGCAGGTGATCCTGGTCGCCGTAGTCGGCCCGAAGGTGTTCACCCAGGGCAGCGGCACAGGCGTCCGGCGCCGGGTCCAGGAAAGCGAAGTTCATCCCCAGCGGGGTTCCCGCCAGGGCCAACATGCGACCCAACTGGCCGCCACCGATTACACCGATCTTCATTCGTCAACAACCTCAGGCAATGCGTGGGTCTGGATTGTCCAGGACGCTGTCTGTCTGCTCAGCGCGGAATTTTTTCAGCACGGTATGAAACTGTGGGTGCTTGGCGCCCAGGATACTCGCCGACAGCAAGGCCGCGTTGATCGCGCCGGCCTTGCCGATGGCCAGGGTCGCGACCGGGATGCCGGCTGGCATCTGCACGATCGACAGCAGCGAATCGACACCCGAGAGCATCGAGGATTGCACCGGCACGCCCAGCACTGGCAGGTGGGTCTTGGCCGCACACATGCCTGGCAAATGGGCCGCGCCGCCGGCACCGGCGATGATCACTTCGATGCCGCGCGCCTCGGCTTCTTCGGCGTACTGGAACAGCAGGTCCGGGGTACGGTGGGCGGACACCACTTTCACCTCGTAAGGGATGCCGAGCTTTTCCAGCATATCGGCGGTGTGGCTAAGGGTGGACCAATCGGACTTGGAGCCCATGATCACGCCAACCAGTGCACTCATCGTCGTGCCTCTTCTCTCTGGGCGCCCTCGGGCGCGTCAAAAAACAACAAGCCACGCGGGAAACCGGCGTGGCTTGTTGTACGAATTATGGTCGGGCGAACCGACCGAAGGCCGGGCAGTATACCGAAAAAGGTAAATTAAACGCACTTTCGCCGACCATCTGTCATTTGCGCTGGAGCGGCGGTTTTATTGACTCGCAGGTCAGCAGAAAAACGCCTCAGATCCCTGTGGGAGCGAGCTTGCTCGCGATAGCGGTAGGTCAGTCAAATCAACACTGGCTGACACACCGCTATCGCGAGCAAGCTCGCTCCCACAAGGGGCTGCATGGGTTTCAAGAACCGGCCACACCCTGCGCCACACCACCCTCAAGCTTGCGCCACAGCAACCGCACGTTGGCCTTGCGCACCAGCGCGCAGCGGTACAGGCGGATCTCCAGCGGGACATGCCATTGCGCCCCGCCGCAGATCACCAATTCGCCCCGGGCCAGTTCGTTGCGCACACTCAGGTGAGGGACCCAGGCGATGCCCAAGCCTTCCAGGGCCATGCTTTTCAGGCTGTCGGCCATCGCGGTCTCGTAGACCGTGGTGAAACGCAGCGCGCGCTGGCGCAGCAACTGATTGACCGAACGCCCGAGGAAGGCCCCGGCGCTGTAGGCCAACAGCGGCACGCTGGCCTCGCCTTCCAGATCGAACAAGGGCCGGCCCTGTGCGTCGGCAGCGCAGACCGGGAGCATTTCGGTCTGGCCCAAATGCAAGGACGGGAAAATCTCCGGGTCCATCTGCATCGCCGAATCCGGATCATAGAAAGCCAGCATCAGGTCGCAGCCCCCTTCGCGCAGGGCATGTACCGCATCGCCCACGTTGGTCGCCACCAGCCGCGTCGCGATGTTCATGCCGTCGTTACGCAACTGGGCGATCCAGCGCGGGAAGAAGCCCAGCGCCAGGGAGTGCGCGGCTGCCACCTGGATGACTTCGCCCTGCCCACCCTCCAGATGATGCAGATGTCGCAACACTTCGCCCAACTGCTCGACCACCGTGCGCGCCGTCACCAAGAACAGTTGCCCTGCGGCGGTCAGCTCGATCGGCGTGCGCGAGCGATTGACCAGCGTCAGCCCCAGCGCCGCCTCCAGACTACGGATCCGCCGGCTGAAGGCGGGCTGTGTCACAAAGCGTCGTTCGGCCGCCTGGGAAAAACTGCGCGTCGCGGCCAGGGCACTGAAGTCCTCCAGCCATTTGCTTTCTAGATTCATCACCGTCCTCCCGAAGGACGCACCAAAACAGGTCACACGTTCGCCGTGTCGTCGGCGTCACACGGGCATTATGCCGAATATGCATAGGCCAGTGTTTAACAGCATTGGCCCTAATTTTTCTGAAAGCCTAGGATTCACAGCGTTCCGGCTTAGACCGGGTCCTTATTGAGATGATTTCCATCATGTCCTCCGCTGCATCATTCCGCACAGAAAAAGACCTGCTTGGCGTACTCGAAGTACCGGCGCAAGCGTATTACGGCATCCAGACCCTGCGAGCGATCAACAACTTTCGTCTCTCCGGTGTCCCGATCTCGCATTACCCCAAGCTGGTGGTCGGTCTGGCAATGGTCAAGCAAGCCGCCGCTGACGCCAACCGCGAACTGGGCCAGCTCAGCGAAGCCAAGCACGCCGCCATCAGCGAAGCCTGTGCACGATTGATCCGCGGCGATTTCCACGAAGAATTCGTGGTGGACATGATCCAGGGCGGCGCCGGCACGTCGACCAACATGAATGCCAACGAAGTCATCGCCAACATTGCGCTGGAGGCCATGGGTCACCAGAAGGGCGAATACCAGTACCTGCACCCCAACAACGACGTGAACATGGCGCAGTCCACCAACGACGCCTACCCGACCGCGATCCGCCTGGGTCTGCTGCTGGGTCACGACGCGTTGCTGGCCAGCCTCGACAGCCTGATCCAGGCGTTCGCTGCCAAGGGCGAAGAATTCAGCCACGTTCTGAAAATGGGCCGTACCCAGTTGCAAGACGCCGTGCCGATGACCCTCGGCCAGGAATTCCGCGCCTTCGCCACCACCCTGAGCGAAGACCTGGCACGCCTGAAAACCCTGGCGCCTGAGTTGCTGACCGAAGTGAACCTGGGCGGCACCGCCATCGGCACCGGCATCAACGCCGACCCGCGCTACCAGGCCCTGGCCGTACAGCGCCTGGCGACCATCAGCGGCCAACCGCTGGTGCCAGCCGCCGACCTGATCGAAGCCACCTCCGACATGGGCGCCTTCGTGCTGTTCTCCGGCATGCTCAAGCGCACCGCGGTCAAACTGTCGAAGATCTGCAACGACCTGCGCCTGCTGTCCAGCGGCCCACGCACCGGCATCAACGAAATCAACCTGCCGGCCCGCCAGCCAGGCAGCTCGATCATGCCTGGCAAGGTCAACCCGGTGATCCCGGAAGCGGTCAACCAAGTAGCGTTCCAGATCATCGGCAACGACCTGGCCCTGACCATGGCGGCCGAAGGCGGCCAACTGCAACTGAACGTGATGGAGCCGCTGATCGCCTTCAAGATCTTCGACTCGATCCGCCTGCTGCAACGTGCCATGGACATGCTGCGCGAGCACTGCATCGTCGGCATCACCGCCAACGAGGCGCGCTGCCGTGAGCTGGTCGAGCACTCGATCGGCCTGGTCACCGCCCTGAACCCGTACATCGGCTATGAAAACGCCACCCGTATCGCCCGCGTTGCCCTGGAAAGCGGCCGCGGCGTGCTGGAACTGGTGCGCGAAGAAGGCTTGCTCGACGACGCCATGCTCGACGACATCCTGCGCCCGGAAAACATGATTGCCCCGCGTCTGGTCCCACTGAAGGCTTGATCGACGCGACCACCGCTCACCAGGTCGAGGGACTAGACACCTCTCACCTTTTGAGGGCTTGGGGACTCGTTCCCCAAGCCCTTTTTTTTAACAGAAGGATGCAAGCAAGACAGAACCTGTAGGACCGAGCCGACTGGCAATAAACAGCGCCGCGCTGCCGTTGTACCCCGCGTCGCTCGCCATCGCGAGCCAGCTCTCTCCCGCAAGAACCTGACCGAAAGGCCAGGAGATACAAGGGTTCGTTTCGTCGCATGCACCACAACTGTGCAGACGGGCGTCGCACTGATAGGTATAGTGCCGCCCCTCTTCGCATGAGTGGTCGTCGTCAACGAGGCCTCAACAACATGCGAAAACCGAACTAATAACAAACCCGCGAAGTGGACCGGGACGAAGCATCCCCAATCTGTCGAGCCGCGCGCCGACCGATGTAACACGATGTTTCCAAATGGCCATCATTGCTTAAACAAAAAACAGCGAGGAATACTCATGCTCGAAGTCATCAACGACTTCCTCTCAGGGAAAGTGCTGATCGCGCTCATTGTCGGGCTCGGTGGCTACTTCACGATCCGCTCGCGTTTCGTCCAGTTCCGTCACTTCTTCCATATGTTCGCGGTGTTCCGTGACAGCCTGAAAAGCAGCACTGACCAGCTCAGTTCGTTCCAGGCCTTGATGCTCAGCCTGGCCGGTCGCGTCGGCGCGGGCAACATTGCCGGTGTCGGCATCGCCGTGACCCTCGGCGGTCCGGGTGCGGTGTTCTGGATGTGGGTGACCGCGCTGGTCGGCATGTCCAGCAGCTTCTTCGAATGCTCCCTCGGCCAGCTCTACAAGCGCTGCGACTCCGAAGGCCAGTTCCGTGGCGGCCCGTCCTATTACATCCAGCACGGCCTGCAGAAACGCTGGTTGGGCATGATCATGGCGTTCCTGCTGCTGATCACCTTCGGCTTCGCCTTCAACGGCCTGCAAGCCCACGCCGTGACTCACTCCCTGAACAACGCCTTCGGCCTCGACACCACCTACACCGGCCTGGGCCTTGCGGTGTTGCTGGGCCTGGTGTTCATCGGCGGGATCAAGCGTATCGCCAAGGTTGCCGACCTGCTGGTACCGGTCAAGACCCTGGTGTACATCGCCGTGACCATCTACGTGATCGTCCTGCAGTTCGAGCACGTACCGGGCATGCTGGCGACCATCGTCAAAAGCGCCTTCGGTCTCGACCAAGCCTTTGGCGGCCTGATCGGCAGCGCCATCGTCATGGGCGTCAAGCGTGGCGTATTCGCCAACGAAGCCGGCCTGGGCAGTGCGCCTAACGTCGCCGCCGTCGCGTCGGTCGAGCACCCGGTGGCACAAGGTGTGGTCCAGGCGTTCAGCGTGTTCCTGGACACCTTCGTGATCTGCACCTGCACCGCGCTGCTGATCCTGCTGTCGGGTTTCTACACCCCAGGCTTCGAAGGCGATGGCATTGCCCTGACCCAGAACTCCCTGGCGGCCGTGGTCGGCGATTGGGGCCGGATGTTCATTTCCGTGGCCCTGGCGTTGTTCGTGTTCACTTCGATCCTCTACAACTACTACCTGGGCGAGAACAACCTGCGCTTCATGCTCGGTGAAAACCGCAAGGCGCTGATGGCTTACCGCGCCCTGGTGCTGGTCCTGATCTTCTGGGGCGCCATCGAGAACCTGAGCACGGTGTTCGCGTTTGCCGACATCACCATGACCCTGCTGGCGTTCGTGAACCTGATCGCGCTGTTCCTGCTGTTCAAGGTCGGCATGCGCATCCTGCGCGACTACGATGACCAGCGTTCGGCCGGCATCAAGGTGCCTGTCTTTGATTCCAGCAAGTTCCCGGACCTGGACCTGGACCGCAACGCCTGGCCGGCCACCCCGTCGGCCCCGGTTGCCAAGCCTGAAAACGCCCAGGCGGGCGTGGCCGCAGCGCAACGCTGAGCGGCAGGCTGATCGTAAAAAACCGGGCGCATCCCCTGCGCCCGGCGTGACACAGCACGAGGTCGGCGTCATGCTCGGCCTCATGTTGTGACGGCTAACCCAAGCGGCCGTTTTCATCCTCGGAGAACAATCCATGAATTCCTCGACCTACCCTGCCGCCCAGCACGTCATGGTGCTCTACACCGGCGGCACCATCGGCATGCAAGCCAGCGCCAGCGGCCTGGCCCCGGCCTCCGGCTTCGAAGCGCGGATGCGCGACTACCTGCACAGCCAGCCTGAGCTGGTAGTACCGCAGTGGCGCTTCCGGGAGATGTCGCCGCTGATCGACAGCGCCAACATGACCCCGGCCTACTGGCAGCAACTGCGCGAAGCGGTGGTCGACGCCGTGGACGTGCAAGGCTGCGACAGCGTGCTGATCCTGCATGGCACCGACACCCTGGCCTACAGCGCCGCCGCCATGAGCTTCCAGTTACTGGGCCTGCACGCGCGGGTCTGCTTCACCGGTTCGATGCTGCCCGCCGGCGTAACTGACAGCGACGCCTGGGAAAACCTCAGCGGCGCGCTGGTCGCCCTCGGCCAAGGCCTGGCGCCGGGCGTACACCTTTATTTCCATGGTGAACTGCTGGCGCCGACCCGTTGCGCGAAAGTGCGCAGCTTCGGTCGTCACCCGTTCAAGCGCCTGGAACGCCAGGGCGGTGGCGTCAAGGCCGCTTCTCTGCCAACCCAGTTGAATTACAACCAGCCGAAACACCTGGCGAACGTCGCCGCGCTGCCGCTGTTCCCCGGCATCGGTGCCGAAATCCTCGATGGCCTGCTGGGCAGTGGCCTCCAGGGCCTGGTGCTGGAGTGCTACGGCAGCGGCACCGGGCCGAGCGACAATCCGGCGTTCCTCGCCAGCCTGGAGCGGGCGCGGGACAGCGGCGTGGTGGTGGTCGCGGTCACTCAGTGCCACGAAGGCGGCGTCGAGCTGGACGTGTACGAAGCCGGCAGCCGCTTGCGCGGCGTTGGCGTGTTGTCCGGCGGCGGCATGACCCGCGAGGCGGCGTTCGGCAAGTTGCAGGCGTTGATTGGCGCTGGATTGCCGGTGGATGAGGTTCGGCGGTTGGTAGAGTTGGATCTGTGTGGTGAGTTGATCTGACACCCTGCCAAACCCTGTGGGAGCGAGCTTGCTCGCGATAGCGGCGGCACAGTTGACATCTACTTCGACTGACACACCGTCATCGCGAGCAAGCTCGCTCCCACTAGGGTCCAGCGTTCGCGTCGCGAAACTGGGCCGGCATATAACTTGCTCCATCTCCCGTCTCCCCAGGCTGGAAACGGACCATGCTGCATTCCCACCTCACCACGCTCAACGCCGTCTCCCTGGTGCTCGACGCCTTCAAGCACGACGGCCTGCCCCGTGATGCATTGCTGGCCGGCAGCGGCATCAGCCCGGCGGATCTGAGCCGGGCCGACACGCGCATCACCACCAACCAGGAAATGCAGGTCTGTGCCAACGCCGTCGCCCTCAAGCGGGATATCGGCTTGGAACTGGGGCGCAACATGCACGTTTCGTCCTACGGCATGTTGGGATATGCCTTGCTCACCAGTGCCACCTTAGGTGACGCTTTGCGCCTCGCGCTGCGCTATCCGGCGCTGTTGGGAACACTCTTCGAACTGGCCTTGGACGATGACGGCGAGCACATCTGGCTCAGCGCCAGCGACTATCGGGAAAACCCGGCCCTGGCGGTATTCAACGCCGAGTTCTGCATGGTCTCGCTGAAGGTGATCTGCAACGACCTGCTCGGTCACCCGCTGCCCTTGCGTGCAGCGCGGTTCGAACATTCGGCACCGGATTACCAGGCGCGCTACGCCAATCTCTTCGACTGCCCAGTCCGCTTCGACAGCATCGACAACGCCTTCGCCTTCGATCGTCATTGGCTGGAGCAGCCCCTGCCGCTGGCCGACCCCATCACCCATCACGCCATGGCCGAACGCTGCCGCCGGCAGAACACCGAATTCACCGGCCGCCAGGCCTGGCTGGGACGCATCCGCCAATTGCTCGTCGCGCAACTGGACGCCGCCCCGGGCCTGGAGGGCCTGGCCGAACAAATGAACTGCTCGGCACGCACCCTGCGCCGGCATTTGAAGGATCTGGGTTGCAGCTATCAGGAACTGCTCGATGAACTGCGCTTCGAGCGGGCCAAGCAAATGCTCTGCGAGGATCAATTGCCGATCTACCGGATCGCCGAACTGCTTGGCTTCAGTGAAACCGCGAGCTTTCGCCATGCCTTCGTACGCTGGAGCGGCGTGGCACCGAGTCGGTTCAGGGCGTGAACCGCCTGCCGCTTGTGCGACATCGCCCCTGTGGCGAGGGGATTTATCCCCGCTGGGCTGCGCAGCAGCCCCTAAAGTAGCCACTCTATCGGCCCGACACACCAGGTTGTCCTGTTTTGGGGCCGCTTCGCGCCCCAGCGGGGATAAATCCCCTCACCACAGTTGTGAGGCGCGTCTGACAGATTGCTCAGCCCCTTCCGCCAAGCCACGCATCCTTGCGCCTTTGCCTACAACTACGCCGGAACTCGCCGACTTGTGGGCCATGCCCTCAACCCCTATCGTCTCCTCGTCGCTGACATCAGCGAACGGGTTTGGCGGCCCGCTTAACGAAAGTTCCTCATGTTAAAGGAGCTTCACCATGTCCAAGATCAAACCAAACCCAGCAGAAGCAGACCCCAACTCTCCTTACCTGGACGGCCTAAACGCCAAAAAACTCGAAGAAGCCGCTACCCGCGCATTGGACTTTTATCTAAAGCCCAAACCAACAAAACCCAAAGAAACCATCAAGCCCGGCCAGCTATTCACCGTCGTAAAAGATCTCGACAACGAATGCCTGCTGGCCAACCTCAGCGAAACCCTGGCTTCAGCCGATGCGATGGTCAACGAACTGGCGTTCGATCTGGAAGGCTCCAACCGCCATGTGCTCCTCGGCATCCAGCAATTGATCGAGCTGAGCTCGCTGCTGGCGAACCGGGTGTTGGATAACGTCGATCCTCGATAATCGCGGCATCACCTGTGGTGAGGGGATTTATCCCCGCTGGGGCGCGAAGCGGCCCTAAAATGCAGACGACGCGGTGGGTCAGGCAGATTGGGTTGGCTGGTTAGGGGCTGCTGCGCAGCCCAGCGGGGATAAATCCCCTCGCCACGGGATTTTTGGGAGCCGTAGACTTACGCCCCGAACCAGCGCACACCCGCGCCAACAAGGGGCGATTTACGGTCAAATCTTTTGGCCATTTTGATCCCCTTTTGGCCTTTCCTGCCGTTCTCCAAAACCCCGCCCGCCGCAAGACTGTGTCCCAGCGAATCAGCCCTGCGGAGAACAAGAATGCTGACGATCTACTCGGACGATCACCACCTGCACCACGGACGCTGCGAGTTGATGGATGGGCAATTGATGCCCTGCTTCGAGATGCCGTCCCGGGCCGACCATGTGCTGGAGCGGGTCAAGGCTCGGGCGTTGGGGCCGGTGGAGGCTCCGCAGGATTTTGGCCTGGCGCCGATCCAGCGTATCCACAGCGCGGCGTACCTGGACTTCTTCAAAGGCGCGTGGGCGCGCTGGACCGAGTTCAACCGCGACGGCGACCTGCTGCCCTACACCTGGCCGGCCCGAACCCTGCGCACGGTGATCCCGACCAGCCTGCACGGCCAACTCGGCTACTACAGTTTTGACGGCGGTGCGCCGATCACCGCCGGCACTTGGCAAGCGGCGTATAGCGCTGCCCAGGTCGCCCTCACCGCCCAGGCCGAAGTCCAGCGTGGCGCGCGCAGTGCCTTTGCGCTGTGCCGTCCGCCGGGACATCACGCCGCCAGCGATTTGATGGGCGGGTATTGCTACCTCAACAACGCCGCCATCGCTGCCCAGGCTTTCCTCGACCAAGGCCATGAAAAGGTCGCCATCCTCGACGTGGATTACCACCACGGCAACGGCACCCAATCGATTTTCTACGAGCGCAGCGACGTGCTGTTCGCCTCGATCCACGGCCATCCGGAGGCGGAGTTTCCGTTCTTCCTGGGCTACGAAGATGAGCGCGGCGAAGGCGCCGGCGCGGGTTTCAACTTCAACTACCCTTTGCCGGCCGGCTCAGGTTGGGACACTTGGAGCGCCGTCCTGGAGCAAGCCTGCGGCGAAGTCCAACGCTACGACGCCGACGTCATCGTCGTCTCCCTGGGCGTGGACACGTTCAAGGACGATCCGATCTCGCAATTCAAGCTCGACAGCCCGGACTACGTGGCGATGGGCAAGCGCATCGCCGCCCTCGGCAAGCCGACGCTGTTCGTGATGGAAGGCGGCTACGCGGTGGCAGAAATCGGCATCAATGCCGTGAACGTCCTTGAAGGTTTCCAAAGCGCCCAATGAGGAACAACAGCATGAACAGACTCAAGCATCTGATGGCCCCGGCCCTGTGCGCCGCGCTGCTTTGCGGCGCTGTCCAGGCCGAGGAGCGCACGTTGCGCGTCTACAACTGGTTCGACTACATCACGCCCAAGGCCCTGGACGATTTCAAGGCGCAGAACAGCCAGGTCAAGCTGATCTACGACATCTTCGACACCAACGAGGCGCTGGAGGCCAAGCTGCTGACGGGCAACGCCGGCTATGACGTGGTGGTACCGTCCAACGTGTTCCTGGCCAAGCAGATCGAAGCCGGAGTGTTCCAGCCCCTGGATCGCAGCAAGCTGCCGAACTGGAACCACCTCGATCCCAAGCTGATGAAGCTGATCGAAGCCAACGACCCCGGCAATAAATTCGCCGTGCCCTACATGTACGGCACCATCCTGATCGGCTTCAACCCGGACAAGGTCAAGGCTGCCCTGGGCGGCAACGCGCCGGTGGACAGTTGGGACCTGATTTTCAAGGAAGAGAACATCAGCAAGCTCAAGCAGTGCGGCGTGGCCTTGCTCGATTCACCGTCGGAGATCCTGCCCCTGGCCTTGCAGCACCTCGGCCTGGACCCCAACAGCAAGAAGCCGGCGGACTACGCCAAGGCCGAAGCGCTGCTGCTGAAGATCCGGCCTTACATCACGTATTTCCACTCGTCCAAATACATGGCGGATATCGCCAACGGCGACATCTGCGTGGCCGTCGGTTATTCCGGCAGCTTTTCCCAGGCGGCCAACCGCGCCAAGGAAGCCAAGAATGGCGTGACGGTGGACATGCGACTGCCCAAGGAAGGCGCACCGATCTGGTTTGACATGCTCGCGATTCCCAAGGGCGCGAAGAACCCGGACGATGCCTACACCTTCATCAAT
Source organism: Pseudomonas alvandae (assembly GCF_019141525.1). Lineage (GTDB taxonomy): Bacteria > Pseudomonadota > Gammaproteobacteria > Pseudomonadales > Pseudomonadaceae > Aquipseudomonas > Aquipseudomonas alvandae. Next base: position 120,167 of record NZ_CP077080.1, read on the forward strand.
TACCTGCTGCAACCGCAGGTGATCGCGCCAGTCAGCGATTTCGTCGGCTATCCGAACCCGAACAAGGACGCCACGGAAATGGTCGACCCGGCGATCCGCGCCAACCCCAACCTTTATCCAACTGAAGCCGCCATGGCCTCGCTGTACACGCTGCAACCGTTGCCCAGGGATGCCGAGCGCGCACGCACACGGGCCTGGACGCGAATCAAGTCCGGCCAGTGATCACGCAGGCGATGGCCTCGGACGGGCTGCAATGTGGCGCGACAACCTATACATAGTTACCACCTTCCCCGCTCCCTGCCTCTCTAGCATGAAAAAACCGAAGCGTTCGGCTTCGGTTTTTTCATTATTTCGAGAGAGGACATTCAAATGGCACCCGACTCTACCGATACAGAATCTGCGTCCGAAGCAAGCCTCAGGGGCGCGCTGTTCAACCAATTGCTCGCGGGCCCCACCTCAGCGGAAGTGGCCGCCGTACTCCTGCGGGACGCTCTCAAACAACTTTATCCGGACTTGGATCTCGACCCCTACACAACCGTCGTCGGCGAGCCGGCCTGGGAGATTGTCGGCAGCGAGATCATTGCGCGCCCCACTCTTTATGAGTCGCTCAGCGATATGCTGGCCGCGCAGATGGACCAGGGGCAGGGCCCGCCGACTTTGTTGATCGAAGGGCTGCATTTCCTGACGCAACTGCCCATCACCACGCCCGAAGTGCATTTGCCGGTGCGTATCGACCAGGTTGGGCGATTGATAAATGAATTGGCGCCCGCGATGGTGCCAGCCCGCCAGGAACAACAACTGGCGTACTGGAACATTCCGTTTGGCAATTACGGTCCACGCTGGCACCAACTCTCCCTGACGTTGCGCAAACTCTGGGACGTCAAGCAGGTCGACGGCTGGACAGTGGCTGAATGCGACATGGCCAGGCAACTTTACCTTCACCCCGATCGACAGGACCGAAAGGATGCGTACGACAGCCACGCCTATCTGATCGAAATCGACGCGATCGCCGATAACCAGAAAAGCCACGTGAGCGATAACTCGCTGGTGGTGCTGATTGGCACAATTGATAAAAAAGAGGTCATCCTTGCCCACTCGCTGCTCAGCGGCTACCAGAAGTACGAATCTCGTGAAGCGTTGGGGAAGTCGCTTTTGGCCAATCTGAGCAGCTTGTTGCGCCCTAACGTATTGCAATGGCGGCTTTATGAACCCGGTGGCAATGTTTTTGACAGCAAGGCCTGCGGAATCATCACCACACAGGTCAAGGTTCTCGGCCTACTCAATATCGAGCAAGAACAGATCCTCGCAGAGAACGAACCTCCCGCCGCAGGCCTGACCCACGGGCCCGGCGAGGACTGGTTCCGCCAACAGATACCCGAGTGGCTGCAAGTCGCGCAGGTAGCCGACCAGGTTCTGTTCGCTCAGTACATGAAGAGCCTGTCGGCGCTGAGTAATTCCCACGCCGGTAAAACCTACCTGGACGGTATTGCGTCTATCAAGAACCATGCGTCGAATGCACTCAAGACGCAGATGCAAGCCGAGCACGCCGACGCCTCGACATGGGTCCCTGAAAATATTGAGATCGAAATAAAAAGTCCCGTCGTATGGGGCTCCTTCGTTGTGCCCTTCCAGCTGGATACCACGCGGTTCAATCTCGTCGAGTTGGCCTTGCAGAACCTGATTGCCGTCCCATCGGGCAATAAAACCATTCGCGCCATCGACGGTACGGAGTTGCCGAGTTGGATGACGGTGGCCTACGTTGAAAACCTCATCACCAAAATCGATATCGGTCGCGTCTATCCCGAGCTGATCAAGCACAAATTGCTCGATGATCCGGCAGAGTCGACCCTGCGCGAGAGCTTGTACATTTCACAGCTACGCATCCAGCTGCCCATGATCGCGCTGGAAGGCAAGCTTCGTGGGCAAGGCGATATAGATGATCGCGGTTGTCGTTATGTCGCGGCGCTGATGGAGCCTTTGGAGACCGATCGCAAGGTTGATGGACAACCTATCGTGCTGCGCAAATTAGCCTTTGTACCCGAGCTGCAACTGGGTGTATCAGAGGACATCGTTGCCAATATGTTCGTGATCGGCACGCAAACAGCGAGTGCCGGACCTTGCCTGCTTTATCGCCCCTTGCTCGAACCGCAACTGCTCCAGTTTCCCTCGTTCAGCAACCTGCTGTACGCCATCAAGCAAAACGCTGACTTGCGCCAATCGGTACTGGCGTGGCTGCCTGATGGGGTACGGGATAACTACAGCCGATACGTTTTCCCCAACACCATGCCCTCGCCCTGGGCCGTTGTTGATTTTGTGGCGAATCCACTGATGTCTCTGGCCAACAGCGGCCCCGTGACACTCAGCGACGACGCCCTGGGAGACGATTTCATGTCGCTGTTGTTCAAGGCCAACGCTAACGCGCTGGTCACACTCGCCGACCGTCAGTCCGTCTCCAACAGCGAAAGCCGCTGGGAGTCATTCAAGCAAGCGGGCTGGCTGATTTTCAACCTGGCGTTGCCCTACCTTGGCACGACGGCGAACACCACGATCTGGCTCTGGCAGATATTGAACGACCTGGAACAACTCACGCAAAACGACGGGGCAACCCAAGGCCAGGCCAAATGGGAAACCTTCGTCGACTTGTTGCTCAACGTGGCATTGGGCGTCATCAACATTGCCATAGATCGCACCAAGACAAGCAGACGTAGCCGTCCGACCGATGCTCCGGAAGTCGTCCCGGCGAAAACCCAGCCAGGGCCCAAACCCGAACCGGTCATCAAGGCGCTCACGCCGCTCATCCAAACTGAGCTGCCACAAGAGCACTACGACGATGTCCATACCAGCGGCGCCCTGATGGGTAAAGCCGGGAAGGACGCCACGCTTCTTGGCAGCTTCAGTGTCAATGCTCCCGACGTTACCCAGCCCGAGCGCGAAGGACCACTCAAGGGGCTCTATCAGAAAGAAGAGAAGTGGTACGCGAACATCGCCGACAAATGGTTCGAGGTCAGCATAGCGGGCGAACAAGTCAACATCATCGAGGGAGAACGCACCGGGCCTCCCCTGACCCGGAATGCGCACGGCCAATGGCACGTCGACAGCCGCCTGCGTTTACGTGGCAGTGGTTCCAAAGGCGCCAGGCAAAAAGTCGTTGTCAACGCACAACGCCGCAGCATTCAGTTGCTGGCTGAACTCAGGACATTTGAACAACAGAAACCGTTGAACGAACGAATGCTGACGATGGAGGCTAAAGCCATGGCGCTGACCTCGCCCGCCGACAGAGAAACCCAGGCCAATACCTACCTGGCGACTCTGCGAGAGCAGCGAGAAAACTATGAAAAAGCACTGAAGGCGTTAGTTGAATGGCCAGTCTTCCAGTCAAGACCCGATTACCCTCAGATCAGCATTGGCTACCTGGGGGCGCAGATAAATTTCACCTTCGCAGAGATCGACCTGCTGAAAGAGCGTTTTACCCCCGTCATGGCCAAGGCACAGGGCATGATCACGTCTTTGGTCAGGACGTCGGAGCAGCAACACATCGACGCTGCCAATAGCATGATCAGCATCGGCGACCAGATGATCGAGCGCCTGGATTACCTCGAGACTCGATTTACCCGGCTCAAGCAACTGGGCTTCGGTGGCTTTGAATTGGTCCGTGAGCACCGTAAAAAGTTGCCCGTTTATACCAGCGACGATCTACGGCTTATCCAGCTGGATATGTATCGACACCTCTGCCTCTCCGTTGAAAGCGTCGCGACGATGCCCGAAGGTTGGGCAGAAATAAACCGCTTGGTCGACAACGCTACAGTCGCCTTCCAAAGCCTGCGTGACGCGATCGATGAGCGAAGCGCGATTCGTCTGGATGAAAAAGTCGACGCACTGGGCAGCCTGACGGAACAATTCGCGGCCATCCAGGAACACCTCGACTACATGCAACGCGAGTATCAAGACAGCAGTGTTCCCCTGCAACTCACGCGACTGCGACGACGGATAAGCGATTCAAAAAAACTGGCGCTACGTAACTTGGCACAGGCTCTCGATGAGCGAAGCAGCCAGAGACGATCTGGCCGTCCTTATGAGCAGCGTCCACGCTCCAGGAAAAAATTCATCAGGACGCGCTTCTGGGGCTTTGTCAGCGGAGAGCCTCGCCTATCCAGCTCGCGCGAAGAAACAGGCTGGCTCGACGTGAGAAATCCGCTCTCGAATGAAATCATCGCTACCTTTCATCACAAGGAAAACGGTGAGTGGGTGCCCCACGTGCTGCCCTCTATTCCTGCGACAATCCCAGCGTTGGCAGCGAGCGTTCAAAAAGGTAAAGCCCTGATCGACGGACTGGCTGCCTTCAAGAAGCAAATCAAAACCTATACACAAGACCCCCACCGCACGCCTGCCGGTATCGCCATGCTCATGAATGCGCATGCAAGCCGAATGGAAACCGTCGGCGTGGCGATCAGAAAGGCATTGGACCTGGCAGAAAGTGTCGTCACGAACGAAACGGTAGAACTTCCACAGGAAGAGCAGCGCACGGCTGAAGCCTTGCGATTACAGCTCAAGAAGGAATCGAAGACGCTGTACGCGGAGGAATTCGAAACCGTACTGAGCATAATCAAACAGAGCCCGCCCACCATGAGTGGCGTTGTCTGGCTCAACGACCGAAACCGGATTCGAATCAGCAAGCGGACTAACCGAGAACGCATCAGAACCCCGTTCAAGGGCTACCTCGACCGATACGAAATCAAGGACAAGGGAACCGGTAAAACGCTCTGGTTCGCGGACTTTCATTATTCACAGTATTGGGTGTCTGATCGGGCATTTCTCTCAGCGCGCCTGAGAACGGCGGAGCAGGTCAATTCAGGAGCCATCGAAGTCTCTACGACAGGATTCAGCCAACGGCAATTGATTGATCACTACCGCAGCGAAATCGCCGTGGACCAGGCCCAGCAGGTGTTCTTTCCAAAAGTACGCTCATAGCCGGGCCTGCGGTCGGCACCGTGCGGCAGGCCCTCAGGCTTTCCAGACCTTTGCCAGGCTCGCCAACGCGGTGCCGATCGCCGCAGGCGCGACCGCGGCAAACCCCAGCACCAGGCCGGCTCGCACGGGTGAAGGTGTGGCGGGTAGCCAATAATCGCTCAGGCCATTGATCTCGACCCCTACGCTTGCCGCTTGAGCGATCAGCTCGTGTTCACGTTCGACAGTGTCCACAGGCACTGTGACGTGCAACCCTGCGACGACCGTGGGCAGGGTGCCGACACCCGCCACAGCCTTTGGCCAACCCGCGAGCAACGCATCTCGCCGAGCCAGGGCGGCCCTGCGCATGCGTCGGATGTGCCGCTGGAAATGGCCGGCAGCCATGAACTGCGCCATGACTGCCTGGGTACTGACTTCCGAGTGACGCACGTCCACGGCGCGTCGGCGGGCGAATGCATTGACCAAGCCAGGCGGCAACACCAGGTACCCCAGTCGCAACGCCGGAAAGGCGACCTTGCCGAACGTACCGACGTAGAGCACCCGGCCCTGGCTATCGAGCGCAGCCAAGGGCGCCAACGGCGCGCCGCTGTAACGGTATTCACCGTCATAGTCGTCTTCGACGATCCAGCCACCGTTGCGTTCAGCCCAGGCCAGGAGTTCCAGTCGCCTTGCCAGGCTCATGACAACCCCGGTTGGGTACTGATGGGACGGTGTCACGTAAGCGAGCCGACAATGCTCCAACGTACCGAGCACCGTGCAGTCCAAACCCTCGCCATCTACCGGAACGCCCTTCACATCGGCACCCGCTACCGAAAACGCATGCCCCGCCGCGCGATAACCCGGATTTTCCACCGCGACGATGTCTTCTGGATCCACCAATAGCTGTGCACAAAGGCTAATGCCTTGCTGCGCACCGCTGGTGATCACAATTTGCTCAGCCGTACAGTGCAAACCCCGAGAGCTACGCAGGTAAGCTGCGATCAGCCCGCGCAGACGTGCGTCCCCTTGTGAATCGCCATAGCAGAGTTGTTCCAGATCCGGTTTGCGCCAGAAAGCCGCATTCAGCTTGGCCCAGACGTCGAATGGAAACAGATCGAAGGCCGGCACACCGACCCGAAACGCCCGCGGCGGCCCACCGGATGGCTGCGCCAGATAATGCTCTTCGACACGGTTCAGTGCATTGCTACGGGCGATTTTACTGGATGAACCCACAGGTAAATCGAGCCAATCTGTGGATAAGCTTGGGGATAACCCTGTGGGAATCTCTGTGGATAGTTTTGTGGATATGTTTTTCAGCGGCAGCATGGCTGAAGACAGTTGTGCCACGTAAGTACCGTCGCCGATGCGTCCGTCAATGAAACCCTCGGCGTAGAGCTGGTCGTATGCCCGCACCACACTGTTGCGCGAGATCGACAAAGCCGCAGCCAAATCACGGCTGGCCGGCAGCCGCGTGCCGCTCGCCAGGCGCCCGTCCAGCACACGGGCACGTAACGCCTGGTAGAGCTGACGGCTGAGCCCTTGGCGGCGGTCCAGTTCGATCCCGGCAGGGTTGAAGGACAATGGCGGCGTTGCGTTCCTCATGACAGTCTCGTGGGTGGGCCCACGACGATCATAAGTACAACCCATGCAAACCGCCATATGAACGGCATCGCTACCACGAGCGTCGTGATAACGATGTTCAGTCAGCCGTCGGTCTTTTTATACAGCCAAGCCCAAGACGGTATTTGTCCGTGACGCCTTACATACGTGACGAAACTCAACCAGTTATACTCCGCACGATTGTTTGACAAGTCGAATTGGTACAACGAATTCCTCAACCGTTCGGATATTGAATGATCGGCAAGAATGCTTGTAGCCATACCATCCGCACGGCGAGCGTCGAGCATAAGACTGTTAATCAATGCGGATGTAAATTCCGCCTCGGAATTCAACGAACCCTCTTGAGCAAGAGTATTGTTGATATTGCCACCGCTATAGTTCGGGCTGATCAGCTCCCGCCAGACACTCTGCGCTTGCTCAGGGGTAAAGTTATTCCTGAGGCGATCGAACAGGTCCGGAACGTCGAGCAGCAATTTAACCCTGGAGTTCACCGGAGGCGCGCCGGCAGCACTGAATAAACTGACGGCCGCTGGCATTCCCGTCTCGGTTGAAGACGGTACCAGAAACTGGTAGAAACTCACGAGCATGTCCAGGTTATTAACGACCTTCGCCGCGTTCGTTTGGTCAAATTGATGGATCCATTTGATATCAATGGTTCCAGACGCGAACAGCTCAGTTACGCGCGTCATGGAATATTTGGCAATAGCACGGAGTTTGCGCTTGTTGAGCGAAGGATGACTCACCCATCGGGCAAACACGGGTACAGGCAAACGGCCTCCCAAATGACTTGAAATAACCGAGGACGTTAGAAGGGTTTCGACGAACTCCAATAACAATCGTTTGCGAAACGTGGCCCGAAGCAAGCCAACCGTCCGCCTGACCTGCTCTTCATACCGGTAAACTCTCATCAATCGAGGAATATCAGAAACAATCACGCCTGTATCTTCTCTCCACCGGTTTGCAACTGCCTGCAGATTATATAAATACACGGGCTCCGCACCGCCATTACTTGTCTTGAAATCAGAGACGCTGATATCTCCGTGGACAGTCTCATCATAAAATATATAGCCCTCCGGGTTCCGAGGATAGAACTTGCGCAAATCGTCAATATCAACGCCGTACTCAAACAGCATATGCATCAAATCCGAATTCAATTCGAAAAACGGATCTTTCAGTATCGTTCTTAACGTCTCAGAACTTCCCTTGACCTTTAAAATATTATAAAGAAAATACTGAATGGATTTTATTTGCCCAGGGGTATAAGGGATATGCAACGGTGCCAACCCAGAGCGAGGCCGACTGGGAATCATTGCCGCAATGTCCTTCAATAGAACGTACTGCGTGGCGGTAGGAGGTAACGAAAGCCCTGACTGCCCCAAATACAATCGAAGCGGGTGAAACAGCTCCTCCGGCCAAGGCACCTCGGACATGACACCTCTCAGGAAGTCCAGCGACTCCCAGCCCAGTATCCCCCTGAGTAAAGACTCAACAGGCATCGGGGCTGTGTTCTGAATAACTGGCCTCCCGTCGCCCAGCATTCCCTCAAGCGCTGATTCCAGTTGAACCAATGGCTGCGGAGCTTCCAGGAAGCTCAATAACTGCCTGTTCTGGCGAAGATACCTGGCTGATGCGACACGCAGCCCCCGCACCGAGAAATCATTTCCGCCCTCAAGCGCATTCAACCCTTGGGCAACGACATTGAAAAAACAATCGCCATCCCTGGGCACTTGGATGGGTTCCGCGCGGTTGGCCTGGAGCAGTTCGTAATGGTTGCCGCCCCTGCGCCTCACGACCACATCCGAAGCCAAGTCCGGAGGGCTGGCTACCTGGTAAATCGGAGCCGTTCCCGATGCGAACCGCATCGTAGCGGCCTGCCCGCCCGGCCGTTCATCAATAATTACCAAGCCCCGGTTCCGAGGCCAACTTGGCAGATTGGGCATGAGCTCCGGAACCATATCCATCATCACGTTATTCCATTCGCCAGATCGCTCTACCAAAGCAACCATATCCTCAAGGGATCGAGGAAGCGCATCCGGGTTCAAAAACGACAGTGAGGAAGACCCGGCTTGTGAGGGGCCCGGTTGGGGAGATGGGCTCCTGGAGCGTTTCACGCCGCCGCCCCCCAAGCCAAATCCTACGGCGCGCCATTCGCCATCAGGCATCCGCGCAATGGTGCTTCGCACTACGCCACTGGAACGTATGCTCAAGCCGGTTTCGGGGTCGACGAGAGTGGCCTCGGTTGCATTCAACTTCGTATTGTCGTGGACCCGTAGCACCGTCCCGTCCGGCTGTCGCACATACACGGGGCGAGCAGTCACGATGCCCGTGCTTACATCTTGTACGGTGGGGCGGTAAAACCCTCCGGCATCCGGCACGACTCCTCGTATTACCGATCCGTCATTCGCGGAGAAACGGCTATATATGGCTCGCTCCAAAAGCAGCCCGCCTGTTTTTTCAGGCGACCTCAGGCGGGAAAGCACGTCCTGGAGAAATGATCGATTTCGTGACAGCCCCACCATGCCGCCGACAGGGCGCCGTGCAACACCGACCGCCGTCAGGTATCTGACAATACCCCAATGCAGAGGAATACGACCGGTCTTGCTCACCAACAGGAACAATCTTAAAAAGCCGAGGAAAAAAGCAAAGGTCGACGCGATGTCGATGACTGCTTCCAACGCCGCCATCGAAAGCGTGACGATGGTTTGATAGCGTATTTCCCGGTTGCTGTTGGAGCGATGGTTCGCATAGGCATTCAAGAATCTGATATGAGCGGCATAAAGCGCTTCGGGAAGATTTCCGTCGATTAACGAACCGCGGATCAAGGGTCGGCCACCTTGCAGCCCCAACGTTCGCCTCAGCTCATCAGGGTTGTTCGTTGCGATGCGAGAAGAAAAATAGTCCTGCCAAGTTTCAAGTTTCAGGAGTTGTGCGATGCCGTCGCCAAGGTCGGGGAATTCGTAAAAATCATGCTCTCCAGGGCTGTCCGGAAAATAAACGCCAACAGGTCCATGGATATCCGCCCCCTCCTGGTCTGAAAAGATCAACACTCCGTCAATGCTGGTTGAATTGCTCATCCTGCCAGGATGATTTCCCATGGCAGTGGTACCACCGAGTAACAGACCGTGGACATGGACTTTTCGTCCTTGGACCTGCTTACGCTCCTGTGCAGTCGATGATGACAGGACGGCGTTCAACCAAAGCGGGATTACCTTTTCGAGTTTTGCGGACTTGGAACCCTGAACGATAACCATGGACGTGAATACTTGGTCACCGTTGAGCGTGGCTTCATACCCCTTGAAACTCATGTTGGCTTTGTATGCAGACCACCAGGCTTCCTGATAGTCAGGTGCCCTCAATTTCCCCTTGAGGTACGCGTCATAGTTTTCGCCGATATCCAGGCTCGTGGCCATTTGGGCAAGCTCAGGTCCGCTCAAGACGATGAGACGACCGGTTACGGGGTGAAAGAGAGGTCGCCCTTCTTCATCGGCAAGTTGAACAGGAAATATTTCCCTCATCGCATTCGGGTAGACGCTGGGGCGAATGTTGTCCAGCATCAGTTGCGTCAAACTGGCGACACGGGAATCCTTCACATTGCAGGCTGCCCCTTGGAACAGCGTAATGAAAGTTCGATCTGGGTCGGGATCGATGTCCACATGCAAGAGCGTTCGAAGGTAAGCGTTTATTTTTTCGCGGGCGAACTCCATGAGCGACTGGACGCGCTTGCCGGCAGCTTTCTCATCAGCCTTCGACGCTTCGCGTTCCAGATGCCGATAGGTTCTCTTCTGCGCAACCGAGGCGACGGTATAGGCCTCGGGTCGACTATTCCTGAACAAGGTGTTGATGCGGGCCAGCAAGGGACCATCGAGTTCCAGCATCGGCAATTGCAGCGCGGCTTCGGTAGCTGCAGCGAACACTTTCAAGTCAAAACGCGCTTTTTCCGGAGCCTTCAGAACCGATTCCAACGCGGTGTATTGAAGCTGTAGTAACTCTTTTGCCGCATCTTCGAAAACCGGCGCGATGAGCTCGAAGTCGATATGAGCTATTTTCCGCTCTTGCCCTTCGTGGAAAGGATTGACCGTGTCCACCAGTTCTTGAAAATCGTCGAATTTCTGTATTCCACCCTCCAGGGAATAAAGAAACATAGCCTCTGTATCGGTCCGCTTAATCACCATTGCAGCAGGCCACTTTTGGGCTGCCTGGTCCTTGATATCCAGCATGACCTTGTACACCCGCGGCACGCCCTGCTTGTTCATCAACCGTTCCCGACCCGCTTTGGAGGGGTGGGTGATGATGATTTCAAGCAGACGATCTTCGGCATGCTGCAAAATCCGAGCAGCATCACTGAGTCGGACAGAGGGGTCGCGGTCAGCTTTGTATAAATCGAACAGATATGAGAATCGCTGGGAAAGCCTGAGGGCGAGTTCTTCTTCTGTTGTAAAAACGTCTGGACGATCAAGCGCTCCTTGAATTTCTTTAAAACGAAAGCCGACGAAATCATCGAGGAACTGGCGCGCGACACGGTCGTGGGTCGTAGGATTGGCGATATCAAATGCTGACGCCATGGCTTGCACGATGCTTTCATCTATCGGGTCGACGAACACGCTATCGATTTCTTGCACCGTATCGGGCCTGGTAAAAAAGCCGACGTTCTCCACGGCAAAGTCGGGAGGCTCGTGATTTAACAAACTCTCCCAGAGCACTTCGCTGAAGGTGCTGGACGACACAAGCGAGCGGTGTCCCCGTGAGTCCGTGGAGAAACGATTTACATACCAATGACCGGGATCGACGTCCTGCAGCACTGGCCCTCGGAACTTGCCGGGATCAATTGTCTCCAGCATCAACCCCACCACCACATGGCTGAGCACCGAGTCGAACGTGGGCAGGCCGGCGAAAAGACGCGCCAGATCAGCCCTATGGGCATAGAGACGCTTCAATTGTTTGCGTTGAACTTCTTCACGGAGACTGCCCGGACTCTCTCGGCTCCCCACCTCAGTATCGACGACCTGATTTTGCCCGCTGTATTGCGGGGGAACGCCTGTTTGCAGTTTCGTCAGCACGCTGTGCGAAAGCCTTAGCCCATCCACTCGAAGCAGAGAAAAGTCCAGGCTCATGCGGTTTCTGTAGGGATAAATCACCCAACTCTCGCATCGGGCAAAGGTGGTGGGGCTGGGAATCGGCTTGCTTTGATAGGCCTCAAGAAAGCCTTGTGTGACAGCGGCGCGCAAGGGAACCCACGCGGCACTGTCTTCAACAGCTCTGCCGGCCGCTTTGATCTCTTGATAAAACACTCGAACCTGCGCATCACCCTGCAATCCCAACGCAAGTAACCACGGGTCCGCAAAGTCATGGGGCTTGAATGGATTGCCATCGGGCAGCCCATTGAGGGGGCTGAGGGGAGGAAGTTGTGGTTGCGGCGACACGGTTGATCCATCTTTGGGGAGCGTAGGCATAAAAAGGTCCGGCGTTGATTGACGAACCAGAACCCTACGGTGTCGTTAAACCCGTCAGCGCATACATATATATATTCAGGCGGATTGAGTTTTAGAAATTGTAAGTGGATCGGCCTATGTAAATATTCCCACAGCAGACAGCGAGGAAGATAAGCAGGGACCCCATCCGCTTTTCATATTCCGTGACGAATGGACCTATGAAATTGGCTGTAAGTGGCTCTTAACACAGACCAATAGCCTGCCTAGGATGCTCGCATTCGCCAAGGAAAACTTATCATGTACAACCCCAAGGGCTTTGCTGTCGAAGATCTACCTCAACTGCACCAGATGATGGGTGATTGCCGTCTGGCGATATTGATTACTCAGGGCGAGCAGGGCTTGCAGGCCAGTCATCTACCGCTACTGTTGGACCCACGACAAGGCCCGAATGGGAGCCTTTATGGGCACATGGCTCGGGCCAATCCGCAATGGCGCGACCTGGAAGCGGGCGCCAACGCCCTGGTGATTTTCCCCGGCGCCGATGCCTACGTCAGCCCGAGTTTCTACCCCAGCAAAATCGAACACGGCAAGGTGGTGCCGACCTGGAACTACCTGGCCGTGCACGCCTACGGCACCGCCGAGGTGTTCAGCGACGCTGATCGCCTGCGCAACCTGGTGGGCGCGCTCACCGACCGCCACGAGATCGGCCGCGCCCAGCCCTGGAAAATCGACGATGCTCCGGCCGAATACATCGACAGCATGCTCAAGGCAATCGTCGGTTTTGCCCTGCCGATCCAGCGTCTGGAGGGCAAACGCAAGCTCAGTCAGAACCGCAGCCCGGTAGATGTCGCCGGGGTACGCAACGGGCTCGCTGCCAGCCCTGATCCGCAGGACCGGGCCCTCGCCCACCTGATACCTGAGCAATTGTCCAAGGAGTGACCATGAGCCAACTCGACATCCGCCGCGTCAGCGCCGACGATCACGCCGCCTGGCTGCCGTTGTGGCAAGCCTACCTGCGCTTCTACAACACACAATTGCCGGACAGGGTGACCCAAAGCACCTGGCAACGCTTGCTCGATGACAGCGAACCGACCCATGCTGCCCTGGCCTGGCAGGGCGACACGGCGGTGGGCCTGGTGCACTTCATCTACCATCGTTCGAACTGGAGCATCGAGAATTCCTGCTACCTGCAAGACCTGCTGGTAGCGGAACAAACCCGTGGCACCGGTGTGGGTCGCCAGCTCATCGAGTTCGTCTACAGCACCGCCAAGGCCGATGGCTGCTGCAAGGTGCACTGGTTGACCCACGAAACCAACGCCACGGCGATCCAGCTGTACGAGCGCATCGCCGAACGCCCTGGCTACATTCAATTTCGCAAAGCCCTTTAAGGAGTGCCCGATGTCTTCACTCGCTGATTGGAAAGGTGTCCCGGCGCCGTCCGCGCAGTTGCTCGAAGGGCGTTTCATCCGCCTGGAAAAACTCGATCCGGCGCGCCATGCCGATGGCCTGTGGCAAGCCCTGGAAGGCCCCGGAGCCGACCCGAAACTCTGGGATTATTTACCCTATGGCCCGTTCCAGGATCGCGGCGCGTTCGATGCCTGGCTGAACAACCATGCGGCCAACGTCGACCCGTATTTCTTCAGTGTGATTGACCGTGCCAGCGGCGAGGTGCAGGGCATTCTCAGCCTGATGTCCATCGTGCCCGCCCAAGGGCGCATCGAGATCGGCCATGTGACCTTCGGCGCGCCGATGCAGCGCTCGCCGAAAAGCACCGAGGCGGTTTATCTGCTGGCCAAGGAATCTTTCGCCCTGGGTTATCGTCGCCTGGAATGGAAGTGCAACAACGCCAACGCCCGTTCCAGATACGCCGCCGAGCGGCTGGGGTTCACGTTCGAGGGCGTGTTCCGCCAGCACATGGTGGTCAAGGGGCAGAACCGCGACACGGCCTGGTATTCGATGCTGGATTCAGAATGGCCAGCCATCGGCGCGGGATTCGAGCGCTGGCTGAGCGAAGAGAACCAGCGCGAGGATGGGCAAGTGCGCAGCTTGGTGGAATGCCGCTCGTAGACCAGCGCCTTACCCGGTGGCGAGGAGCTCGCGCCCACCGGGTTCCCTAGCCGCGCCTGTACGCGTGCCCTCCACCCGAGCCGACCCGGTCACTCAGACCAACTGCTGCGCCAACACCGCAATATGCTCTGGGCCGATACCACAGCAACCACCCAGATGGCTGGCTCCGCGCTTGCGCCAGTCAGCTGCCCACTGCAGATAGCCCGGCGGGTCGAGGTCTTCGCGCAATGGGTCCAGCCCATCATTGGCCGTCGCTTCCTTGGGCTGCGGGGGGAAGGCATTGGCGTATGCACCAATGTGGATGTTCACGCCCAATCGCTCGAAGGTTTCTCGCGCCGCGTCGATCGCCGTACCGATCACTTCCGGCTGGCTGCAGTTGAACAGCAGCACCTCGACGCCCAGCTCCGCCGCGACCGCCGCCGCGTCTGCCACCGGCTCGCCAGAACGCAGGCGCGGTACTTCATCGGTGTCTTCGTCTTTCAGGGTAAACGACAGCCAGAACGGCTTGCCGTCCTTCGGCAACCCGGCGTGAATCGCCCGTGCTTCGACAGTGGAGCTCTGGGTCTCGGCCAGCCACAAGTCGACGTGGGGCGCCAGGCCGGCGACCAATGGCGCAAGTAATTCGGCGGCGCGGGAGGCGTCGAACAGATCCGGCCGATAGGAACCGAACAACGGCGGCAGCGACCCCGCTACCCGCACCGCTTTGCCTGAAGCCTCAACTGCCCGCTTCGCCAACTCGCCGGCCAGCGCCGCCAAGGCCTGGCCTTCGGCGGCGAAACGCGCCTCACCGATATGGAACGGCACCACGGCATAGCTGTTGCTGGTAATGACATTGGCGCCGCTGGCGATATAAGCCGCATGCACGGCCTCCACGGCCTGGGGCGCTTCGCTCAAGGCCAGCGCCGACCACTCGGGCTGTCGGAACGGCGCGCCACGGCGTTGCAGTTCACGGCCCATGCCGCCATCGAGAATGACTGTTGCTGCGCCCATATGCGATTCACTCATAAGCTTATGAAAAATACTCACTACCGGAGTTGTTCTTATAACTATTTAATACGCACCATTCAGAGAACTACAACTTATTTTTCTAACAGGGCCTTCATATGAAATTACAACCGTTGCTGGCCCTGGGCCTGACGCTGCTGGCCGCCTCTTCGCAAGCGTTCGCCGGAGCCACACTGGATCGCATCGAACAGAAAAAAGAGCTGGTGGGCGTGCTGATGGAAAGCTATCCGCCCTTCTCGTTCCTCAACGATCAGAACCAGCTCGACGGTTTCGACGTGGACGTCGCCAAGGCCGTGGCACAGAAACTGGGTGTGAAACTGCGTCTGGAAACGCCGTCCTGGGACGTGATCGCGGCCGGCCACTGGAGCGGGCGCTACGACATCTGCATCTGTTCCATGACGCCGAGCAAGGCCCGCGCCGAAGTGTTTGATTTCCCGGTGCAGTACTACGCGTCGCCCGCGGTCATCGTGGTCAATGCCAAGGACGACCGTATCCACGGCGCCAAGGACTTGAGCGGCAAGAAAGTCGGCTTGACCAGCGCCTCCAGCTACGAGAGCTACCTGAACAAGAACCTGGTGATCGAAGGCGCCGAGGATACCCAACTGAGCTACCCGTTCGAAGACGTGCAGATCGCCCCGTACGACACCGACAACGTGGCGTTCCAAGACCTGGGCCTTGGCGCCGGGGTACGCCTGGACGCGGTGCTGACCAACCTGGTGACCGCCCAGCCGCGCCTGACCGAGGACAAGCGCTTCAAGCTGGCCGGCCCGCCGCTCTACTCCGAACCGAACTCGGTGGCCATCGAGAAAGGTGATGCGCAGTGGGACAGCAAGGTGCGTGAAGTCTTTGCCCAGTTGAAACAGGACGGCACCTTGAGCAGACTCTCGCAGAAATGGATCGGCGCCGACATTACCCAATGACTTCTTTTCCACCCCCCCAGCCACCGCCTTCGGTGGCTGAATCACGCCTGCAAAAAATCTTCGGTTTTCGTACCCGACTGTACCTGACCTGGGCGGCGATGCTGGTGCTGTTCGCCAGTTTCTTCCTGAGCTTCGACCTGAAGTTCTCGATCATCCTCGACAAATTGCCGAACCTGCTGGGCGTACACCTGGCGCCCAATGGCTTTTTGCAGGGTGCGATGCTGACGTTGTTCCTGTGCCTGTGTTCGATCGTCGCTTCGTCCTTGCTGGGCTTCATCACAGCCCTGGCGCGGCTTTCCAGCAGTGCGGTGGCGTTCGGCATCGCCAGTTTCTACGCGTCGTTCTTTCGCGGCACGCCGCTGTTGATCCAGATCCTGCTGATCTACTTGGGCCTGCCGCAACTGGGCGTAGTCCCCGGCGCCATCGCCGCCGGAATCATCGCCCTATCGCTGAATTATGGCGCCTACCTGAGCGAGATCTTCCGCGCCGGCATCCTCGGCGTCCCCCATGGCCAACGCGAAGCGTCCCTTGCCCTGGGCCTGAGCGAAACCGTGATCTTCTGGCGCGTCACCCTGCCCCAGGCCATGCGCACCATCATCCCGCCGACCACCAACCAATTCATTTCCATGCTCAAGGATTCCTCGCTGATCTCGGTGATGGGGGTCTGGGAAGTGATGTTCTTGGCGCAGTCTTATGGTCGTTCCAGCTATCGGTATATCGAGATGCTGACGACAGCGGCGATTATTTATTGGCTGATGTCCATTGCACTGGAGCTGATTCAGGCGCGGATGGAGCGGCATTATGGGAAGGCTTATCTCAAGCGCAGCTGACGGCTGTGTATGAACATGCTGTAGGGAAAAGCCACAGTTCCCGCCAGCCATCGCGACGATAGCGGGAACGCAACACGACCAGCCTACAAACTTCATCCACTGAATCGTGCCCACGGCGGGAAGATGGCTGGCATCGCCGCCCCGGCTGAATTTTTACAGTGCGACCTTCTCCATCACAGGTCGCACTCAATGCCTACCCAACACGTATTCCTGCCCCAACATCTCGCGCTGGCAATAGCGCTGGCGCTTGGTTGTGCCGAGCTTTCGATGGCCCAGTCGGTTGCCGAAGAAGCCCAACCCGTTGAAACAACTGCCCAGGCGCAGGCCCGCCTCAAGGCATTCGCGGCGGCGCCAGATACGAAGGTCGAAAAGGTTATCAAGGCCCAGGAAGCTCCCCTATCGATGGGCGACAGCAACGACCTGGTGATTGTCAGCAAGCAAGGCGAACTTTTCGGGCTTACCGACGGCGGCGGCGGGACTAATGTCCTGCAATTGGATATCGCCAAGGGAGGCGTCATCAATCAAATAAGTAACGTTAAGGATCTGCATCTCAAGCAAGGCGAATGGTCCAACGGCGGCGCTTTCAACGGGGGAAGTCTGGTCGACTCGAAGGCCAGGTTGACCAACACCGGTCAGATTGCGGGTGCGGTGCACGCACTCGGCATATTCGATAATCAAGGTACCGTGGCCGGGCCCGTGTTCGTTGGGAAAAACGCCACGTTCAGCGGTAACGGGACGGTCGATGCGCTGGATGTGACGGGCTTGATGAAGGTCGGTCCAGACATTGGCGCGCCTTCGGTTACCAACGACCTCAAGTTCTCCAAGAGCGCGACGTTGGTTTATGGAATCGACGCAGAAAGAGGCAGCGCCACGATCCAGGTTGGCGGTACAGCCACCTTGGGTGATGCGACTTTGAAAGTCATCGCTGTATCCGGCGAATCCACTGAAGCCGGCAAGCACGTTGTGATCGAGGCGAAAAAGATCGATGGCAAATTCGGGAAGGTCTTGAACGAACTCGTTTACATGAACGCGACGCCGGACTACGTCGCAGGTAAACAAGTGGGGTTGGTCCTCACACGCAACAACGTTCCACTCACGAAAGCCGCGTCGACTCCCAACGGGCTGGCAGTTGCAGGCGCTATCCCGGACCTGCGGCAAGAAACCAACGGTATTTTAGAGCCTGAACCATCTCCTGCGAGCAAACCGAAAACCACAAGCCCTGCAGCAAAGCCCACCGAACCACCAAAAGTAGTCGCCGCAGCCAAACCCAAGCCCGTCGTCCAGGCGAAGCCCATCAAGCCTGTAGCTAAACCCAACACTGCCATCAACGCCCTGCTCGGCACCAACATGGCCACAGCCGCCGATGCCATCGACCAACTCGGCGGCTACGACACGGCAGACCTGGGCAACGCCACCCTGAGCAGCGTCGCACCGATCAGCACGGGAATGCTGTCCGTGATGGGCAGGCATAACCCGTCGGGCGAACATGGTAACGGCCAGGTCTGGGTCCAGGCCGTTGGCAATAGCGGCAGCCTCGCCAAGCAATTGGGCAGCTACGCCCTCAAGCATTCGACCAAGGGCCTGATGCTGGGAACCGATTGGGCTGTCAGCTCCAATTGGCGATTGGGCGTCATTGGCAGCAAGACCCAGACACGACTGGACAGCTATCAATTCGACGGAGCACTCGACAGTTGGCTCGTAGGCGCCTACGCCTTGCGCCAGGAAGGGCCGGTGGCGCTGCGCCTGGGTGCCGTCTATGGCAGCCATGACGGCAGCACCAAGCGCCATGTCGCGTTCAATGGTTTCAAGGATCATCTCAAGGGCCGTTACGACGCCACGACGCAACAGGTCTTCGGACAGGTCGGCTACCACCTGGACGTCGGACAGTTCGATATAGAGCCCTACGTCCAGGTGGGTTACCAACGCTACCAACGCGACGCCTACGCGGAAAAAGGTGGCGATGCCGCGCTGCAATACCACGACCAGACCCAGGAACACTTCAGCAGCGACCTCGGCCTGCGCCTCGCCCGCCCTTTTGTATTCGACCAAGGCATGCGATTGACGCCGCGCGTCGATGTCGGCTGGAAGCACCTGTACGGCGACATCAGGGGCAACTCCCATCAACATCTGGCCAGCGGAGGCAATACGTACGTCATCCAGGGAGTCGAGCTGGACCGTGACAGCCTGCTCTTGCAAGCAGGATTGGACCTGGCCGTATCGCCACGTCATACCCTGGGACTGAACTACAGCGGCGAGACTGGCCAGGACAATCGCAACGGTGCGCTGATGGGCCAGTGGAAGATGATGTTCTGAAAGGCGAAAAAAAAGGGGAGCACCTGCTCCCCCGAGGTAAAACGTTGCATCGAGGCTGTTTGAATCAGCCTTCGATTTCGACGAGGATCTCGCCCGGGTTGACCCGGTCGCCCTTGGCCACATGAATGGCGGTGACCTTGCCGGCGATGGCCGCCTGCACTTCGGTTTCCATCTTCATGGCTTCGGTGATCAATACCGCCTGGCCGGCCTTGACCACGTCGCCCTCCTTGACCAGGACATCGACGATGTTGCCCGGCATGGTGGTGCTGACATGGCCCGGCGCAGTGGCTTGCTTGCGCTTGCTGCTGCCGCCGCCGACGAATTCATTGAGCGGCTCGAAGACGACCTCTTCCGGCATGCCATCGATAGACAGGTAGAAGTGACGCTTGCCTTCGGCCTTGACGCCCACGCCAGTGATGTCGACACGGTAGGTTTCGCCGTGAACGTCAATGACGAACTCGGTCGGCACGCCTTCGCCGCCGGCGGAGCTGACGCTGCCGGCCTCTGGAATTGGCAGCAGCACTTCAGGGGTCAAGGTGCCGGCTTCACGTTCTTCGAGGAACTTGCGACCGATGTCAGGGAACATGGCGTAGGTCAGCACGTCCTCTTCTGACTTGGCCAGGGCACCGATTTCGCCACGCAGCTTGGTCATTTCCGGCTTGAGCAAATCGGCCGGACGCACGTCGATCACCTCTTCGCTGCCGATAGCCTGGCGACGCAACTTCTCGTTCACCAAACCCGGTGCCTTGCCGTAGCCGCCCTGAAGGTAGAGCTTCACTTCGTTGGTGATGGTCTTGTAGCGCTCACCAGCCAACACGTTGAAGAACGCCTGGGTGCCGACGATCTGCGAGGTCGGGGTCACTAGCGGTGGGAAGCCGAGGTCTTCGCGCACCCGCGGGATTTCCGCCAGCACTTCGTTCATCCGGTTCAGCGCGCCCTGCTCTTTCAACTGGTTGGCAAGGTTGGAAATCATCCCGCCCGGTACCTGGTTGACCTGGACGCGGGTGTCCACGGCGGTGAACTCGCTTTCGAACTGGTGGTACTTCTTGCGCACGGCATAGAAATACAGGCCGATTTCCTGCAGCAGTTCCAGGTCCAGGCCAGTGTCGAACTCGCTGCCCTTGAGGGCGGCGACCATCGATTCGGTGCCCGGATGGCTGGTGCCCCAGGCGAAGCTGGAAATTGCGGTATCGATGTGATCGGCGCCGTTTTCGACGGCCTTGAGTTGGCACATCGCGGCCAGGCCGGCGGTGTCGTGGGAGTGGATGAATACTGGCAACGATTGCTCGCTCTTCAGCGCTTTCACCAGTTCGCCAGTGGCGTACGGGGTCAGCAGGCCGGCCATGTCCTTGATCGCCACCGAGTCGCAACCCATGGCTTCCATCTGCTTGGCCTGGGCCACGAACGCGTCGATGGTGTGCACCGGGCTGGTGGTGTAGGCGATGGTGCCCTGGGCGTGCTTGCCGGCGGCTTTCACCGCTTCGATGGCGACCCGCAGGTTACGCACGTCGTTCATCGCATCGAAGATACGGAACACATCGATGCCGTTGACCGCGGCCTTGGCGACGAACGCCTTGACCACGTCATCGCTGTAATGGCGATAGCCCAGCAGGTTCTGGCCGCGCAACAGCATTTGCAGACGAGTGTTGGGCAACGCGGCACGCAGTTGGCGCAGGCGCTCCCACGGATCTTCCTTCAGAAAGCGCACGCAGGCGTCGAAGGTGGCGCCGCCCCAGACTTCCAGCGACCAATAGCCGACTTTGTCGAGCTTGTCGCAAATCGGCAGCATGTCTTCGGTGCGCATCCGGGTGGCGAGCAGCGATTGGTGGGCGTCGCGCAGGATTGTGTCGGTAACGTGGATCTTCTTGGACATTGTCATGATTCCTTACAGGCCTGCGTGGGCGGCAATGGCGGCGGCGATGGCCAAGGCCAGCTCTTCGGGTTTGCGCTTGATCGAGTAGTTGGTCAGTTCAGGGTGGCTTTCAACGAAGCTGGTATTGAACTGGCCGCTGCGGAATTCCGGATTGCGCAGGATTTCCTGGTAATAGGCGGCGGTGGTCTTGACCCCTTGCAGGCGCATGTCATCCAACGCTCGCAGGCCTCGGTCCATCGCTTCTTCCCAGGTCAGTGCCCAAACCACCAACTTCAGGCACATCGAATCGTAGAACGGCGGAATGGTGTAGCCGGTGTAGATCGCCGTGTCGGTGCGCACGCCCGGGCCACCCGGAGCGTAGTAGCGGGTGATCTTGCCGAAGCTGGGCAGGAAGTTGTTTTTCGGGTCTTCGGCGTTGATGCGGAACTGCAACGCAAAACCACGGTGCTGGATGTCTTCCTGCTTGACCGACAATGGCAGCCCGGAGGCGATGCGGATCTGTTCGCGAACAATGTCGATACCGGTGATTTCTTCGGTGATGGTGTGTTCCACCTGCACCCGGGTGTTCATCTCCATGAAGTACACCTCGCCTTCGGCGAGCAGGAACTCCACGGTGCCGGCATTCTCGTAGCCCACGGCCTTGGCCGCGCGCACCGACAGGTCGCCGATGTAGGCGCGCTGTTCGGGGGTCAGTTGCGGGCTCGGGGCAATTTCGATCAGCTTCTGGTTGCGGCGCTGGATCGAGCAGTCCCGCTCGAACAGGTGCACCACGTTGCCAAAACTGTCGCCCAGGATCTGCGCTTCGATGTGCTTGGGATTGACGATGCATTTTTCCAGGAACACTTCCGCCGAACCGAACGCCTTGGTGGCTTCGGAGATCACGCGCGGGAAGGCCTGTTCGAGTTCTTCGCGACTGTTGCAACGACGGATACCCCGACCGCCGCCGCCGGACGTGGCCTTGAGCATCACCGGATAACCGATCCGGTCACCTTCGGCCAGCGCTTCTTCGATGCCCGAGACGTTGCCTTCGGTGCCCGGCGTGACCGGTACGCCGGCCTTGATCATGCTGCGGCGCGCTTCGGTCTTGTCGCCCATGCGGCGAATGACTTCCGCCGAGGGGCCAATGAATTTGATGCCGCGCTCAGCGCAGATGTCTGCCAGTTCGGCGTTTTCCGAGAGAAAACCGTAGCCGGGGTGCAACGCATCGCAGCCGGTTTCCACCGCCAGGTTCACCAGTTTGCGCGGGTTGAGGTAGCCGGCCAGCGGATCGGCGCCGATGCTGTGGGCCTCGTCCGCACGCTTGACATGCAACGCATGGCGGTCCGCGTCGGAGTAGACCGCGACCGAGCGAATGCCCATCTCGGCGCAAGCGCGCACGATGCGGACGGCAATCTCACCACGGTTGGCGATCAGGATCTTTGTTATCAATTGGAGGTTCCCTTGAGCCGGTGATACCCACGGCCTGGGTTCAGGCCGATGCGTGACCAGATGTAACAATTGGTCGCAGGTCCACACTAGTCCCGGCTGGGGATTAACAAAAATGAATAATTATTGGGCCGTGCATAAGCAAAGACTTATAGTTGAGGTAATTGTCTCGACCCAGAGTGTTTGAAAAATGCGTAAGTCATTGATGCGTATGACATTGCGTCAACTGCAAATCTTCAATGAGGTGTGCGACCTGCGGTCCTACAGTCGCGCTGCCGATGAAATGTCGCTTACGCAGCCGGCCGTCAGCCTACAGATTCGCTCCCTCGAAGAGCTTATTGGCCAGCCTTTGTTTGAGTACGTTGGCAAGAAACTCTACATGACCGAAGCCGCCGAAGCGTTGCAACGCGCCAGCCGGGACATCTTTGGACGCCTGGAGAACCTCGACATGCAGCTATCGGACATGCAGGGTTCGCTGCAAGGCCAATTGAAGCTCGCGGTGGAATCCAGCGCCAAATACTTCGTCCCGCATCTGTTCGCCGCGTTCAAGCGCCAGCATCCGGAGGTCAACCTGAACCTCACGGTGGTCAATCGCGGCCAGGTCATCCGACGGCTCTCGGACAACCGCGACGACGTGGTGATCATGTCCATGGTGCCCCAGGACATGGGCCTGGAATTCCTTCCGTTTCTCAACAATCCGATCGTCGCCGTGGCGCCGCCCGATCATCCGCTGTGTCACCTGGGCCCACTGCGTTTGCAAGACCTGGAGCCTTACACGCTGCTGCTGCGCGAACCGGGCTCCGGTACACGGCTGGCCTGCGAAGAATATTTCAAGGAAAAGCGGGTGCACTTCACCCAGACGTTGGAAGTGGCTTCGGCTGAAGCCCAGCGTGAATGCGTGGTGGCCGGGCTGGGCGTGGCGCTTTTGACACGCCACGCCGTGAGCCGGGAACTATCATCCGGCGCGCTCATCGAGTTGCCGGTGGAAGAACTGCCGCTGTACCGCAGCTGGTGCCTGGTGCAGGCCAGGGCGAAGCGCCTGTCACCGGTGGCTCATGCCTTCCTGGCCTTCGTTCGCGGTGAGCGCGCGCAGATTATCGGCCTGGTTGAGCGCTTCGACGGGAAGCCGCCGGTGTTGCCTGCCAGTAATTGAATTCAACCGCGTCAGGAAATTCGCTGATTTCCGCCAGGAGCTGGCGTTGCTCGAAACGGTCTTCGATCGCACGACGGAACGCCATGCGGCGCTGATCTTCCTGCTGACGACGGGTTTTGGCGGCGCTGCGTTCTTCGTAGGACTGGGTCATGTCGAGACTCCCAAGACGTATACGGGAGCTTTACGATGACGGCGGGCGATGACGGTTTGGCTGCGCGTGCATTACAGAACGATGAATTCGGGCGAATGAACCGTGGCGAGGGAGCTTGCTCCCGCTCGACTGCGCAGCAGTCGCAAACCAGCCATGCGGTGTATCTGGAAAAATCGTTGGGGACTGCTTCGCAGCCCAGCGGGAGCAAGCTCCCTCGCCACAAGAGCCCCTAACTTTCAGAATCAGCGCTCAGTCGTCCAGCGCCTTCACCGACTTGGGCGACAACCGCAGGCTGCGAAGGCTGCGCTTCACGCTCTTGAGGTGGTTGACCAGGCTCGGGCCACGCGCCATGGCGACGCCCATCGCCAGGACGTCGATCACCACCAGATGGGCGATGCGCGAGGTCAGCGGCGTGTAGATCTCGGTGTCTTCATGTACGTCAATGGCCAGGTTTACCGTGGAAAGCTCCGCCAACGGCGTCTGGCTCGGGCACAAGGTAATCAGCGAGGCACCGCTTTCACGCACCAGGTTGGCGGTGATCAGCAGGTCCTTGGAACGCCCCGACTGGGAAATGCAGATCGCCACGTCGGTTGGCTTCAGCGTGACGGCCGACATGGCTTGCATGTGCGGGTCGGAATAGGCCGCCGCCGTGAGCAGCAACCGGAAGAATTTGTGCTGGGCATCGGCCGCCACCGCGCCCGAGGCACCGAAGCCATAGAACTCGACGCGCTGGGCCTGGGACATGGCCGTGACGGCCTTCTGCAACGCCACCGGGTCGAGCTTCTCGCGAACCTCCATCAGCGTGTGCAAAGTCGTATCGAAGATTTTCAGGCTGTAGTCGGCGACCGAATCGTCTTCATGGATCGCAAACTGGCCGAAGCTCGCACCGGCCGCCAGGCTTTGCGCCAACTTGAGTTTCAGGTCCTGGAAACCCGAGCAACCAATGGCCCGGCAAAAACGCACGATGGTCGGTTCGCTGATGCCGACGCTGTGGGCAAGATCGGCCATGGAACTGTGCATCACGGCCGCAGGATCAAGCAGTACATGATCGGCGACTTTCAGCTCCGACTTGCGCAGCAGGTGGCGTGACTGGGCGATGTGTTGCAACAGGTTCAAAGGGCTGGACTCTTGTTATGGGCAGGTGCCGGGATGTAGCAATCTTGTAGTTATACTACAAGAATTGTCTTTATGCCTGCCCAATACGTAACTGATTTAGCCCCGCCAACCCTTGTTTTGGCGGGGAACGCTTCATGTAGCCGTCGCAGTGAGGGAAGCAGAAAAAAGTTCGAAACGATTCCTCGATCCAACCCGGCGGGCGGTCCTATTTTTGCGTCTCCAACAAGCGGGCCAAGCCTTCAGCGTCGACCGGCCGACTGATGAGATACCCCTGGACCTCGTCGCATTGTTCATTTTTCAGGAAGTCGAGCTGCCCTTGCCGCTCCACGCCCTCGGCCACTACCTTGAGCGAAAGCCCATGGGCCATCGCAATGATCGCGCGGGTAATGGCCGCGTCCTCGCCACCCTCCTCCAGGCCGCGAATGAAGGCCTGGTCGATTTTCACGTAGTCCACCGGAATACGCTTGAGGTAGCTCAGGGAAGAATAGCCGGTGCCAAAGTCATCGATGGCGAGCTTGACCCCCAAATCCCGTAGCTGCTGAAACGTCGCGATAATATGCTCAACGCTATCGAGCAACTGGCTCTCGGTCAGCTCCAGTTCCAGGTATTGAGGGGCCAGACCGGTTTCTTCCAGTACCTGCCGCACCAGGCTGACCAGCTTGCCCTGGCGCAATTGATGCACCGACAAATTGACGGACACCCTGATCGGCGCGAGCCCCTGGCGTTGCCATTCGCATGCCTGCCAACAAGCTTGGCGCAACACGAATTCGCCAATCGGCCCGATCAACCCGGTCTCTTCGGCCAGGCCGATGAAATCCCCCGGCGGCACCCGGCCCATGGCCGGATGATCCCAACGCACCAACGCCTCGGCGGCGTTCAGGCGACCGGTCGCCAGGCACAGTTTTGGCTGGTAAAAGACCTTCAGTTGTTGCTCTTCCAAAGCCTTGCGCAGCTGATTCTCCAGTTGCAGGCGCTCCAGCGTGCTGGCCTGGAGGCTGTCGGTGTAGAACTGGAAATTGTTACCCCCCAAATGCTTGGCATGTTGCATGGCCATGTTCGCCTGGCTGACCAGCATGGCAACTTCCCGCGTGTTATCAGGCAACAAGCTGATGCCGATCGAGGCACTGAGCACCAGTTCATGGCCTTCTATGGTCAGTGGTACACGCAGTTTGGCGGCCAGCCGAGTCGCCACCCGCGCCAGGCTCGAAAGGTTGCCATAGGCATCGAACAACACCGCAAACTCATCGCCCGATAGCCGGGCGATGGTATCCGCCTCCGGCAGCGCATTGATCAGGCGCCGAGCCATTTTTTGCAGCAGTTGGTCGGCGATGTCATGACCGAGACTGTCGTTGAGCAGCTTGAAACGATCCAGATTGATATGCAGCAGCGCCAGGCTCCGTCGCCCACCCTGGCGCACCCGCTGATGGGCTTCTTGCAGGCGCTCGCGAAACAGTGAACGGTTCGCCAGACCGGTCAATTCGTCGTAATGCGTGAGATAGCGCATCCGCTCCTCGGACTCGCGCCGGGCCGAAAGATCCGCGAAAAAGCCGACGATATGGCTGACGTTGCCCCGCAGATCGCGGACCACGTTCAGCTGCAGCCACTGCGGATAAAGCTCGCCGTTGGCGCGAGCCTCCACCAGTTCGCCTTGCCAGGTGCCGTGCTGCCTGAGGGCCTGGCGAATGATTGGATAGTGTCGGCGCGCATCGCGGCTGCATGGCAGGTCGACCACGTTGCGCCCCAACATGTCGGCGATATTGAACCCGGTCACCCGCGTGAACGCCTGGTTGGCCGCCAGCAACGCGTAGTTTGGGTCGAAGATCACGATGCCTTCGCTGGCGGCCTCGAATACCGTGGCCGCCAGTTGCCGTTGCTGTTCAAGCTCTTTGCTTGCGCTGATGTTTCGCCGGGTGCCGACCATGCGTAAAACCCGACCGCCAGGGCTGCGTTCCACGGCTCGACCACGGTCTTCGATCCAGACCCAATGGCCGTCGCCGTGACGGACACGGTATTCGATCTGGTAATCCTCGCTACGGCCCTTCAGGTGCTCGACAAGCGCGCGCTTGAGCGCGGGAAGGTCTTGCGGATGCAGCCGCGGGGTCAAATGGCTGAGCATGGCCGTGACGTATTCGGGCTCCAGGCCGAACAGTTCCTTGAGTTGGGTGTGATGGACTTCGTCGGTCTGAAGGTTCCAGTCCCAGAGTCCCAGCTCGCTGGCTTTCAAGGCCAGGGCCAGGCGCGCCTCGCTTTTACTCAGGGCTTGGTTGGCGACATCCAGCTCCAGGCTGCGCTGCGCCACGCGCTCCTCCAGCCCCACCTGGGCCGCACGCAGCCGGGCCTCGGCAGAACGACGCTGCTCGACCTCCCGGGCCAAGGCCTCGTTAAGCTGCGCGCCACGGGCTTGCGCCTGCTGCAAATGCTCGATCAGGGCCTGGTTCTGGAACCGTCGCAGCATGCCGTTGTGTATCAGCCGGTTGACCTGCCAGGCCACTACACTCAGGAAAACCAGCAGGACCAGCCCAAGCCAGCCCCAACCGAGCTGCTGCTCATCACCGCCCCAGAAAAGATAACCGATTGCCGGCAACAGGCACGGCAGGGTGAAGGACAGGTATGCCGAAAGGCTGACGGCGTAGGCAACGCTGGCCGACAACGTAGCCGCGCCGATCAGGCCAAACGCCCAGGCCTGTTGTTGGAAGCTGTCCGCCGGAACCAGCGCAATGCCAGCGCCGGCCAGCGTCAGGCCGGTCATGGCCGAGCCCAGCAAAAACATGCGCAACCAGATCGGGTGCGCCTGGCGGCTTGGCATCGCCGAATCGAACGCTGCCACCTGGATCACCCGCAGCGCTACCAGCGACAACAACCAGACCAGCCATACGCTGACCAGGAAATAGCGCGATGGCTGCCACAACAGTGCGGCACAGACCAGACCGTTGATCAGCATGAACAGCGTGGGCAGCAGTGAGCCCTGGTACAGCAGCCTTGTGCGTTCGACCGCCATTTCCGTGGCGTACTGCTTGTAAATGACCCGCGGCTCAACACAAGGGCCCGCCAGATCGGAATTGAAGGTCATAGTCGATGTTCTTGTTCTTATTCAGGGGCGCATGGTGCACCCGAAACGAGAACCGAGCATACACAAGCCAAAGGCCATCCCACACTGCTCTCGCTCATAAAAATGCTGAAAAAACTGGCCATTCCACTGGGCACTGGTGACACCAGGCAAGCGCCACCCATGCCTGTAGAGGCTGACCAACCGGTCGTCACCAAGCGGTGTTTTGTCGGTTGATGCAAAGCTCGGTTTGCCCGGGGTGGCGCCGCACCCTAGAATGCGCCGATGCGCGATGATCTCTCCCTTCTGCTGAACTCCCTTAACGATGCCCAACGCCAGGCTGTTGCTGCCTCCGTGGGCCGTCAGTTGGTCCTGGCCGGTGCCGGCTCCGGCAAGACCCGAGTGCTGGTGCACCGTATCGCCTGGTTGATCCAGGTCGAGAACGCCTCGCCCCATTCGATCCTGTCGGTCACCTTTACCAACAAGGCTGCCGCCGAGATGCGCCATCGCATCGAACAGCTGATGGGCATCAACCCGGCCGGCATGTGGGTCGGCACCTTCCACGGCCTGGCCCATCGCCTGCTGCGAGCCCACTGGCAGGAAGCCGGCTTGAGCCAGACGTTCCAGATCCTGGACAGTGATGACCAGCAGCGCCTGGTCAAGCGGGTCATCCGCGAACTCGGCCTGGATGAACAACGCTGGCCGGCCCGTCAGGCCCAATGGTTCATCAACGGCCAGAAGGACGAAGGCCTGCGCCCGCAACATATCCAGGCCAGCGGCGACCTTTTCCTGGCGACCATGCGCAGCATCTATGAAGCCTACGAGGCGGCGTGCCAGCGTGCCGGCGTCATCGACTTCTCCGAGCTGCTGCTACGGGCCCTGGATCTCTGGCGTGACCACCCGGGCCTGCTGGCCCATTACCAGAAACGCTTCCGGCATGTCCTGGTGGACGAGTTCCAGGACACCAACGCCGTTCAATATGCGTGGTTGCGCCTGCTTGCCAAGGGCGGCGACAGCCTGATGGTGGTGGGTGACGACGATCAGTCGATCTATGGCTGGCGGGGCGCGAAGATCGAGAACATCCACCAGTACTCGGCAGACTTCCCCGACGCCGAGGTCATTCGCCTGGAACAGAACTACCGCTCCACCGCCGGCATCCTCAAGGCCGCCAACGCCCTGATTGCCAACAATACCGGGCGCCTGGGCAAGGAACTGTGGACCGACGGCAGCGAAGGCGAGGCGATCAATCTCTACGCCGCCTTCAACGAACACGATGAGGCCCGCTATGTTGTGGAAACCATCGAGAGTGCGTTGAAGACCGGCCTGGCCCGCAGCGACATCGCCATCCTGTATCGCTCCAACGCCCAATCACGGGTGCTGGAAGAAGCCCTGCTGCGCGAACGGATTCCTTACCGGATCTATGGCGGCCAGCGCTTCTTCGAGCGCGCCGAAATCAAGAACGCCATGGCCTACCTGCGCCTGATCGAAGGCCGTGGCAACGACGCGGCCCTGGAGCGGGTGATCAACGTGCCGACGCGGGGCATCGGCGAGAAAACCGTCGAGGCGATTCGCGAGCATGCCCGCCACAGCCATGTGTCGATGTGGGAAGCGATGCGTCTGCTGGTCGACAACAAAGGCGTCACCGGTCGCGCCGCCGGCGCGCTGAAGGCCTTCATGGATTTGATAGAAGACCTGGCTGCCAAGTGTGGGGAAATGCCACTGCACCTGATGACCCAGACCGTCATCGAGCAATCCGGCCTGATCGCCTATCACGAAGCGGAAAAAGGCGAGAAAGGCCAGGCCCGGGTGGAAAACCTCGAGGAACTGGTCAGCGCCGCACGCAACTTCGAAACGACGGAAGAAGACGAAGACCTTTCGCCATTGTCGGCTTTCCTCGGCCATGCTTCCCTGGAGGCCGGCGACACCCAGGCCGACGAGCATGAAGACAGCATCCAGCTGATGACCCTGCACAGCGCCAAGGGCCTGGAATTCCCGTATGTGTTCCTGGTGGGCATGGAGGAAGGCCTGTTTCCCCACAAGATGAGCCTGGAAGAACCCGGACGCCTGGAAGAGGAACGCCGCCTTGCCTACGTTGGCATCACCCGCGCCATGCAGAACCTGGTGATGACCTACGCGGAAACTCGACGCTTATATGGCAGCGAGACCTACAACAAGGTGTCGCGCTTCGTACGCGAAGTACCGAAAGGTCTCATTCAGGAAGTCCGTCTTTCCAACAGCGTCAGCCGTCCGTTCGGCGGCAGCCAGCAACAAAGCAGCAGCCTGTTCGGTGGCAGCGATATCCCGGAAACCGGCTTCAGCCTTGGCCAGGCGGTACGGCATTCGGTGTTCGGCGACGGTGTGATTCTCAACTTCGAAGGCGCCGGTGCCCAGGCTCGGGTCCAGGTCAACTTCAGCGAAGGCAGTAAATGGCTGATGCTGGGGTATGCCAAGCTCGAGGCGATCTAAAAAATCTCTGCAGTCACCTTGTGGGAGCGAGCTTGCTCGCGATAGCGGCCGATCAGTCAATATTCATGCTGACTGACACACCGCTATCGCGAGCAAGCCCGCTCCCACAGTCGTTTCGGAGACGTCAAAATTTCCGATAGAACTTGTTTACCTTTCCTACAGCCCAAAGCGAACAGGCCTGCTTGCATAGCCAAAGCTGAACCTAAGCTGTCACGCAAAAGCCCGAAACACTCTGTCGCTAGCCAGCAACAGTTCAGCTGTGCAACATGGCGCGCGTGCTATCCACAAATGGGAATGCCTTTATATGAAACGTTTTCTTAGCATCGCCATGGCGTTGTGCATCGGCCTGACGATGGCCATCGACGCCAATGCCGCCAAGCGTTTTGGCGGTGGTAAAAGTTCGGGCGCAGCCCCGACTCACCAGACCAGCCAGATGGCACCGTCCTCTGCCGCCGGGTCCACTGCCGCCACCGCAGGCGCGGCCGGCGCTGCTGGCGCCGCTACCAAGGCCAGCGGCGCTTCCCGCTGGCTCGGCCCCCTGGCCGGTATCGCCGCCGGTGGCCTGCTCGCTTCCATGTTCATGGGCGACGGTTTCCAGGGCATGCAAATCTTCGACATCCTGATCATGGCGGTCATCGCCTTCCTGGTCTTCCGTTTCATCGCAGCCCGTCGTCGCAAGCAGCAGGAGCAATTCGCTCCGGCCGGTCATGCGCCGATGCAGCGTGAAGTGTTCAACCAGCAGCCTGCCGGCGGTTCGATCTTCGGTGGCGCGGCCGCTCCAGTGGCGCGTCCGGTGATCAATGCGCCCGCCTGGTTCAACGAACAGCGCTTCATCGAAGCGGCGCGCAGCCACTTCATGTCCTTGCAGCAGCACTGGGACGCGAACGAAATGGACAAGATCGCCGAGTTCGTAACCCCACAACTGCTTGAGTTCCTCAAGCGCGAGCGGGCCGAGCTGGGTGACGGCTTCCAGTCCACCTACATCGATAACCTGCAGGTGCAACTGGACGGCGTCGACGATCGCGCCGACAAGACCATCGCCACCCTGACCTTTATCGGCGTGTCGAAAGACTCCCGCTTCGACCAGGGTGAAGCGTTCAGCGAAAGTTGGAACATGGAACGCGCCCAAGGCGAGAACCAGCCTTGGCTGGTGGCTGGTATCCGCCAGAACGGTTGAACCTTTTCGCGTTTCGCATGTTGAAATAAAAGAACCCCGGCACTTGCCGGGGTTTTCTATTTCGCAGTTGCATCTATGGCGGGCTACTGTATAAACCGCCCATATAAAACCGCGCCATCGAGAAAGAGGATCCCGGACGTGGAAGAAATCATCGAACAATTACGCGAAGCCAACGAACCCGTGCCGGTTCCGCTGGAGTTACCTGATGAAGATCTGCTGGTAGAAATCGAAGAACAGTTGTTCATCGATATCCCCTTCGTATTCAGGGAATTTTTGCTGACCGTCAGCGATGTCGTCTATGGCAGCCTGGAACCGGTGACTGTTACCGATCCGCAATCCCATACCTACCTGCCGGACGTAGCGGCCAACGCCTGGGACGCTGGCGTCGACCGGAGCCTGATTCCGATTTGCCAGGACGGCGATGATTATTACTGCGTCGAAGAAGACGGCACCGTGGTGCTGTGGCAAGCAGACGAAGAACTGATCGCCGAGGAAACCTGGGAGTCGGTCTGGCATTGGGCACGGGACGTCTGGCTGGAAAGCTGATCCGCCAGGGCCCGGCGCTGGTCAATGCCCGGACGATTCCTTGTGATTGTCCAGCGTATCGAGCAAAGCCACCTGCATCCGCGTGTGCAGGCGGACAAACCAGCGCCAGAGCAGCGCCGCCACGACAGTCGCCACCACGGCAATCAGCAACAGCAACTTGTTGGTCGGCAAGATACTGGCCGACAAGGCTGCCAACAGCAGGAAGATCACCAGCAGCGACAGGATCGGGATCACTTCGGCGATCACCCGACGCACGCGCTGGGTATGGCGGCCGGCCATCTCCGGCTTTACGCCCATCTCCGCCAGCAGCATCGACAATGCCTTGAGCTTGCGGTACGCCGCGATCAGGAACGGCAGCGACAGCAGCAACGCTGCGCCCCAGATCAGTGCCTTTTGCCAGCTCGGATCGCTGATCCACACCTCTAGATAAGCAGCCATCCGCTCGGCGAAATACCCTCCAGAAACAAAAATGGCAATGACCAACGCCAGGTTGACGCCGACTTGCAGCAGGATTCGCCTGATCATGGAGGCCAGCATGGCTCCTTCACCCTGGGGCTGGATACTGCGCAACCACTCGCCATACATGCCCAGCACGCGCGCCAATCGTCGCGGTATCGCCGATGCCAGCCTGACGGACAACGGATCAGCGGCTCGGATCAAATAGGGCGTCAGCAGCGTGGTGAGCACCGAGACAGCCACCGCCACCGGATAAAGGAAATCACTGGTGACCTGCAAGGTCATCCCCAGCGACGCGATGATGAAAGAAAATTCGCCAATCTGTGAAAGGCCCATCCCAACGCGCAGTGAGGTGCGTCCGTCATTGCCTGCGATAAAGGCACCGAGACCACACGAAAGCACTTTACCCAGCACCACTGCACAGGTGATCACGGCGATCGGCCACGCGTACTGGAGCACTATGGCCGGGTCGAGCATCAGCCCGATGGCCACGAAAAAGATTGCGCTGAACAGATCGCGCACCGGTTCTACCAGCCGCTCGATTTTCAACAGCTGTTGGGACTCGGCCATGATCGCGCCGATCAGAAATGCCCCGAGCACCATGCTGTATTCCAGCTTCACCACCAACAGGCAAAAGCCGAAGCAGAGCCCCAGTACTGTAATCAACAGCATCTCGTTACTGTCGAACTTCGCCACATAGGCCAGCAATCTGGGCACCAGCAGGATGCCAATCACCAGCGCTACGATCATGAACAACGACAGCTTGCCGACGGTCGATAGCACTTCGCCGGAACTCACCGCACCGCTGACCGCGATGCTCGAAAGCAAGGCGATGATGCCGATGCCAAGGATGTCCTCGACAATCAACACCCCGAAAATCAACTGCGCAAAGCGCTCGTTCTTCATCTTCAGGTCATTCAGGGCCTTGACGATAATAGTGGTCGACGAGATGGCGAGGATGGCGCCGAGAAACAGCGAGTCCATGGCATTCCAGCCGAACCAGCGCCCGATCTCATAGCCGATCCAGATCATCAAGACGATTTCCAGGAACGCCGCGATGAACGCTGTGGCCCCCACCTTGAACAATTTGCGCAGGCTGAATTCCAGGCCCAGGCAGAACATGAGAAAGATCACCCCGAGCTCGGCCAGGGTCTTGATGGTTTCTTCGTCATGGATAAAGCCGAACGGCGGTGTATGCGGGCCGATGACGAAGCCGGCGACAATGTAGCCAAGCACCACCGGTTGCTTGAAGCGATGAAACAGTACGGTAACCAACCCCGCCGCCAGCATGATGATCGCCAAGTCTTGTATGAAGCTAATGGCATGCATGGTGGGGCTCCTTGCTGACATGACTCATGCGGAGTCGGATAGGTCCGTTTCTCTTGTAGGAAATACCCAGATGAGGGGCTTTTGCAGGTTAACACCGGGACTTCTGGCAAAAAGACGGTGCAATATATGGAAACAGATCCATCGAAGCGTGACGGCTCGCATCGGCGCAGCGTCCCGATATGAGTGGTTTGTATCTGGTAACCACAACCCAGCGCCCGCAGAGGCGCCCATCCTGAACTGCTGCCTTGAACCGTGAGAACGTTATGGAACCCGGAAACGCCCAGCTGTCGATGACGGTGTTGATGACCCCCGACATGGCCAACTTCTCTGGCAATGTCCATGGCGGCACCTTGCTCAAATACCTCGATGAAGTGGCCTACGCTTGTGCCAGCCGTTACGCCGGCCGCTACGTGGTAACGCTGTCGGTCGACCAGGTGATTTTCCGCGAGCCGATACATGTCGGTGAGTTGGTGACGTTCCTGGCTTCGGTGAACTACACCGGCAACACGTCGATGGAAGTGGGCATCAAAGTCGTGACCGAGAACATCCGTGAACGCTCGGTGCGCCACACTAATAGCTGCTTCTTCACCATGGTAGCGGTGGATGACTTGCGCAAGCCGGCCCCCGTCCCGCCGTTGCAACCGCAGAACAGCGAAGAAAAACGGCGCTATGAACAAGCCCAGCAACGCCGGCAGATTCGCCAGGAGCTGGAGAGACGCTATCAGGAAATCAAGGCGGACGGGCCTTAACCAGCCGCAGAAATCCCTGTGGGAGCAAGCAAGCTCGCTCCCACAGGGATTTGCAGCATCTCCACGGATGTGATCAGAGGCTGATCGGCACTGCCTCGAATCGCACGCGCGGATGGGCGATGCGGTCTTGGGCGCGGATCAACTGCAGCTCGTAACTTGCGCACGCTTGGGTTTCCAACAGCACCTCATGCACGGCCGCAGCGGTGAATTCGAATGCCGCCACCAGGCTATCCCCCAACAATATCCGCGCCAGGAACAACCCCGACGTGAGGTCGCCCACCCCCACTGGTTGACGCGGAAACGCCAGCAGCGGACGGCGCAAATGCCAACTGCCATCAGCCGTGACCAGCAGCATCTCGAAACTGTCTTCGGGCTTGCCGGGGTAAGCCAGGTGTTTGACCAGCACGACCTTCGGACCGCGGGCCAGCAGCGCACGGGCCATGGCCAGACAGTCAAACAATGATTGCGCCTTGCGCCCCGAAAAACTGTCCAGTTCCAGTTGGTTCGGGCACATGATATCGGCCACGGCAGCGGCTTCCTCCAGCAGGAATTCGCTGACCTCGGGCGCCACGATACAACCCTTCTCCGGGTGCCCCATGACCGGGTCACACAGGTACAGCGCCTTTGGGTTGCAAGCCTTGATCCGCGCCACACCCGCCAGAATGGCTTGCCCCTGGGCCGCGCTACCCAGATAACCGGAGAGCACCGCGTCGCAATTGCCCAGCTCGCCGATGGCGGCGATGCCTTCCACCAACAGCGGTATCTGGGCGGGTGCGAGCACTTCACCGGCCCATTGTCCATACTGGGTGTGATTGGAAAATTGCACGGTATTGAGCGGCCATACGTTTACGCCGACCCGCTGCATCGGAAACACGGCAGCGCTGTTGCCGGCATGGCCAAATATCACATGGGACTGGATGGCAAGCAGATGAGGCGTACGTTTCATGCGGGAAGTTTCCGTAAAACGAATGAAATTCAAGCCGCGCAGTATGCGACTAAACGCAGCCTGTACGACAGGCCGGAGACACAGTTAAGCTGACGGCAACTTGTTGGAGCTTTCCGTTCATGCTGACCCTTGGAAATATTTTCGTGCTGATGCTGCTGGCTACCGGTGGCGCCTGGCTGTGGCACAACCATGGCTTGCGCGAGCGCGCCTTGGCGAGGGTCATGCAACATTGCGCCAACCTCAAGATCGAGCTGCTGGACGGCAATGTCGCGCTGCGCAAGATCGGATTCGTAAAGGACGCCAGCGGACGACGGCGCCTGGCGCGTGTGTATAACTTCGAATTCACGGTGACGGGCGAGACCCGTCATTCGGGTACGATCACTCAGTTTGGTGCCCACAGCGCCCACATCGAACTGGCGCCTTACCCGATGCCGTTCGAAGAAACCCCGCCTGCGCCGATTGAATCGGTCCAGACCCGGCCCAGGGCTGAGGTCATCGAGCTCAGCCAATGGCGCCAGGAGCACAACAAGTGGAAGCCGTGAAGCGCGACTGATTCATGGACATCGGCAATTTGCCAGGCTCGTTTGCAGCGCAACCACGTCCTGCGGTTCGGCGAAGATCAGTTCGATCCGTGAATCCTGTCGCCACTCGCTGGCCTGCCACTGCAACGACGCACTCTCCAACGCATTGGCCGAGACCCAACCGTCAGCGCTGTGGATAACCATCTTCGCCCGTTTCCAATGCGCACCGTCGAGCCAACGCGTCACCGCGGCCGCATCAAAACGCTGGGACGGATGCCACCGCCAACCAATGCTCCAGCCTTCCCCCTGCTGCTGGTACAGGCACACCGGCGCCATCGGATCGGTCCAGATAGCCGGGATTTGCCCCAGCCCTACAGGTAGGCTCAGGTTATCCACAGCGCCATCGCCCCGAGCCGAAATGCCCGGCAATCGACTCATCGGCAACTCAGCCTGTTGCGTCCAATACACGCCCAGCGCAGGCAATTGGGTAATTACGCGCGCCCGATCATTGTCGGTGAGGCCTTCGGATTTGTTCAGCACCAGCAATCCGGCATCAACCAACGCCTGTCGTTGTGTATCGGGCAATGGCTTGCCGTCCGCCATCGCTCGGGCATCCAACACCATCACGCAAGGCTGGACCGCCAGCACGCCGAGCCAAGGCGCCGCGCTCAATTGACGCAGCAGTTGCGCCGGATGGCCCAGCCCGGAAGGTTCGATGAACAGCCTGTGGGGCCGAGCCTTTCGCAACAAACGACCCAGGCCTATCTGAAACGGCGCGCCGTTGACGCAACATAGGCAGCCACCGGCCACTTCGCCCAATGCGATACCATCGGCGGCCTGGGTCAGCAGCGCGGCATCCAGGCCGACCTGGCCGAACTCATTGATCAGCACCGCCCAGCGTTCATCCGCAGGGCGCTGGGCCATCAGGTGCCTGATCAGGCTGGTCTTGCCGGCACCCAATGGACCGGCGATGACATGGGTGGGGATGTCCTGCAACATAGATCAATGGCTTTGAGTGGAGGTGAAGATGCGAATGATCGGTTGGCTGTTACTGGCTTTGACTTCGAGCCAGGCCATGGCCCAGGCCTGTATCGTACACAGCCAGGCGGAACGACTCGACGTCCAGGTCTGCCAGCAGAACCGCAACATTCCGCAAAAGCTGTTTGCCGACGGTTTCTGCCAGCCGAGCCTGCCTGGGCAAAAAGTCGACGTGCAATACGTGGATCAGTGCCCTGGCGGCGCGTTTGGCATCTGCAGCAACGCCCAAGTCGCCAATATGCCTTATCACCAGGATATTCACTATTACGGCGTGGCGACCGACGCGGCTTATCTCAAGCCGTTTTGCGAAGGGAAAAGCCAGGGCACCTGGCTCAAGCCTTGAGCCAAGCGATCCAATCTGACGACACTTGATGTTCCCCTGGGAGCGCGCCCAGGGAAGCGACGAATCAAGCCGCGACCTCGTCATGCCACGGGCCGAACGGGTCCGGTAACAGCCGCCAGGCTTCCATGCCCAGGGCCATCTCCGCGTCGGTCAGCAGGCAGGCGTTCAGTTCTTCGGTGAGTTGATCGAAATCCATGTTCTGGCCGATGAACACCAGCTCCTGACGGCAATCGCCTGTCTCCGCCAGCCAGTTTTTCATGATCGTGGCGCTACTGTCCTCATCCTGCGGCCATTGGTGTTTCGGCACGAACCGCCACCAACGTCCGGCGAACCCATAACGCATCAATCCGCCGGCCTGGGACCAGCTTCCTGCTTCTTCAGGCTTGCTAGCCAACCAGAAAAAACCCTTCGAACGCAGGAGCCTGCCATTGGGCCAAGGACGGTCGATGAACGTAAAAAAGCGCTCGGGATGAAACGGCCGACGTGCCCGGTAGGCCGTCGAGGCGATGCCATACTCCTCGGTCTCCGGTACAGGCTCGCCTCGCAAAGCTTGCAGCCAACCAGGTGCTTGGGCGGCGCGTTGAAAATCGAAAAGGCCGGTGTCGAGAATGCTGGCCAGCGGCACCTGGCCCATGACCATGGGAACAATCCGCGCGTGGGTGTTGAGACGCTCCAGGATCGCGATGAGCTCCTCTCGCTCCCGTTGGCTGATCAAGTCGATCTTGCTGATCAGTATGACGTCGGCAAATTCGATCTGCTCAATCAGCAGCTCAGTGATTGAGCGCTCGTCTTCCTCACCCAAGGTTTCGCCCCGGGACGCAAGGCTCTCGGCCGCGTGGTAATCCAACAGAAAATTTACGCCGTCGACCACCGTCACCATCGTGTCGAGGCGCGCGACATCGGCAAGGCTCCGGCCTTCCTCATCGCGAAACGTGAAGGTTTCCGCCACGGGCAGCGGCTCGGATATGCCTGTGGATTCGATCAACAAATAATCAAAACGCCCTTCCCTGGCAAGTTGCCCGACCTCTTCAAGCAAGTCCTCGCGCAACGTGCAACAGATGCAGCCGTTGCTCATTTCCACCAGTTTCTCTTCGGCACGATTCAGGGAGACATCTCGCTGGACTTCGGTGCCATCGATGTTGATCTCACTCATATCGTTGACGATCACCGCGACACGCAGGTTTTCTCGATTGCGCAGGATGTGGTTGAGCAACGTGCTCTTACCGGCACCGAGGAAGCCGGAAAGGACGGTTACGGGAAGGCGATCGGGCATCAGGTATATCCTCATCGGTGGCCGTTCCGGCTCGATATGTATAGGCAGGCTAATTTACGTTATACTATAACAATAATTTCGTCACCATCTGCAAACCTTATTGCCGAGAACGATCCATGCGCAGCTCTGTGAAATTAATGACGGCGGGGGCGCTATTGCTTTGGACGGTCTACGCGTCAGCTCAAAACCCGCTCTTGGCGAATTGCACCCGCAGTGCGAATTTGCTGGCGTGTGTCGATGGATACGGCAATGCCTACAGCGTTCAGACGAGTGGAAATGTCATCTATACCCGCGGGTTCGAGGCTGTGAGCCACCGCTATTGGGCGCAAACGACCAGCCGTTATGGCCTGCTCACATTTTTTACGGGCCTGGCATCGGATGGAGAAAGTTGGGTTGGGTATAACCGACGAGTCGGCTGGACAACGATCAATCGTTTTTCAAGCTCTGGCGGGAGCAGGGGTGGGTTCATATGTAGTCGCCTCAATGGCTGTCAGGACTCGCCCCGCTGACGTTTCACGTGGAACAGCCCGACGGATAAGTAAAACTCCTTTCATGGGAGCGCTATTCACAAGCATGACGTTATACTATAACGTCTAATTTTGGATTCTTTGCGGACCTCTCATGAATGCGTTAACGCTGCCCGACGTCGCTGCGCAAATTTCACGCCAAGCGCTTCCCCTCGACTGGGTCGGCATGTGTGGAATCGCCTTACCCGTGCTGATCGGCGGCCATCGTCTCCAGGCGATGGCCGATGCAGGCGTCAGCCTGGATGACCATGAGGCCCGTGGGATCCATATGTCACGCTTGTATCTGGCGTTGGAAACGCTTGAAACGACGGAGCTCTCACCAACATCATTGCATCGTATTTTGCGGCAGTTTCTTGATAGTCATGAAGGCTCGTCTCATGCGGCTTCATTGACTGTCCATACCGATCTGCTGCTAAAGCGCCCGGCACTCATCAGCCCCTTGGCCGGTTGGAAGCGCTATCCGGTAAGCATCGAAGCCAGCCTGAAAAACGCGATGTTCCACGTGGAACTTCGAATCCAGATTCCCTATTCCTCCACCTGCCCTTGCTCGGCGGCACTCGCTCGACAATTGATCCAGCAACAATTCGTCAACGACTTCGCAAACAAGACGCTGGAACACGCCGAGATCCTCGCCTGGCTGGGCTCGCCAAATGGCATCGTGGCTACCCCTCATAGCCAGCGCAGCACGGCAACGCTGACCCTGCGGTTGAACAAAGAGATTGAGGACTTACCGTTCCAATCATTCATCGATGCTGCTGAAGAAGCCCTCGGCACCGCGGTACAAACCGCCGTCAAGCGCGCGGACGAACAGGCATTTGCGTTGGCCAACGGCCAAAACCTGATGTTCTGCGAAGACGCTGCAAGGCGGCTGACCACAGCCTTGGCAAAACCCTCTCTCATCAATGCGCTGAGTGTCAGGGTCGTTCACGCCGAAAGCCTGCACGCCCATGACGCGGTGGCCGAAAGCAGCTGGACGCGAGGCGCATCATGATCAACTGCCACGCCCTGCGCTGGGGCGCTCCCGGACAACCGCTGACACCGCCACTCACGATGGAGCGGCCAGCAGGAAGTCTCACAGCCATCATCGGGGCAAACGGTTCAGGCAAAACCAGTCTCTTGAAAGTATTCGCAGGCCTGCAAAAACCTCTGGCCGGCAAAGCCACCGTCAACGTACCCAAGCGCGGCGGCATTTCATTCCTGCCGCAACAGCAACACCTGGATCGTCAATTCCCCATCAGCCTGCAGGAGTTGGTTGCCGCCGGTGCTTGGAGGAGTTCATACACACCGGCGATGCGGCGTATTCGGTTGAAGACGGTGCTGGAGGACTGGGCCCTGAGCGGACTCGAGCAACGCCCCTTGATGGCATTGTCTGGAGGCGAATTGCAGCGCGCCCTGCTCGCCCGATTGAGTCTGGCTGACGCACCGCTGCTGTTGCTGGATGAACCTCACGCCGCCCTCGACGAACAGGGCCAAGTGCTGCTGTGGAAACACCTTCACCGTTGGCATGCCGAGGGCAAAACCGTCGTGGTGGTGTGTCATGACCTGGGCGCCGTGCGCGAACATATTCCGCATACCCTGCTGGTGAGCAATTCACGCTGCGTACTGGGCCGAAGTGTCGACTTGATTGCGCAGCAACCCCGCGCTTGGGTGGCCTGATGCTTGCGGTCACTCATTTTTGGCAACCCTTCCAGGAATTCGTATTCATGCGCCGGGCCTTGCTCGGCGGCCTGGTGTTGGCGTGCAGTACCGCGCCGCTGGGCGTGTTCCTGATTCTGCGGCGCATGAGTCTGATCGGTGACGCGGTGGCCCACGGCATCTTGCCCGGCGCCGCGCTGGGCTTCTGGATCGCAGGGCTGAGCCTGCCGGCTTTGACGTTAGGCGGCTTGGGCGCGGGTTTGAGCATGGCAGGGCTCGCCGCTTGGATTACTCGCCGGACCGGTCTGCGGGAAGACGCCAGCCTTGCAGCGATTTATCCGATTTCCCTGGCCGCCGGCGTGTTGATTCTTGGCTTGGCCGGTAAACGCCTGGACCTGCTGCACTTGTTGTTCGGTTCTGCATTGGCGGTGGACGGCCCGACCCTGAGCGGCATGCTGTGGGTCTGTGGAATCAGTCTTGTAGCGATGGCCTTGATTTATCGACCACTGCTGCTGGACACCCTGGATCCCCTGTTCCTGCAAACAGTCAGTCGCCTGGGTCCGTTGGCCCATGGTGTGTTTCTGACCTTGGTGGTGTTGAACCTGGTGATCGGTTTCCAGGCCATCGGCGCGCTGATGGTGGTCGGCCTGATGATGTTACCGGCGGCCGCCTCACGGTTCTGGAGTCGACGCCTGCCCATTCTGATGATGATCGCGGCACTGCTCGGTTGCATCTCGGTGTGGCTGGGGTTGCTGTTGTCGTTCAATTTCTCGCTTCCCAGCGGGCCGGCCATCGTCCTGGTGGCGGGCGCGTCCTATCTGTTGTCCGTGGTATTCGGTCCGGTGCACGGTCTCCTGCGCCGCCCGCCCCTGCTCACATCCCCATGAGGTATTTCTTGATGCGCGCCCTGCTCCTGATCTTCAGCTTGATGCTGTCCGTGTCCCTGTCCGCCGCCGAAAAGCTCAAGGTAGTGACCAGCTTCAGCATCCTTGCCGACATGACCCAACAAGTCGGCGGCGAACACGTCCAGATCATCAACATGGTTGGACCGGACGCCGACGCGCACACCTACGAACCCACGCCGGACGACGCCAAGGCGCTGCTCGGGGCCAGGTTGATTATCAAGAACGGGCTGGGCTTCGAGCCGTGGCTAGATCGCCTGGTGACCAGCACGGAAACCCAGGCTTCGGTGATCAGCGCCAGTCGAGGCGTGATACCGCGATCGCTGAATGAAGATGGCGAGACGGTCCCCGACCCACACGCCTGGCATAACCTCGCCAACGCGCAGCTGTACGTCAGCAATATCACCAAGGCACTCGAAGCGGCGGACCCGGACAACAAGGCTGACTACGAACGTAACAGCCAGGCGTACCTGAAAACGATCTATAAGCTGCTTGCCGAAGCGAAGGCAAAGTTCGGCGCGCTACCACCGGGTAATCGCAAGATCGTTACGTCCCACGATGCGTTCGGTTACCTGGGCCAGGCCTATGGCATCGAGTTCATGGCGCCGCAGGGCCTGTCCACCGAACGTGAGCCCTCGGCGGCAGAAGTCGCCGCGCTGATTACCCAGATCCGCCAAGCGAAAGTCAAAGCAGTATTCATGGAGAACATCAAGGATGCGCGCCTGCTCAAACAGATCGCCGATGAAAGCGGCGCGCACATCGGCGGCACGTTGTACTCGGACGCCCTGGCCGCGAGCGGCCCCGCCAGCACATTTACCGGGCTGTTCGAGTACAACCTCAACACGCTGTACGAGGCGTTGAGTCGGCCGTGAGCGCTCAGAGGTTTTGAACCGCTAAACGCCCAGCGGAAGCAAGCTCCCTCGCCACGAATCCATCACATCCAGCCCAGGTCAGGCCCTCGGCTTGACCGTCCCGCAATCCTGCCCCAGCCAAACGGCGCGGGTGTCCAGGCTACCGTTCTGCTGGATGCCCGTAGCGTTGAACGTGCCGTTGACCTTGGTGGTGAATTCCCGATCGCTCTGGAAGGTGGCAATACCATTGCCCTGGGCCTTCGGGCAGCTGAAGCGAAACTTCCATTGATTGCCGGTGCGCTCGGTGATCTGTTGCTTGCACCCTGATTGCGGATCCTGCAGCGGAATATCATTAGTCTGCACTTGCGCAGGTGTCAGGCAGACCCGAATGCCTTTTCCGCCCATGGTAATGCCTTGCTTCTCGAGCATCGCCCGTTGCTCGGGGGTCATCTGGGTTTGTAGCTGTCCGAGGATCAATTGCAGATCCGGCAGGTTCTGGTTATCGACTTTCATATTGCTGGTAGTCAGTTCCCACAGTCCCGGTTGAAGCATCTGCGCCTGAGCCGCCAGAGGAACCGACAAGCCAACCGCCAAGGCCAAACCCAGCAGACGAACATTCATTGCAAACACTCCAGAGGACAAGTAGCCGTTAGACGCCGCCCACAGGCTTCGGTTCAGGCCTGGGGGCGAGCGAATTAAATAGCGACATTCGTCGTGGAACATGGTCTGTTAAGCATTGAAACTTCAGGAGCACGGCAGCCCCATGGATTATTTCGGCCCGCATGTTTTCGGTTACCTGATCGCGCTGCTTCACACCCTGGGTTCCATCGCCGCCGTTCACGCGGTGCTGACGGTGCGAACCGCCCAAGGCTCGATAGCCTGGGCCCTTTCGCTGGTGTTCATTCCCTACCTGACACTGATTCCGTACCTGGTATTTGGCCGCAGCACCTTCGACGGCTACATCAAGGCACGTCGGCAGGCCAACGAAGAAATGCGCAAGGCAATCTCCGAAATGAACTGGCGGCCATGGGTTGAAGAGGCGCTCACCGCGCGCGCCTCCCAGGCCTACGCGTCACTCAGGGCCATGCCAAAACTGGGGCGAGCACCGTGCCTGGCGAACAATCAGGTGCGCCTGCTGGTGAATGGGCAAGCCACGTTCGAGGCGATTTTCCAGGCCATCGATAACGCTCGTGAAGCGGTCCTGGTGCAGTTCTTTATCGTTCACGACGACCGACTCGGGCAGCGCTTGCAAGCGTTGCTCCTGAAGAAAGCCGCCGAAGGCGTGGCGGTGTATCTGCTCTATGACCGTATCGGCAGTCATTCCCTGCCCCACCGTTATGTCCAGGCACTGCGCGACGGCGGCGTCCACGTCAAGGCTTTCGCCACCCGCAGCGGCTGGCTCAACCGCTTCCAAGTCAACTTTCGCAACCATCGCAAGATCGTCGCCGTGGACGGAGTGCTGGGATTCGTTGGCGGCCACAATGTAGGCGATGAATATCTGGGTGAACAACCGCCCTTTGCTCCTTGGCGCGATACCCAT
This sequence comes from Pseudomonas alvandae, assembly GCF_019141525.1. Lineage (GTDB taxonomy): Bacteria > Pseudomonadota > Gammaproteobacteria > Pseudomonadales > Pseudomonadaceae > Aquipseudomonas > Aquipseudomonas alvandae. The sequence continues at coordinate 164,358 of NZ_CP077080.1, forward strand.
GTCGAAGTACGCGGTCCGGTAGTGGCAAGCATGCAAGAATCGTTCGCCGAAGACTGGTTCTGGGCCGCCCGTTCACTGCCACCCCTGATCCTGCCCGACACCTACCCGGACGGCGGCGTGCTCTGCCAACTGCTTGCCAGCGGCCCCGCCGACGCCTACGAAACCTGCTCGCTGTTTTTCGTCGAGGCCATCCACGCGGCCAACGAACGAATCTGGATCACCTCACCGTACTTCATTCCCGATGAGGCGGTATTCGCAGCGCTGCGCCTGGCCGTGCTGCGCGGAGTGGATGTGCGCATCCTGTTGCCGTCACGACCCGATCACAAGATTGTCTACGCAGCGTCGAGCCTTTATGCGTTCGAAGCCGTTCGGGCCGGCGTGCGGGTGTTTCGTTATGAGCCGGGATTCCTGCACCAGAAAGTCGTGCTGATCGACCAGGAGATCAGCGCCATCGGAAGCGCGAACCTGGATAACCGCTCGTTCCGATTGAATTTCGAAGTGATGTTACTGACCGTCGACATCGGCTTTGCCAGCGAAGTGCAGCAGATGCTCGAGCAGGATTTCGCCCAGGCCCACGAAGTCGCCAAGCAAGAAAGCCGGGAGACCCACCGCCTGCAGAAGATAGGCATGCGGATCGCCCGGCTTATTTCGCCGATTCTTTAAGGCGTGTAGATATCGTCACGGGTCCAAGGCAAGTCATGGCTACCGTCGGCATGGGCCTTGACCGCGAGGATCTGGTGCAGGTTTATCCAGCCCTTGGCAAAGGCGTACGCACAACCGGCCAGATACAGCCGCCAGATCCGCAGGGCCTGTTCCGGTATTTCCTTGGAAGCGGCTTCGAGGTTGTCTTCCAAGCGCTCGCTCCAATGATCGAGGGTCCGTGCGTAATGCATGCGCAGACTTTCCACATCAACGATCTCCAGCCCTGCTTCACTGATCTCGGCAGAGATCATCGACAGGTGCGGCAGCTCGCCGTTGGGGAAGACATATTTCTCGATGAAGTCGCCAGCGCCGCGGCCTACCGGGCGGCCATCGGTGTGCTTGGCGGTAATCCCGTGGTTCATCACCAAGCCACCTTCGCGCACGGCCCCGTACAGGGTCTTGCAGTACTGCGTCAGGTTGGCGTGCCCCACGTGTTCGAACATCCCGACGCTGACGACTTTGTCGAATCGACCGTCCTGGGGCAAATCCCGGTAATCCAACAGCTGAAGCTCGACCTGGTTTTCCAGGCCTTCAGCCTTGACTCGCTCGCGAGCCAGGTCCAGCTGAGCCTGGCTCAGGGTAATGCCGAACACCTTCGCACCGAACTCTCGCGCCGCGTAACGCGCCAACCCACCCCACCCGCAACCAACGTCCAGCAGGTAGTCGCCGGGTTGCAGGCGCAGCTTGCGACAGAGATGGCGAAACTTGGCCTGCTGCGCCTGTTCAAGGGTTTCGCTGCCGGTCTCGAAATAAGCGCATGAGTACGCCATGTCGCTGTCGAGCCAGAGCTGGTAGAACGCGTTGGATAAGTCGTAATGGTAGGAGATCGCCTTGGCGTCGGTTTCCTTGTCGTGGACCGTGCGCACCGGCAGGTTATCGTCGTCTTCGTCCACCAGGGCCTGGCTCAGCTCGTCACAGACTCGAATGACGTCATGGATCGAGCCTTCGAGTTCGAGTTTGCCTTCGACGAACGCCGCACCCAATGCATCCAGGCTGGGATGGGTAAATTGCGCAACCATTTGTGGGTCCTTGACCACAATGGTCACGCTGGGATCGTCACCCAGCGCGAATTCATGGCCATCCCAGAGCCGCAGACGAAGCGGTAGGTGCAGATTCTGTAAGGCCGGTGGAAGTTGAGCGAGCATGAAAAATCCCCCTTGTTTCAGACGTCTGAAATGAGGGTAGCCCATCGTAGAAAAATAGCTGGCTATCGAATTTATAGCCTTTTTCTATCGTTCTTCTAAATCTACTGTTTTGAGCAGTAACTGCCTGAAGTGGTGCTACCTCTCGTAACTGACTACGCGCGCCTTCAACAGTTCGTTCACGGACGGCCTAGATCTTTGGCAGCGGCTCCTGGAAGCGTAGCAGTCTTCCGGCATTGCCCAGTACCAACAGCGTACTCAAGTTATGCAGCAATGCCGCGATCATCGCCCCCGCGGCGCCAAGCCAGCCGAATGCGGCGAACGCGACGATGGCCAGCGTCCAGCCCAGACCGATGATCACGTTGACTTGCAGCGTCCGCCGACACTGCCGGCTCAATCGTACGCAAGTCCCGAGGCGCCGGAGGTCGCTGCCGATCAACACGATGTCCGCCGACGCCAGCGCGATATCAGCGCCACCCGCGCCCATCGCCACGCCGACCACGCCAGCCTTGAGGGCCAGTGAGTCGTTGATGCCGTCCCCCACCACCATGGGCCGGAAGCCGTGGTCGATCTCGGCCATGACCCGTTGGAGTTTATCTTCCGGCAAGGCCTGCGCCTGCAACTCATGAATACCGACCTCCTGGGCCAAGGCGTTGGCCACGCTCTGGCGATCCCCCGTCAACAGCAATTGGCGTCCGAGGCCAAGCGTGCGCAATTCAGTCATCGCCAGCCGCGCTTCCGGCTTGACGCTATCGGCCAGCAACAGCCAAGCGAGGAATTGTCCATCGAGGGCCAAGCCAGCAATCGGGCCGTCATGGTTGGGTACGGCCAAGGTCTGGATGCCCAGCCGGGCGAACAACTCCGGACGACCGAGCGCAGCTTCGCCCTCCCCGGTCATGGCGACCACACCCAGACCCTGACGCTCATGAATGTCGGTGAGCGGCAAATATTGATGTTGCTCCACCAGGCCGGCCAGCGCGCGGCTGACCGGATGGCTGCTGGCCGATCCTAGGCTAGCGGCCAAGGGCAACACTATCGCCAGGTCGTCCTGGCTCCCTTCGACCGATTGCAAGCGCAAGGCGCCATAGGTCAACGTGCCGGTCTTATCGATCACCAGCGAAGTCAGATCCGCCAGCTCTTCGAGGAACGCCGAGCTGCGGATCAGAATTCCATGACGCGCTGCAACCGCGATGCCAGCGATCGCCGTGGCCGGCGCCGACAGCACCAAGGCGCAGGGGCACGCCGCCACCAGAACCGCGAGCATCGCCTGGGCATCGTTGGTGACAAACCACGTCACCGCCGCCAATAACAACACCAGCACCAGATAACTGCCGGCGTAGCGCTCCAGCAGGCGAGTGATCGGCGGCTTCGAGCGTTCTGCGTTTTGCATCAGCGCGATGACCTTGCCCAACGTCGACTCATCACCGATGCGAGTAACCTCCAGGCGCAACACACCGTCGAGATTGATCGCGCCACCAAAGACCTCGACCCCGACACCCGCCTCCAGGGGCACCGACTCGCCGGTGATGGGCGCAGTGTCGAGGCTCGCCTGGCCGGACAAGACTCGACCGTCCGCAGGCACTCGATCACCGGCGCGCACTTCCACCACATCGCCGGGCCGCAACGTGCCGTTATCGACTTCGATGATCGAGCCGTCCGCCTGCACTTTGCGGCCTTGGCTGCGGGTCAGTTGGCCGAGGGCGTAAATCGCTTCCTGGGAGCCGATGACGCTGCGCTCCTCCAGCACATGGCCGAAGATCATGATGATCGGCAACAACGCAGCCGTCAGCAGATCGCCGGTGGCCCAGGCACCGAGCATCGCCAGGGCGATCAACTGATCGGTGATGCCATGCAGGCTCGGATAACGCAGGCTGTACCAGGCGGACCGCATCACCGGCACTGCCACCAACAGCGAGGCGGCTCCCAACAGCAACTGACTGACGCCGCTCTGTTCCGGCGACCAGCCACGCCATGCCAGGCCCAACGCAAGCAAACCAAGGGCGAGCATCGCCAGGGTCAGTTGCCGAGCGGCTGAACGCTGCTCGGCGGAAGACAACATGGGTGAAGCAGCAGCTTGAGCGGTCATTGTCCGGCTCCCTGGATGATCAGACGGGAATCGTCCTTTGGATCGACCGTGGTTACTGAACCGGCCTGACGAAGAATGCCCGGCATGCGTTCACGGTACAGGCGCAGGAGCATTTGCGGATCGCTGCCTTGGGCCTTCGCCAATCCGGACACCGAGGCTGTATCGGCCGACGCCTTGGCGAGCCGTTCGCTGGCCTGGGCATGGGCGACTTGCACCGCACGATCGGCCTCTTGGCGGGCTGCCTGGCTTTGCTTCTCGGCTTCAGTGCGGGCATTGGCGACTACTTTGTCGGCCTGCTGACTGGCGGTGAGCACGGCGTTGAAGGCATTGACCGCCGGCCCCGGCAGGCTCGATTGCACATCGACCCGGACCACTTCGATGCCCAGGCCCTGCCCTGTCGCGGCGAGTTCAGCCAACCGTCGGTTGATGCCTTGTACCAGATCACCACGCAAGCGTTCACGACGTTCGGCGGCCTGGCTGTCGCTGCCCATCAGCTCGGGGCGAGCCACCAGGATCGTGTCCAAGTCCCGAGCAGCGGCAAGCGCCACGGCACTGCGAGTTGCCAGGCGGTCGAGTGCCGGCAAGACATGCTCGCCTTGCAGAACGAAGGCGTAAGGGTCGGTGACCTTGTAGAACACCCGTACATCCAGTTGCACCACGCCCGAGTCGCCGGTCAACAAATAACCGGAACCTGCCAGGGCATCGCTGACCGGAGAGGCAAAACTGGCCACACGGTCCGCTTGCAGCGCCGCATCCGAACGCAGCAGATTCTCCACCCTGCGTTCCAGGACTCGATCCGCCGCCGGGAGCAAGATCACTTGTTCCACGGGCCGCGGCCAGGCCAGTAAGAGTCCCGCATTCTGGATTCGATCGAGCGCACCGAAATGCAGGACCACCGCACGATCCTGCGGGTCGATTTGCCGAACATTCGAAAAGACCCAGGCCAACGCGGCCAGCACCGTGACGGCATAAAGCGCCAGATAAGCCAGGCGCCCCGCCTGAATCCATGGACTCGACAATTCATTTGTTCCACGTGGAACCAAACTCATGGGCGCTTACCGTCTTTACGTTCCTCGGTGGGAGGACCGTCCACCAGGACGCGGAATGGCGCCGCGTCGGTGCGCAGGATCAACTTGCTACTCGGGCTGACGATCGTGCCCAAGGTGTCCAATGAGCGCAGCAGGTTGTATAGCTGCGGAGAACCCGCGTAGGCCTTGCCGTAGATTTCGGCAGCTTCCACTCGCGATTGCGCTTCGATGGCTGCGGCCTTGACCGTGGCATCGGCCTGCAGGACCCTCGCGTCACGTTCAGCCGCCGAGCGAATCTGCGCCGCTTCGCGCTTGCCGATGGCCGTGCGCTCCGTAGCGATGGTCTCACGCTCGGCGCGCATACGGTCCACCGTCGCGCTGAGTGTCACCGAGGGCAAGGTCAGGCGTTCGATGCCAACCTGCAACACCCGTACGCCGTAGGTCTTGAGGAGTTGCTGCTCGATCTGCTGGCGCAGTTGGGTTTCGAAATCGGCTATGCGGACGTTGGCCGCATCGGTATTGACCAGGTTCGCCAAATCAAAACTGGCAGCCGTGGTTTCCAGGGCCGAGCCGACAAACGTACGTATCTGCCGCGCGGCTTCATCCGGCTGATTCTGCACCGCACGCATGAACCGCTGCACATTGTCCGGGTCGCCCTGTACCTGCCACGTCACATAGGCCTGGATGATGATCCGAAGACCGTCCCGCGTGCCCACATCCTGCAAGCCGCTGGAGGTGGTACGCAGCCGTAAATCCACCGGGATCGCTGCCTCGAACGGTGCCGGCCAGCGCCAGCCCAGGCCCGGTTGCAGCAACACCCGCGCGGGGTTGCCGAAACGCGTAATGACCGTGGCCTCGCCCGAGCGCACTTGCACCAGGCTCGCCGCCGCGATGGCAAACGCCACCAGCAGCGCCGCCCAACCCATCCGCCGCCAAGGAAATGGCCCGGCGGGCTGCGGATCGCCATGATGAGGGTGATGATGCCCGTGGTGGTGGCCGTGATGATGGCCGGCATGGGCATGATCGGTATGGTCGTGATGGCCGTGTGAAGAAGACTGGCTCAATGGGCAGCTCCTGGCTGGACAGGGTTACGTGGCGATACGGGGTCTGTCGGCAAGATGAAAGTTCGCAGATCGATGGTAGGCGGGCTGCCGCCGTCGCCGAGGCGGTGGTCGAGGATTAGCAGGTTCGCCTTGCCCAGCCCTTGGCTCAGTTGCCCGAGGTATTGCTCGAGCACAAAGGCATGGCCGGCTGTCGCGTAGGCTTTGCGTTCGGCTTCAAAGCGCAAGTTCGCGGCCTGCGCGGTGGCGTTGATTTCCCGGGCCGAAGCCTCGGCCTGGTCGCGTGCATTGCTGGCCTGCAGTTGCGCCTGGTTGGTTTGCTCCGCAGCGGCGCCACGCTCCCGGGCGATCAGTGCCTGGGCACCGATCTGCGCAGCTTGTACGCCGTGGTAGGCATTGGCCGCGCCAGCCGGGGGATGAATCGCCTCGACCACGGTTGCCAGGATTTCCACGCCACTGTCGAGTGACTGCAAGTCAGCCTGCACGGCCTTGCCGATTTCCTCGGCCAGGCTGACCCGATCGGCACCCAACAATCCGTCCAATGTGCGCGACGCAAATTCGTGGACCAGGATGCGGCTGGCGGTGCTGCGGATCAGCGAAGGCACATCCGTGCTGTTGTAAGTCGCCGCCAACGCCGCTGCATCCGTCAGGCCTATGCGGTAGACGAAACGCACGTCCATGTTGACGATCTGGAAGCTCTGTTGATCGGCCCGTTGGCTGGCAATCACCTGGGACTTGTCGTTGACGTGACTGGCGTCCCATAACCGATTGGCCATGGCCGGAGCCGGTCCTTCCGCCGGTTCAGCCTCGGCCGGGACGCGAGCGTTGCTGACGCTGGTTGCCAGCTCATGCACGACGCCGTTCTCGACGCTCAGCACCCTGCCCCACGGCCAAGGCAATCCGACGTGCAGACCCGGGCCGAACACCTGCGCCGGTTCGCCGAAGCGCTCATAAATGCCGCGCGCTTGCAGCGGTACTTCGTGCACGCCCGTCAGCAACCAACCCACCAGCGACACCACCGCCACTACCGGCCAGAACGCCCGGCGCATGTAGCTGAACGCCCAGATCTGGCGCAGGTCGATGCCAAAGCGATTGTGCAACTCATGCTGCAGGGCCAATAGCGGCTGCGGTGGCCAGCGCAGCAGGTCGGCGAGCACACTTCGCCCCAACAGTGTTGGCTCCAACGTCTCGCGCCGTGGGCTGAACAACGCCAGCACTGCACGAAGCAACAATTCCACCGCCACCAGCCCCGGCAATACGCCGATCAACACCGCAAGGCGCGCCGACCAGACCGACGTGTCCCTGGCAAAGAGCAGGCAGAAGGCGCCAAGCACGAGGACGATGATCGCCACTCGCGTCAGTTGCGCCAGCGGCCGTGCTTCTGGCCATTCGATCGCGGGTTGTTGCGCCAAGTGCCGCTCAAACACCAACAAGCCAAACGCCAGTGACAACGACACCACCGCGCCAATACTGGCCGCCATACCGAGGGAAGCCGCCGGTAAAGCCAGGTTCCAGACTTGCTCCAGACTCAGCAAGATCAGCAGCGCCCATCCGGCAAGCCATAAGACAGGCGCCCCGATTTGCTTCAACAAACCGTTCCACCGCGTGCTGATTCGCTCAAGCAGTCGCTCGTAAGCGCCCAGGTTATCTACAGGCTCGCGGGATATAGGCGAGATATCCACAGCCGGCTGCAACGTCGTGCGGCGCCACTGCGTCACCCACCACGCCGATTGCAGGCCCGCCACCAGTACCCACAGGCCGGCGGTTTGACCGACCAACAAGGCCGGCCACACCGATTGTGGTGAGAACACGCCGATGAAAAACGCCAGCACCAGTCCGAAACCCGCCAGACCGCCCAACGCAACCGCCATCCGCTTCAAGCGGCGCCCTTGGAAGGCGGCCTGCTGGAAGCGCGGCCATTCGGCCACCTGTGCGTCTTCAACCTCAAGATCGACTTGCATACCACCCCAGCTCGTGGCGATCAAAATCCGGACTTGTGGTCTACGCCACTGCCGTTCCGTTACGTGTCGTTACCTTATAACTATTGCTGTGAAATTTCTGTTTTGAATTCTTCACGATAGGCCTTGAGCCTTGACCGTGATCGTTCGACGCGCTCATATTATGATCATAATTTTTTCAGCCATGCGGGAGATCGGTGATGAGCAATTACGACGTGATCATTCTGGGCGGTGGACCCGGCGGCTATAACGCAGCCATTCGAGCCGGACAACTTGGGTTGAAAGCCGCCTGCGTCGAAGGCCGCGCCACCCTGGGCGGCACCTGCCTGAACGTCGGCTGCATGCCCTCCAAGGCGCTGCTTCACGCGTCTGAACTCTACGAAGCGGCCAAAGGCTCGGAATTCGCCCACCTAGGCATCAACGTCAGCCCTACCCTCGACCTCGCGCAGATGATGAAGCAGAAGAACGAAAGCGTCGCGGGCCTGACCAAGGGCATCGAGTTTCTGTTTCGCAAGAACAAGGTCGACTGGATAAAGGGCTGGGGCCATATCGATGGGCCCGGCAAAGTGACCGTCACCGGCGAAGACGGCACCCAGGTTGAACTGAGCGCCAAGGACATCATCATCGCCACCGGCTCGGAACCGACGCCACTGCCCGGCGTGGACATCGATAACCGGCGCATCCTGGACTCCACCGGCGCGCTGTCCTTGGGCGAAGTGCCCCGGCATCTGGTGGTGATTGGCGCAGGCGTCATCGGCCTTGAGCTGGGTTCAGTCTGGCGACGCCTGGGGGCCCAAGTGACCGTGGTGGAATACCTTGATCGCATCTGCCCGGGGGCGGATGGCGAGACCGCCAAGACCCTGCAACGGGCCTTGGCCAAACAGGGGATCGAGTTCAAGTTGAGCACCAAGGTCACCCGCGCGGAGTCTTCCCAAAAGGATGTGCAATTGCAGGTCGAACCGGCGTCAGGCGGCGAGGCACAGACCCTGGATGCCGACTACGTGCTGGTCGCCATCGGTCGTCGGCCTTACACCCAAGGGCTGGGCCTGGAAAACGTCAGGCTGGAGACGGATAAACGCGGCATGCTCGCCAACCAGCGCCACCGCACCGAAGCCCCTGGCGTTTGGGTCATCGGGGACGTGACTTCCGGGCCGATGCTGGCCCACAAGGCCGAGGATGAGGCCATGGCCTGCCTCGAACAGATCGTCGGCAAGGCCGGTCAGGTCAATTACGACCTGATCCCTAGCGTCATCTACACCCGTCCGGAACTGGCCAGCGTCGGCAGGACCGAAGAGCAGCTCAAGGCCGAAGGCCGAGCCTACAAGGTCGGGAAATTCCCGTTCACGGCCAACAGCCGGGCGAAGATCAACCATGAGACCGAGGGGTTCGCCAAGGTCCTGGCCGATGAACACACCGACGAAATTCTCGGCGTGCACCTGGTCGGGCCGAGTGTCAGCGAGATGATCGGCGAGTACTGCGTGGCCATGGAATTCGGTGCTTCGGCCGAAGACATCGCGCTGATCTGCCACCCCCACCCCACTCGCTCGGAGGCGTTGCGCCAGGCGGCGATGAACGTAGAGGGGATGGCGACGCAGATTTAGCAGGCAACAATCCCGTGGCGAGGCAGCTTGCTCCCTCGCCACATGTCCTGCGTTTTTACTTCAATGAGCGGCGTACCCCGCCATCCGAGCCTTGCGCTTGCGCCGGCTGATCAGTGCCAGCGCAACGGCGACCACCAGCACCGCGCCGCCCACTTCCAACCAGGTCTTGAATGGCCGCAACGCCGAGCGAACAGGCGCCAGGGCCTGGGTCACGTAGCGCTTGTTGGCCTGGTCGAACGCCGGTTCCGGGCATTGGTGGCCGAAATCCCACGCCCACTCCACGTAAGGCCCCTCCTTCACATAACGCTGGTACAACGCGCTTTGTTCTTCGAGGCTGGAGTTATAGCCCACGGCCCTGCACAACACCGCCGCGAACGCCTGGCTGGTGTGCGGCAAGTGATCGGCGGCCTGGCTCGCCAGCGCCGTGGCGACGAAACGGTAGTGGTAGCGCACGTCCGGTTGGGCGGCGCTGGCCTGTTGCCGTTGCACTTCGCCTTCGGCCACCAGCGGACCGACCTTGAGCTCCACCGGTTCAAAACTGTAGTTGCCTTCCAGGCTGGCGTAATCCGGCGCCATTTCGTAGCCCAGCAGCTGCATGCCGGACCGGCGCGCGATGACGGACGCATTGAAATACGCCTCGGCTCGGCTGGTCGGCAACCATTTGGACTCGGCATCCTCACGCAGTTGTCCGTAGGCGCGGGCCTTGGCCTGCAGCTCGGGATTGTCGAAATAGTCCGGGGCTTCATCGTAGCGACCTTCGCGCAGCAAACGACGACCCAAGAGGTTGCGCAGATTCGCCGCCACCGACAACGGTACATAGTTGTCTCGATCTTGCTGGCTCAACGGCGGTGGTGCGGGGACCTGGGCATCGACATATTGCTTGAGCTCATCGACGGTCAGCACACGCTCGGCGACGGTCGCCGCGTCATACCAATAATTGTACTGACCGCGATAGAGCTGATCGAAAGCTTGCAGGTATTCGCCCCGTTGCAGCGCCAGGATCGCGCTCTCGCCGTCGACCCGGCATTTGGGTTGTACTGTCTCGTAGTCCCAGTCCGGCGTGCGTCGACCGCCCCACGATTCGTCTTTGGGGAATGCCTGGGCGGCGTTGGCATAAGCCGCCGCCGCGCCGGCCTTGTCACCGTCGCGCAGCGCCAGCTTGGCCCGTACCCACCAGGCCAGGCCGGTGTCGGCGGCCTTGTCCACGAAGGCTTTGGCGCTGGTGTAGTCACCGTGTTGATAACTCACGGCGGCCAAGCGGTCGGCATCCTCCAGGTTGCCTTGGGCACTGGCTTGCAACAGCTTGACGAGGGTTTTCTCCCCGGACGGCTCTTCACCGTCCCACCAGCCAACGCGACTGAGCAGATAAGCCGTCACCAGGCGCTGGACCGCCTTGGCCTTGAGCAACGTGCGCAGGCGTTCTTCCGGCTCGACGCTCAAGCCGCCCGCCAACTGCAGCAACGAACTGTAGCCCACCGGCGAGCCTTGCAGGTTTTGTGTCGCGTACAGCCCGATGGCGCTGTCCCAGTCATCAGCGGTATAGGCCACCCTGGCTTCCTCGCCGAGGCTGGCGACGCCCAACTCCAGCGGATCGCTGAAGCCGGCAATGCTCAGCTCGCGGACCTGGCGAAACGCTTGCCGCGACTGATCCAGCAACACGGCGGGTTCACCGCTGCCGGCCTCGGCACTCATGGCAAACAACGCACGGCCCAAGGAATACGCCGCCCAGGTGCTGCGCAGGCGACGCTCGTCGGCCGGCAATGCCAGCAATTGCTGGAACGCCTCGACGGCACGCTGATGGTCGCCGGCGTTGAAGGCCGCCGCGCCAACCGCGTACAAGCGCAGCTCGGCGGGCAGGTTCGCCGCTTCGGTGGCGACCTGTTCGACATCGCTCAACGCACGCAAACGCTCCACCACCGCTTGTTGCGGCGGCGTCAGGCCAAGCTGTTCAGCCTTGGTGCGCTGTTCCACGTAAGAAGAAACGTCGTCGTAGCTGTAATCAGGATTGCGCGTCGCCTCCGTGGTCGGCTTCAACCCTGCAATGGCTTGGCCGAGACGGCTGATCTCGAAACGAAAGCTGCCTTCGGGCAATTCCGCCAGGGATTGGGCGCGGTTATCCAGCAGGCGCAATGGGAAATCCGGTCCGCAGGCCCACGCGTGACCCAGCGGCAAACTGAGGCTCAGGCACAGCAGGCGACGAGGCCACTTACGGGTAGACATTGAATCCTCCTTGGTCAATTTTCGTACAGCGCGCCCAGCCGATCGCCCGCTGGGCACCGGCAGCCAAGCGGCCTTCCTGAATGCGGGTGAAGGTAAGCAGTCCGGGGGTTTGTTGCAACGTATAACCGGCCAGGGCATCGACCCCGTCACACGCGCTCACCGCCAGGGTCAGGCGCTGGGGCCAAGGCAGGTCGAGGTTGCCCTGGTTGACCAGGCGGATATCGTAGAGGCCGTCCCGCTCTTCCATTTGCACAACCAGGCGGCTTTCCAGGCTTTCGCCACGGGCCACCGCACCAAGGGTGACCAGGCTCCAGGCGCGTCGGTCCCCCACCAGCGGCAGGCGAAACCAGATCAACCCGCTCAAATGCCTGGGCGGTTCGGCGCGGAGCTTCATCACAAGCCCGGCCACTTGCTGCGGATCGGCCAGCAACTCCCGACGCTCGCCGCCCCGGTCGATGGGCACTTCACTCTCCACCATCGGCGCACCGCTTTCCTGGGTCAGCAGCGCCACACCGTAGGCTGGCAGCGCCAGGTAGAACGGCCGCGCAGTGACCTCGCCCCAGCGCTCGGCCCAGCGCCTGGCCTGTTCAGCGTCGAACAAGCCTTGGCGCGGGTCGCTGACCGCATGCACCTGCAGGACGCTGCTGTCCACGGTTTTCAGCAGTTCGGGCAGTTCGGGGCTGCTGAGCCAGGCCGGCAACGCCGTGATGCTCAATTGCAAGGTTGCCGGCAAGGTTTGCCGGAGTCGGGCGAGGAAGGTCCGATAGGCTGGCAGCCGTGCGTTGCCGGCGTCGTGGTCGATTTCAATCCCCACCGGCGCCAGGCCCTGGGCTTGCCAATCGCCCAACAATTGCTGGATCTGCGCGATCACATCGTCCTGGTCGAGGGATTTGAGCTGGCCGTCCAGGCGAATCACCGCAATGAGCGGTCGACCGTCAGCCTTGAGCAACGCCGCATCGATACGCGCGCGACTCCAGCCGGCGCCGGGAAACGCCTGCAACGCCAGCACCCGCAAGCTGGAAAAATCGCCACGGCTCTGCCGCAACGCGCCTTCATGGGCCGGTGTCCATTGGCGTTGCCAGACATAGAGTTGTTGATCGAGGACGGTTGGCGCGGGCTGGTCACAGCCGCTCAAAAACAACGCGGCCAGCGCCAGCGAGAGCCTGTGGATAAAAGTCATGAAACGTAGCCACCCCGGGAAAGGCTGGCAGATTAACGCTTCCGTGGTCTTACAGAAACCAGCGGCGAGGACGATTGCACCCTCGCCGCAACCGGGCCGATGCTCAAGCGTCTTTCTGCAAGCCCACCGCGGTACGTGGCATGCCCACGAACCCTGGCAAGGCCTCGATTCGCGCCAGCCATGCACGTACGTTGGCGTAGTCCTGCAGCGAAACATTGCCCTCGGGCGCATGGGCGATATAGGTGTAGCCCGAGATGTCGGCAATGGTCGGCGCGTCACCCGCCAGATAGGTGCTGTTGCTCAATTCCTGGTCGATGACTTTGAGCAGAGTATGGGACCGGGCAATCACATCCTCGGCGTTGTGCGACGCACCGAATACCGTGATCAAGCGCGCCGTGGCCGGACCGGCATGCAAAGGACCGGCGGCGACCGACAACCAGCGCTGGACGCGAGCGGCGCCGACCGGGTCCGTCGGCAGCCAGTGACCGTGGCCGTATTTGCTTGCCAGGTACACCAGGATGGCGTTGGAATCCGCCAGCACCACGCCGTTATCGTCCAGGACCGGCACCTGGCCGAACGAGTTGATCGCGAGGAATTCCGGCTGTTTGTGCGCCCCCTTGGCCAAGTCGACGAAAATAATCTCGACCGGCAGTTCGAGCAGCGAAAGCATCAATTGGACACGGTGTGCGTGGCCGGACAGTGGGAAGTGATAGAGCTTGATTGGGTTCATGGTCGACTCCGCTGGGAAATGACGCCCTCGTTATGCGGCGTCGATGGGGTCATCTTCTGCTCATGCCTGGAGCTATAGAATCACCTGCAAACGCAATCCTTTATTTCTATCAGCGAAACAATGCCTCAGCGCTACAGGGCCGGGTGTTCCCGCAGCGCATTCACCATGAAGTCCACAAAACTGCGAACCCGCGCCGGCGCATTGCGCCCGCCCTGGTACACCACATGGATCGGCAGGGGCGGCAGCTCGAAGTCGGCCAGGACGATTTCCAACTCGCCGGCGGCAATGCAGCTCGCCACCTGATAGGACAGGACCCGCGTCATCCCCAACCCCTGGCACGCCGCGCCGATGGCAGCCTGGTTGGCCGTCACCACCAGCCGAGGCGCAGGCCGGACCGAGAGCGGCTGGCCCGCCTCGACAAAGGTCCAGTTCCTGACCTGGCCAATGGCCGAGGACGACACCACGGGCATCCGCTCCAGGTCCTGCGGGTGTTCAGGCCGGCCATGGCGGGCGAAGAACCCGGGGGAGCCACACACCACCCGCCGCACCTCGCCGACACGGACGGCGTGCAGGCTGCTATCGGGCAACTCACCGATGCGCACGGCAACGTCGATGCCCTCTTCCACCATGCTGACGGTGCGATCCAGCAGCAAGGCGTTGACGCAAACCTCGGAAAAACGCCCCAGGTAATCCACCAGTACTGGCGTGACGAACAATTGCCCGAACAGCACCGGCGCGGTGATGGTCAGTTGTCCCCGAGGCTGGGCGTGACTGCCGGCCGCCGAGTCCTCGGCTTCCTGCAGATCGCCGAGGATCCGCCGACAGTCATCGAGAAAGCGTTGGCCGGCTTCGCTCAGGTAGACGTTGCGCGTGGTCCGCACCAGCAGCGGCGTACCGATGCGTTGTTCCAGCGCCGCCACTGCCCGCGTCACGCTGGCGGCCGACAGGCCCAAGCGTCGCGCGGCGGCCGAAAATCCAGAATCCTGGGCCACGGCGACAAACACCTGCATCTCCTGGAACCTGTCCATCCATCCTCCGATGAGAAATCTTGAAACAAGATTAAACATGCCTGAAAGCCACGCCGTGTCGCCATTGTAGAGGGATTGACCCGCGAACCGCAGCCAGCCGCGAGGTTGTGGACCAAAAATGGCTGCTGCGCTTGGTACCATCCTGCACAGTCTTGTGACTGTTTAATGACCAAATGCAGAATCCTACAGGGTTGTGTGTTTGCTGGATTGGTTTGAACAAAAGGCCCGTTTCCGTGAATGTTTTTTATCGAGCGCTGACTCATCCACTCGCGAGCCTTCTCGCGCTGGCCGGATGCGTGCTCTTCGTCCCGATGGGGCTGCGCCTGGTTCTTGGCTGGTCCGACCTGCTGGGCTATCTGTCCGACTTCGCCATCGGCAGCTTATTGATCGTGTTGCTGCATCGACGCCCCGGGTGGCTGGCGTTACCGGTATTGCTCGCCTGGACCACGCTGATGTTGGCCAGCAGCGAACTGGTCAGTGCGGTCGGACGGATGCCAACGCCGTCGGACATCCAGTATCTGACCGACCCGCAATTTGTCGAGAACTCCACCAGCGGCGGCTTCGCTCATCCCTGGCTCGCCGCCTTCCAGCTGGTCGCCTTGGCGCTCTGGCTGGCGGTCCACTGGATCAATCGGAGCCGCCGGGCGCCCGGCTTGCCGCGCCACGCCTGGGCGCTGCCGGCGGCGCTTTTGCTGGTTCACGGCACGGTGCAAACCTGGCGGCCCAGCGAAGCGGACCAGTGGAACCTGTTCAACCTGCCCCACCAGCTAATGACGGCAGGCCTCGCCGCCGGCCAGGCGCACATTCAAGAGTGGGTCGCCGGGGATACCGAGGAACCGCTTCCCCCCATGGAAGGGCTGACCCGACTGGATCTCGAAGGGAAAAAGCTGCTCGCCGCGCCGGGCCGCGCGCGCAACGTCCTGATCATCGCCCTGGAAGGCATTCCCGGCGCCTACCTGGAAACCAATCGCCAGGCTTTGAAAAGCAGTTATCAGGAAAACCTCATGCCGCGCCTCAGCGCCTGGGCCGAGCGCGGAATGAACACACCCGACTACGTGTTGCACAGCCACCAGACCATTCGTGGCCTGTACGCCATGTTGTGCGGCGACTACGACAAGCTCGACAATGGCACGCCCAAGGGCGTCGAAATGCTCAACCAGAGCCAGCGCAACCAGGCCTGCTTGCCTGCCCAATTGCGCCAGAACGGATTCTCGACCCACTTCCTGCAAGGCGCCGGCCTGCGGTTCATGGCCAAGGACCGGATCATGCCGCACATCGGCTTCGACACGACCCTGGGCATGGAGTGGTTCACCCGACCCGCCTATCTGGAGTTTCCCTGGGGCAAGGATGACAAGACTTTCTTCGAAGGCGCGCTGGATTACGTCGGGCACCTGCAACAGGCGGATAAACCCTGGATGCTCACACTGCTGACAGTGGGCACACACCAACCCTATTCAGCGCCAGAGGATTACCTGGAGCGCTACGACACCGCCAAGCAGGCCGCCGTGGGTTACCTGGACGATGCGCTGGACAGCTTCCTCGTCGGCCTGGAACGCCAGGGCATCCTGGACAATACCCTGGTGATCATCACTTCGGATGAATCCCACGGCATCGACGATGTGCGCCTGGCCTCGTCCTGGGGCTTCAACCTCATGTTGGCGCCCGAGCCATTGCCGCGCCTCAAGCAAGGGGTTCATGGCCATGTCGACCTGACGGCTTCGGTACTCGACTACTTCGGTTTCAAAGTGCCGACTTCGCTGTCCGGTCGCTCGATGTTCAGGGACTATGCGACGGGCCGGGAAATCATGTCGTTCACCAACGGCAAGCTGCGCTACCACGATGGCAAGGGCACCTTCACCGAATGCGATTTCCAGCAACATTGCCTCGACTACAGGAGCGAAGGCTTCATCGCCGACAGCGCCACCTACCTGGGGCAATACAGCGGCCAACGCGCAAGACAAGTCAGTGCCCGAGCCACGGCACTGGACCAGACGTTGTTCACCACGCCCTTGAACCAACACTACCAATTCGGTAGCGCGGAAAAGATCCCGTTGCCGGCCCAGGTGTCCAACGACTGGACCGACAATCTGATCGGCGCCCAGTACCTGGAAATGCCCAAGGGCACCCGCACGCGCGTCAGCTTGAGCATCCGCGCCGTGGACGCGAACCACGCCGCGTACATATCCCTCAAGGCCAAGGAGTTCGAACAGGACGTGCCGATGGATTTTCCCACCGACGTCGCGGTGACCACCGATCAGCCGCTGGTGATGGATATCCATTTCGATAACCCGCAGCCGCGCAAGGCGTTCTCCTTCCACTTGCTCGGCCACGGGACGGGCGCCATCGAGATCAGCGACTTCAGTGTCGTGACTGAACTGCCGGAACAGCTGGACCAACCGGAATACCTGGACGATTTGCAGGACGACAGCGAGCCTCAGTCCAGCTGAATGAAAAAACGCGCAGCCGCTGTAAAGCGGTTGCGCGTTTATCATTCAACCCCTTGGTGATCAGTCATTGACCAATTGCATGATTTCGAACGCGTTCAGTGCCGCGCCTCGCAGCAACTGGTCGCCGCTGATAAACAGATCCAGCCCGTGATCGCCGTAGATCAGATTGTAGCGAATCCGTCCTACTTCCACGGCGTGCTTATAGGTCGAGGTCATGGGCATCGGATAAACGCCTTGCTTGGGTTCATCCACCACCTCGACACCTGGCGCAGCCGCCAGGAGTTCACGCACCTGGGCCAGTGATTGCACCGGCTTCCTGAAGCGCAGGCTCAGGCTCTCGGCGTGGGAACGCAGGGTCGGTACCCGAACCGCCGTCGTGCTGATGGCCAGCTCCGGCTCGTCCAGGACCTTGCGCAGTTCCCAGACCACTTTCATCTCTTCGCGGGTATAACCGTTGTCTTCAAACGAATCGACTTGAGGGATCACGTTGAACGCCAGGTTGTGGGCGAAGTTTTCGCTGCCGTCCTGATCGCCATAGTCGCTGAACGCCTTGGCCTTTTCACGCAGCTCCAGCATGGCCGGTTGGCCCGCACCGCTGGCGGCCTGGTAAGTGGAAATGATCGCGCTTTCAAGCTCGTATGCGTCGTGCAGCGGTCCCAGCACCATGAGTGCGATGGCCGAAGAACAGTTGGGATTGGCAATCAGTTTTTCGCCCTTGTAGCGTTGACCGTTGATCGGCGGTACAAGCAGCGGGATATTCGGGTGATAGCGAAAAGCCGAGGAGTTATCGATAACGTAGGAATTTTCAGCCAGTCGCTCACCATATTCCAGGGCAAACGCCCCGGAAACACACAGGAAGACGATATCGCACGAGGCGCAGCCTTCGACCGAAAAAGGCTCGATCAGGTGCTCGGTGCTACCAGCCTTCAAGCGCTTGCCGGCCGAACGTTCAGAGGCCATGCAGACCACCTCGTAGTCGGTATCTTCAAGCAATTGCAGCATGGTCATGCCCACTGCACCGGTGCAACCCACCACGGCGACTTTCTTCATTTCGATTCCCTTATCCTGAAAAAACCCGCGCCGCCTCGAGACGGCGCAGGCGGGTATGTCATGCCGTACGCATTTGCACGGACAACCTGGCGGCCGCCGCTGCACGCTGGACCCGGATGGAGTTCAAGGTAAACAACGCAAGCGCCAGCCAGATGAACGAGAACGCCGCCAGTTTCAACGACGAGACCGGTTCACCATAAACGAATGCCGCCAACAGGAAGTTGCAAATTGGCGGGACGAACTGCAAGAAGCCCAGCGTGATCATCGACAGCTGCTTGGCCGCCAGACTGTACCACCACAAAGGCAACACCGTGATCAGACCCGTCGCGACCAACAGCAGATCGCGAGTACCCGACTGCAGGAACTGGTGCCCTTGGCCCTGGGCCTGAGCCCACACCAGGAACAGCGCCGCGAACGGCAGCAGCACGGCAATTTCCAGCGTCTGGATGACCACCGGATCACCCGGTACCTTTTTCTTGAAGATGCCGTAGAACGAATAGCAGAAGCCGATCACCAGCGCGATCCATGGGAATGAATGCAGGTTCAGCAGCTCGAACGCCATCAATGTCACGCCTGTGACGGCGAGGAAGATCGCCCAGGTTTGCAGGGCCGTGAGACGCTCCTTGAAGATCACCCGCGACACCACCATGCTCATGATCGGGCTGAGGAAATAGCCGAAGGCCACCTCCAGTACGCGCCCGGTCATGATCCCGTAGATGTACATCAGCCACCAAAGCCCCAACACCGCGGACACCGTGAGCACATTGGCCGGGCGAACGGTCTTGAGCGTAGCGCGCAACGTCCCGACCCGCGCGGTCAACAACACCAGTGCCAGGAGAAACAACTCGGCGAACACCACCCGCCAGGACAGCAGATGATAGGCATCGAGCCCGGCCAACGGCTTGTACCAGAGCGGGTACGAGCCCCAGAGCAGCGTGGCGCCGAGCCCGAAGGCGACGCCTTGTCCGGATTCGTTCTGGGCAGTCATTGGCGTCCTCCAGCGTTGAGTTTGCGCTCGATGCCATCCCAGTACACTTCCATCAGGTGCAGGTACTGTTCAATGCCTTCGGCGAACAGACGACGCTCTTGCGGCGTCTGCAGGTGTTTTTCCATGACGTTGAACACTGCGTTGGAGTGGCCGACTTCGACTTCCATGTGCAGCGTCCAGAAGAACCGGCCGCGTTCGCTGACGCCTTCCTTGATCAAGCCATCGTTGTATTTGGAAACCATCGATGCGGACATCGCCTCGTCGGCGAACAAGCCACCCAGTGCCTTTTGCAATGGCGGTTTGCTGTAGAGCGCGCAAATGCCGTCGTTCAACGCCTGAGTGCTGGGCAGGCACTTGTAGGCCTCGATCTGCTCCTCGCTGATGCCCTTGTCGTGCAGGAACTTGCGGTACAAGTCGGAATGGGAATGGGTTTCCCCCAGTTCATCGCGAGCGTTGAAGGCGATGGTGCGAAGGACTGCCTCGTCACGGGTGATGGTGGAAATCCCACAAACATAGAACGGCAGGTATTTGAAGTAGTGCAGGGTTTCCAGGTACAGCACCTGGCTTTGCTCCGGCGGCAGACCGTGCTCGGCATAGGCGTTCAGAAATGGGTGCTCGGTCGCGCGATGCTTGAGGATGTATTCGATCTGCTCATCCATGAACAACTTGAGCTCCAGATCGACGCCTTCGTTGCGTACGACATAGGCGGTTTCGGATTGAAACGTTTCTTGAGTGATGGACATGGCCTGCTTCCTTGAGCCCCGGGGGCAACGTTGATTTTCCAAATATGAAACCGGGCGGACACCCATCCGCCCGGCCGCTCGCCGTCAGGCCTCTTCGGTGGTCCTGGCCTTGGTATCCCAGATCACTTCGATACTTTCGTGGGCGACATCGGTTCGCCGGTCATGGGCACTGGCCCAGCATGTGTTGAGAATGATCCGAGTGGTTTCCTGCTGGATCGGTACCACGTGGTGCAACGTGGTATCCGACTTGAGGAAATACACATCACCCTTGAGGTGGTGATACGACTTGATCGGGTTGTTGAGGATGTACTGCCAGATCTGCGGGTTCTGCTTGTCCCACTCGCTGTGCGGCACGCACTGGAGCACGCCACCGATCGCCGGGTCCTCGGGCGCCTCGATGATCCAGATCATGGTGTACGGGTAATCACCCCAATGCCAGCCATGGGTATCGCCCGGGTGGCTCAGTTTGGTGATCAGGTATTGCTCCTGCTCCCAGCAGGACGCCAAGTCGTCGCCGGCAATATTGCCCAAGAACTTACGCAGCGACTCGGATTGATAAAGCGCGGGAATGAACGTCCCGCCCTCGGCGATCTCCGGTTGGTTGACGTTATACATTTTGCGGTAGGTATTACCGGTGGATGGAACCGTCACATCGCGGCGCACCGAATACTCGTCCAATAACGCATGAACTTCGGCATGAACATTTTCCAAAATCCTTTTCGGCAGAAAGGAAAAGTTTTTGAAGTTGAAGTAACCGTCGCGGCGAAATTCATTACGAATCTGCTTCATCCGGTTTTCATCCTGCAAAAGAGCCTGGAAATGCTTGGCCAGTTGCTGCTCCATTACTTCAATAACCAAGCTGGACGTTTGTTCGCTCATTTATCGCTCCATTCCATTGTTATCGGTCGGTGTTACAAATCCACGGGAGGCAACGCACTCGGAGTCGACGAGTTGCGTACCGGAAAGATTTTCTTTTCTTGCAGATTCATCAGCGGACCGGTCATCAGCGTCGTGACGATGGTCATGACCACCAGGGCGGTAAACAGCTCGCTGCCGATGATGCCCATGTCCAGGCCGATCTTGAGCACGACCAGTTCCATCAGGCCGCGGGTGTTCATCAGTGCACCGATGCTCAGCGACGTCGACCAGGAGCAACCCACAAGCCGAGCGCCCAGCGCGCTGCCGAATATCTTCGCAGTGACAGCCACGAGCAGGATCACCAGCAGCACCCAGGCCCCAAGCCCGGTGAACGCCGACGAGGTGGTGCTCAAGCCGGCCAGGGCAAAGAAACAGGGCATCAGTATGATCAGCGATACGTGCTCCAGCCGTTCGATGATCATGTCCAGCAAACGCTGGTCACGCGGCAAGCACAGGCCGAACAGGAAGGCACCAAATACGGCGTGCACTTGCAGCGCGTGGGTCAGGCTGCCATAGATCATCACACCAGCCAGCAACGCCACGAGCACCATCGGTTGCGCAAGCTTTCCTTCGGCGGCGAGCCAACGGTTCAAGAGGGGCTTGAGCACCAGGAACGAAAAGGCCACCAGCAGTAACAGGCAACCACCCCGGACGACCAGGGCCATCCAGTCACTGTCCTGACCGTTCACCATCGCGACAGCGGCAATCAACATCCAGGCGACCACGTCGCTCATGGCGGCGGCCAGCAAGGCGATCGCACCGGTCTGCGTACCGAGCATGCCGCGTTCCTTGAGGATCCGCGCCAGTACCGGAAAAGCGGTGACGGAAAACACGGTGCCTATGAACAAGACAAAGGCCAACCGAGACGTCCCGGTGCTGGCGAAATGTTCGTACAGCCAGGGAGCTATCGCGGCGCCGAGGGAAAAAGGGATGACAATGCTGAAGGCGCCGATGACCATGGCATGGAAGCCGGTCTTGCTCTGTTTCAATGGGAAACGAAACTCGGCACCGATGACGAACATGAACAACAATATGCCCAACTCGCTCAGGACTTTGAGCTGGGTAATAGCGCTGCTATCGAATAGTTGCTGATGGAAGGAGGGAAACAACTGGCCCAGTACAACGGGGCCCAACATGAAACCGGCAATCATTTCTCCAACAACCTGTGGCTGCCCCAAGCGATTGAGCGCGGCACCCAGGAGTTTTGCTGACAACATGACAAACACTATCTGGATCAGCAACATAGTCCTTTCCCTTACAACGTCCAGGTTAATCCGGTTACAACTCACAACTCCTTCAACGCCGTTATCCGTTAACAGCGTCCGTAACAGAACTCAATAAGATGCGCGCACTTGGCCTGTCCGTACGAATCGAATTCTGTTGAAGCAGGAATAAATCTGGAAGTGACAATCCTCTACCGGTGCGATGGGGTGGGGTACCGGTAATGCGGCGATCACCTTTGTGGGGTGCAGCCGTCTTGGTTTTCCTGATTGCCTGGCAGCGATTGTAGGGGCAGGGGACTGTCCGCTACAGTGCAGCAGACGACAATAAACGGTGAATTTACGCCAAATGAATGCTCTTCCTGGAACAGTGGCCATCCTCGTCTATGAGGGCCTTTGCGTATTCGAATTCGGCATCGCCCTCGAGATCTTCGGGCTACCCCGCCCAGAACTGGACGTCCCTTGGTATACCCACCGCATCGTTGCCGTCGACGAGGGGCCGATGCGTGCGCTGGGAGGATTGCAAATCTCCGTCGACGCGGGTCTGGAAGAGCTTGAAACCGCACAGACCATCATCGTCCCTGGTTGGCGCAACCGTTATGAGCGGCCCCCCGAAGCGCTCTTGCAAGCCCTTGCAAGAGCCCATGCCCGCGGTGCACGCCTGCTGTCCATCTGCTCGGGGGTGTTCGTGCTCGCCGCCACAGGGCTGCTCGATGGAGAAACCGCTACCACGCATTGGCAATTTTCCAAGGAGCTGGCCGAACGATTCCCCAACATCAAGGTTGACCCTAATGTGCTCTACGTCGATTCCGGCCAGGTGATCACCTCAGCCGGAAGTGCCGCCGGTATCGACGCCTGCCTGCATTTGATCGCTCGTGATTTCGGCACGCACATCGCCAACTCGGTGGCCCGACGCTTGGTAATGGCGCCACAGAGAACCGGCGGCCAGTCGCAATTCATCGTCGCCCCGGTGTGCAAGTCACCGCGCAACGAGCTGACGCGCGTGTTGCAATGGATCCGCGAGCACCTGGACCAACCGTTGAGCGTGGCTGACATGGCGGCTCGCGTGGCCATGAGCGAACGAACCTTTTTGAGGCGTTTCATTGAAACCACGGGACTGTCGCCCAAGGCCTGGCTTCAGCAGGAACGACTGAACCGCGCTCGCGAGCTGCTGGAAAGCACCGATCAAAACACCGCCGGTATCGCACACGCTTGTGGGTATCGGTCAGTGGAAAGTTTCCGCGCAGCCTTTCGCAACGCGGTGGGCCTGGCTCCCTCGGCCTACCGTGAGAGATTTGGCAGCGATGAAATCAGCAAGCAAGCGGCCTGGGCAGCCAACTGCTAATCCAGCAACCGATGCAACTTGGCGTACTGCAACAACATGATGGTCTTGCCGTCACAGATTTCGCCGGTCTCGATCATGCCCAGGGCCTGGCCGAGCGGCATCTCCAGCACTTCGATCTCTTCCCCTTCGGCCTCAAGCCCGCCACCTTCGTGCTGCTTGTCTTCGTCGAAGTATTCACCGACAAAAAAATGGATCCGCTCGGTCACCGAGCCCGGGCTCATGAACGCCTCGAATACCTTGCGCACGTCTTGGACGACATAGCCGGTTTCTTCCTGGGTTTCCTTGCGGATGCAGGTCTGCGGATCATCGTTGTCCAGCAGGCCGGCGCAGGTTTCGATCAACAGGCCGTCGTGCCCGTTGACGAACGCCGGGAAGCGGAATTGCCGGGTCAACACCACGGTCTGCTTGGCTTTGCTGTAAAGCAGGATGGTGGCGCCGTTGCCGCGGTCATAGGTCTCGCGGGTCAGCTCGCGCCATTGGCCGTTGCGGCCGAGGTAGTCATAAGTGGTCTTGCGCAGGATGTACCAATTGTCCGAGAGGACCTCGACCTGCTTGATACGTACGCGGTCCTTGATGCTGCTTGCCTGGGTCATTTTCCACTCCGTTCGAGACCAAAGCCCCTATTTAAACCTATTACAACGATACCGGAACGCGAGGCAGTGCTCGCTTGTGGGCTGTCTTGAGGTAAGCGCGTTCAATGATCTGCTGCGCCTGCGGCGACACTTCTTCGCCCATCAGGTACGCATCGATTTCCTCGTAGCTGCAGCCATACGCCACTTCATCCAACTTACCGGGCGCCAGGTCTTCCAAATCAGCGGTCGGCGCCTTGCGCACCAGGTGCGCGGGGGCGCCCATCGCGTCGGCCAGCAGTCTCACCTGGGTCTTGGTCAGCCCGGACAGCGGTGCCAGGTCGCATGCGCCGTCGCCAAACTTGGTGAAAAAGCCCATCACCGCCTCCGCCCCATGATCGGTGCCGACCACCAATCCGTTGCTCAGATTGGCAATGGCGTATTGCGCCAGCATCCGGGCGCGGGCCTTGGCGTTGCCTTTGGCAAAGTCGGTGAGTTCGGCCGAAGGCTGCAAGCCATCGATGACAATGCTGCCCATCAAGCCGTCAACGCACGCGGCAATGTTGCTGATGGTGATCAAGTCCGGCCGAATGAAGTCCAGGGACGCCTGGGCGTCCTGCTCGTCAGCCTGGGCTTTGTACGGTAGCCGGACGGCGATGAATCGCGCCGCGTAGTCTTCATTGCGCAGTTGCTCCACCGCCAATTGGCATAGGCGGCCGGCGGTGAGCGAGTCGACGCCGCCACTGATCCCCAGGACCAGGGACTGGCAACCGGATTCTCGCAGGACCTGCTTGATGAACTCGACGCGGCGGGCGATCTCGCTGGCTTCGCCGCCCTGAGTGAGTTGACGGTCGATGCCCAGTTCCTGGGCAATGCGTTCTTGCAGAAACGATGTCATATCAAGCTCCCAACTGTGGATTGATCAGGGCAACGTTGAACACTTGGGCGGCGTACCGCAGAAACGAGGCATCCTCGCAGACGTTCTTGATCGGATCATCGGAGAACTTCACCACCGGCTCGCCGTGGACCCGCACCAGCTTCATGACGATGCTCAGCGGTTCGACACCGTCGACATCGCAGGCCAGGCTGGTGCCCATGCCAAAACCGAACTTGGCCTTGCCGCGAACGTGACGCAGGATCGGCAGGCATTTTTCGAAATTGAGGCCATCGGAAAACATCAGGTCCTTGGTTCGCGGGTCGATACCCAGTTCCTGGTAACGCCCCAGCACCTTGTCAGCCCAGACGATCGGGTCACCGGAATCCTGGCGCAGGCCGTCATAGAGCTTGGCAAAATACAGGTCGAAATCCTTGAGGAAAAAGTCGGTGCTGATGCAGTCCGTCAGGGCGATACCGAGGCGGCCGCGATACTCGTGCACCCAGTTTTCCAACGCCGCGTTCTGGCTCTCGCGCAAGCGTCCGAGTTGCTGGTGCACCATCAGCCACTGGTGAGCCATGGTGCCGATCAGGGGCAGATCGAATTCGTAAGCCAAGTGCGCGTTACTGGTGCCGACAAAGACCCCAGGAAAATCGCTGCGCATGACATTTACCACTTCCCGCTGGGCCCGGAACGACAGCCGACGACGGGTGGAAAAGTCTGAAACGCGAAACTCGGCGAGTTCTTCACGGCTGGCATTTTTCTCCAGCCATTCGAATTTCTGGTACAGCTTGCGGGTGACGTCGGCCAACTCGACTTCGGGATACTTCTCACGATTGCGCAGTTCGCTGACCATCGCCAATACCGGCTGCTCGAACATGATGCAGTGCAGCATCGGACCACGGACGCGGATGTGCAGTTGGCCGTCGACCTCCGAAACGTGGATGTAGCGCAGATTGAAGCGAAACAGCCCGAGAAACTGTTCGAAGTCCGGTGTCAGGTACTCACGGAAACGCTTGTTGAACAGAAACCGCTGCTCCCCCTCGCGCAGTTGCAACCCGGCGAGTTTCTCCAGTTCGACACGAATATCCGGGATCAGGTGACCGAGCCGCTCCTTGGAGCGGACGATGAACTGGTATTCCACCTCGACATTCGGGTGCTGGTGCAAGACCGCCTGCATCATGGTGAAGGTGTAGTAGTCGGTGTCCAGAAGACTCTGGATGGTGCCGCTGGTTGTATCGAATGCACTGTCCATGTCTCTTCCTTATGCGTTTGCCTGGCGGAGGGTTTCTTCGCGCGTCGCGGCCACCGCGATGCCTGCTTGATGCATGTCCTGGATGGCTTGAATGGCGCCCTCCTCACTGATCGCCCGGCAGGCCGGGAGGTGAACGATCACCTTGAAGCCAGCGGCGGCCAGTTGCAGGGCGGTGGTCTTGACGCAGAAATCCAGCGCCAGCCCGCCGACTATGACCTGCTCCACACGCTTGGCCTTGAGGTACTCGATCACCCCGGTGGACAACTTGCCGTGCAGGTCGTGGTAGCAGGCACCGTAGGGGTGCAAATCCGGCTCGACCCCCTTCCAGACGAAATAGTCGTAGTCGTACGGCGTCGGCAGTTGATCCAGCAAGGCGAACCCCTCAGTGCCGGGAACGCAGTGGCTGACCCAAGTGATGTCGGCGTGCTCGAGCCCGGTCGGCACGAACATCTGTGCATGATCGGCAACCACCCAGGGAGCCAGGGGCGAATGGGCGTCCTTGCTGCCGATGCGGAGGCTGGCCAGGGACGCGATGAAATTCAGCTCACCGGCAATCTGGTCACCGCCCGGCACCGGAAGCTCATCGGGGCACAGCGGTGTGAAGCTCTTTTGCGCGTCGACATCGAAGGAAGCGGTTTTCCGGATCAGGCTGTTCATGCTGGGTTTCTCCTCTTCATGGCCACGAGAGTATATGTGATGTACTTTCATGACAAGCCAGGCACGAAAAATATTTTTTGACCAAGCTTCCATACCTAAGCAAAGCAACTAGGAAAATCAGGTTTACATAAAAAGGATTTTGCCTATAGAGTACATGTCATGTACTAAACGAGGATAAGCCATGTTCGAGATTGCCCTGTATGGCGGCGCCTTCAATCCCCCTCATGCCGGCCACGCTCAAGTAATGATCGAGGCCTCACGCTTGGCCAGACGCGTGCTGGTGGTCCCCAGCTTCCGGCATCCCCACGGCAAGCAAATGGTCGACTACGAGGTTCGCCTGAACTGGCTGGAGTCGATCGTCGAAAAGGTGCAACCACTGTGCCGCGCCGAAGTGCGCGCAAGCCGGGTGGAACAGGTCGTGGCCCGTGGCGTTGAAGGCGCCATCTACAGCTACACCCTGCTCGCCCACCTCGCCGACAGCCTGGCTCTGGACGGCAAGCGGATCGCGTTGGTGGTGGGCCAGGATGTCGCCGATTTGCTGCCGACGTTCTATCGAGGCGAGGAATTGCTGGAGCGCTTTTCCATTCTTCGCGTGGAGGAAAAGATCCACGTGCGCAGCACGGTGGTTCGCGAACGACTGGCCTTGGGCAAGCCGCTGCCCAGCGACTGGATAGCACCCGGCATGAACCCGTTAAACTATGACCTTTACGCTACCCACGGAAATCGACATGCCCACTAGCCCAGCCGCCTCGCGCGGTTATCTGCACACCATCGACCTTTGTGTGCTGCGCTTCTGCCGGGAGACCCAGGCGCTGGAAATCCTCCTGAACCGACGGGAAGCCGAGCCGTTCGCCGGCCATTGGGCGTTGCCCGGGATCGTGGTCAATGGGGACGTCGAAGATCTCACGCTGAACGACGCTGTGGAGCGCCTGCGCAATTCAAGCAAGGTCGGCATGCCGCTGGCCTGGATCGAACAGGTCGGCACCGTCGGCGACGCGTTCCGCGATCCGCGCTGCTGGTCGTCCTCGACGTTCTACCTGGCGATTCTCAGCGACACGGTCCAGCTCGCCGAACACCAGGGATTCTTTCCCCTCAAGGATGTCGCAGACGCCTCGATCAAACTCCCTTTCGACCACAACAGCCTGGTGGCGGCGGTCCAGGAACGGTTGCTGTCCAAAGCCCTCTACAGCAGCCTGCCGTTGATGTTCCTGGGCCCGGAATTCAGCGCGCCGGAAGCGGTGGATATTTTCTCCGTGGTACTCGGTCGTCCGGTGCTCAAGACCAGCATGCGCCAGCGTCTGCTGAAAATGACCGAGGCGGGTTATCTGCAGGAAACCGGCCGCAAAAAAGCCGGCGAAGGCGGCCGCCCGCAACGCACGGTGGAAAATCTCAAACCGGCCAGCGTTTATCTTTTTGACCGGTGTTTTCTGGAGTAGCGCTTAGCGCGCAAGCGTGAATACTGCGCCAGTTTCTTCGTGGTTTGCGTTGCTGCTGATCCACAGCAGCATATGAAACTATTTTTTAATAATTGCGGGAATAATCGAGAAATACCTTCAGTCACTCCAGCCCGGCAGTAAAGACCTTACCCGGATTCATCAGCCCCGCCGGGTCCAGCGTGCGCTTGATAGCACGCATCAACTCGATCTCCAGCGGGTCCTTGAAGCGAACCGCCGCCTCAGGCTTGGCTTGCCCAAGGCCATGCTCGGCGCTGATGCTGCCGTTGAAGGTGCTCGTCATCCGGTAGATGACCTGCATGATCGCCTGTTCCCGCGCCTTGAACGAGGCGTCCGCGTCGCCGATCGGCTTGCTGATGTTGTAGTGCAGATTGCCGTCGCCCATGTGGCCATAAGAAACGATGCGCACGCCCGGAAAGTCCTGTTGCAGCGCGCGGTCGGTGCGCTCGATGAACTCCGGTATGCGGCTCACGGGCACGCTGATGTCATGCTTGAGGCTGGGGCCTTCATGGTTCTGTGCTTCGGAAATGCCTTCGCGCAGCGCCCACAGCGCCGCGGCCTGTGCCTGGCTGCCGGCCAATACCGCGTCGATGACCCAACCAAGCTCGAAAGCATGGGCCAGGCCATTTTCCAGCAACGGAGCCAAGGAGGCGTCGGGGACCGTGTCGCGCAGTTCAATCAAGGCGTACCAAGGATGTTTCGCTTCCAGAGGGTCAGTGCAGCCGGCCACATGGTCCAGGACGAAATCCAGGCTCTGGCGCGACATCATCTCGAAGCCTGTCAGGCGATCAGCGCACAGGCTGCGCACATGGCCGATCAAGTCCACCGCCGCTTGAGGCGAAGGCAGCGCGACCCAGGCGGTCGCCGTGCTGTGGGTCGCCGGGAACAATTTCAATACCGCAGCGGTGATGATACCCAGCGTGCCCTCCGAGCCAATGAACAAATGCTTGAGATCGTAGCCGGTGTTGTCTTTGCGCAAGCCCCGCAAACCGTTCCAGACGCGACCGTCCGGCAGCACCACTTCCAGGCCTAGGGTCAGCTCACGCATGTTGCCGTAACGCAGCACAGCCGTGCCGCCGGCGTTGGTCGCCAGATTGCCGCCCACCGTGCAACTGCCCTCCGCCCCCAACGACAGCGGAAACAAACGTCCGGCCTGGCTGGCGGCGTCCTGTAGCTGCCGCAGGATCACCCCCGCCTCTACCGTAATGGTTTCATTGGCCAGGTCGATGTCGCGGATGCGCTTCATCCGGGT
The DNA here is from genome assembly GCF_019141525.1 of Pseudomonas alvandae. Lineage (GTDB taxonomy): Bacteria > Pseudomonadota > Gammaproteobacteria > Pseudomonadales > Pseudomonadaceae > Aquipseudomonas > Aquipseudomonas alvandae. The sequence goes on from NZ_CP077080.1 coordinate 193,866, forward strand.
CAAGGACAACACCACTTGGTTGCCAGAGGCATCGGGGATCGAGCCGCCACATAGCCCGGTGTTGCCGCCCTGCGGTACCAAGGCAATCTGGGCGTCGTGGCAGATCCGAACAACCTCGGCCACTTCTTCGGTGGTGGCCGGGCGCACCACCAAGGCGGCCTGGCCTTGATAGGCGTTACGCCAGTCCGTCAGATAGCCTTGCATCAGCTGGGGGTCGCGCACCCATCCTGCCTGCCCGACCACCCGCTCGATGCGCTGGAACACTTCATCGTTCAACGAAGACATCCCTCTCTCCTCAACCGTTACAGAAGCCGCCCGAACCCTGGCTGGCCGGGCGTCCAGCTCGCTCACTGACAGCCCAAGGCCAAGGCTGCAACACGGGCGCGCGTTGCAGCAGCCAATGCGGTGGGCTAGCTGCGCATCAGTTCAATCGCAGCACTCTTGCGGTTGCGAATGACCGTCACCAGATGCCAGGAAATGGACGCGGCGGCCAGGATGAGGAAGCCCGCCGAGATGGGGTTGGTCAGGAAGCCGCCGAAGTTGCCATCGGACAGCATCAGGCCTCGGCGCAAGTTGGTTTCAGCCATCGGGCCGAGAATGAAACCGATGATGAACGGTGCGATCGGCAGACCGCTTTTGACGAACCCATACCCCAGCAAGCCAAACAGCAGCACCGCCCAGACATCGAAGATCCGGCTGTTCAGGCCAAAGGCGCCGACCACGCAAAGCACCAGGATAATTGGCAGCAAGATGTGCTTGGGCACCGCGAGCAACTTGATGAACATGCGCAGGCCGTAGAACTCCAGCACCAGCATCAGCACGGAAGCGAGGATCAGCGCGGCGAAGATCGTGTAGACCAGTGGCGCCTGGCTGATGAACAGCAGGGGGCCGGGCTGGATGCCGTGGATCATGAAGCCACCGAGCATGACCGCCGTGGTGGTATCGCCGGGAATGCCGAGCGTCAGCAGAGGAATCATCGCGCCGCCGATGCCAGCGTTGTTTGCCGTCTCGCTGGCGACCACGCCGTCGATCTTGCCTTTGCCGAACTCCTCGGGTGTCTTGGAGCGTTTCTTCGCCACGATGTAAGAGACGATATTCGACGTACCGGCACCGATGCCGGGCAAGATGCCAATGCCCAGGCCGATCAACGAAGAACGGGTGGCATTGGGCAACTGGCCGACAAACTCTTTCATCGAGAAACCAAAACCTTTCACGCCTTTCATGCTGACGTGCTGGGGTTTGGCCCGGTGGCTCAGGCGCGCGCTCTCGGCGAACTTCAGCACTTCGGCAACCGCGAACATACCGATCATCACGGTCAGCATGGCGAAGCCGCCGTTGAGGCTCGGCAGGTCAAAGGTAAAACGACGGATCGCTTCGACCGGGGCGATACCCACGGTGGAGAAGGCAAAACCCAGGGCACCGGCAAACAGGCCTTTGACCAGCGAGCCGGTGGACAGCGTGGCGATCAATGTCAGCGAGAAAATCGCGATGGAGAAGTATTCGTGCGGGCCAAAGCTCAGGGCCAGTTCCGCCAGAATCGGGGCGATGAACATCAGCGCCGCGATACTGAAGATTGTGCCGAGAAACGAGAACACCACGCCAATGCCAAGGGCCTTGACGCCATGGCCTTGTTTCATCAGCGGCCAGCCATCGAACGTCGTCGCGATGGAGGCCGGCGTACCCGGTATGTTGAGCAATATCGCCGATATCAGCCCTCCCGAGGTGGCGCCGACGAACAACGCCACCAGCAACGCCAGGCCAGGGCCGGGTCCCATCGAATACGTCAGTGGCAAGCACAACGCGATCGCCATGGTGGCCGAGAGCCCGGGCACCGCACCGAAAACGATCCCCACCGCAACGCCGAGGGTAATCAGGAGAAAGACGTAGGGTGTCAGTACGGCTGCGAAGCCTGTTTGCATGAGTTCAATCATGGCCGTCCCCTAGAAATCCAATAAACCGACAGGCAGGAGCAAGTCGAAGCCATGGCGAAAGATGTAGAAAATCAGGACCGCCGAGACGACAGCGATCAACGCGTAGCGCAGGTGCTTGACCTTCTGTTCCGCAGGGGTCAACACGATGAACTGGACATACAGATAGAGCGCGGTCGTGATCAGGAAACCCACCGGCTCCATCAGCGCCGTGTAAAGCAGCACCAATGCCAGGGTTTTGAACACGGTTGGGTAATCAATCGCCTCTGGCTTTTCTGCGGGTTCGGCGCGTTTATCCGGCAGCTTTCGCCACATCCACAATTGCAATGCGCCCAACAGGCACAACGAGACGGCGAGCACCCAAGGCACAAACGCGGCATCGATCGTTCCACGACGCGGCAGGTTCATGGTCAGGACCAGATACGCCACGCCGGCGCCGAGCATGGCCAGGCCGGCGATCAGCTCGTTTCTCTTGTAGGATTCCATACAGGCTCCTTTAGCGGGTAAGGACGGGGTTCGGACGCTTGCCAGCGCGGCACGCGCCCGAACCGTTACGCAAAATTATTTGGCTTTACGCATCTCGTCCTTGAACTGCATGAAGTTGTCGCGGGTTTTGTTCAACGTGGCGATGGCTTCTTCGGTGCCCTGGAAGCTGACCGGCTGCTTGAACGACTTCTTCAGCTCCTCGGCGTATTCCGGCTCTTCGGTGATTTTCTTCATGGTATCGGCCATTTTCTTGACGATGGCCGGGTCGGTGCCTTTCGGGAAAGCGACGACGTAAGGCTTGTCCAGGACCAGGTCGACGCCTTGCTCCTTGAAGGTCTTGACGTCGCCCAGCAGCGCGTTGCGTTCGGCGTTGGGCTGGCCCAGGGCGCTCATCTTGCCGCTGGAGATGTAGTCCTGGACCGAGCCATAGCTGATGGCGCCCAGATCGATGCGCTTGCCCAGCAAGGCGACGATTTTTTCGGACACGGTGCCGCTGTCGACCATTTTCAGTTTCACGCCGGCGAGCTTCTCGAACATCAAGCCTTGCAGGTGCGAGAAGTTGCCCATCTCGGTGCCGTAGGTAATGGTGCCGGGCTTGGCCTTGGCCTTCTCGACCAATTGGTCGAGGGTGTCGATACCCGAGCTTTTCGCCGAGACGAACACCGCGCCTTTGTCGACGCCGGCGATGCAGGAGATATCGAACGCATCGAAACGGTCTTCGGACAGCCCCGCGACCTCGTTGACGATCAATTGGCCGGTGTGAGTAAACAGAATGGTATTGCCGTCCGGCGCCGCGCTCTTGACCGCATCGGCGGCAATCGTCCCGCCCCCACCGGCCATGTTGGTGACGACCATGGTCTTGCCGGTGACCTTGGTGAAGTACTTGGCCATCATCCGTGCGTTGAAATCGGTGTCACCGCCGGCGTTGGCGATCACCACCACTTGCACCGGACGGCTTGGCCAGTTGCTGGCGTCGGCGGCCATTGCGGTGCCGGCGGTGAGGCTCAGAAACGAGGCGATCAAAGAAGCGCAGAGTGTTTTCTTCATTATTGTTCTCCGGGTGCTGCCATTCATTGGGGGATTGAAGCTGAACGAGAAACGGACACGCCCGGTGGTAACGCCTGATGGGACAGGCGAAAGTGCTTGGGTGTGGGAAGCGAAGCATCAGGTAGTAGATGCGAGCCCGCTCGGGACTCCTCGGATAAGAAAGAAGGTACTCGGCGCACGGCGTTAAAGCGTGGGACCGGAGGACTGCATACTCTCTGGGTGGCAAATGCAGGAGACATGGCTGCACCTTTTAGTTTTTATTATTTTGATGTCATACGTTGTCGTATGACTGGATATCATCACCTCTACCCCATGTTGTCAACGCAGTTATTCCGCGACTCACCGTGAATACGACGAACAGGGTTGAGTAAAAAGCTCGAATTCGGATTTCCTTGCTGATCCAAACGGCGAAACCCATTTTCTCGCGGCCATAAAAAACCCCCTGAATTCAGGGGGTTAGTTTGGTCAGTGGGCCAGGCGCCAACCGTCAGGTTGAGCGTCTGTGCCCGCGCGCGACGCCGTTATTCAACCGTTACCGATTTTGCCAGGTTACGCGGCTGGTCCACGTCGGTGCCCTTGAGCACAGCCACGTAGTAGGACAACAACTGCAGCGGGATCGTGTAAAGAATCGGCGACAGGATGTCGTGGATATGTGGCATGTGCACCACATGGGTTCCCTCGCCATTGGTCATGCCCGCCTTCTCGTCCGCGAAAACCACCAATTGGCCGCCACGGGCGCGCACTTCCTGCAGGTTGGACTTGAGCTTTTCCAACAGCTCGTTGTTCGGCGCCACGGTGACGACCGGCATGTCGTTATCCACAAGCGCAAGCGGGCCGTGCTTGAGTTCACCCGCCGGGTAGGCCTCGGCGTGAATGTAGGAGATTTCCTTGAGCTTCAACGCCCCCTCCATCGCCACCGGGAATTGCGCGCCACGACCCAGGAACAGGGTGTGATTCTTCTCGGCGAACAGCTCGGCGATTTTCTCCACGGTGCTGTCCATCGCCAAGGCTTCGCCCAGGCGGGCCGGCAAGCGGCGCAGTTCTTCTACCAGTTTGGCCTCGACGCCTTCCGCCAGCGTGCCGCGTACCTGGCCCAGGGACAGGGTCAGCAACAGCAGGCCCACCAATTGCGTGGTGAACGCCTTGGTCGACGCCACGCCAATCTCACGACCGGCCTGGGTCAGCAGCGTCAGGTCGGACTCACGCACCAGCGAGCTGATACCGACGTTGCAGATTGCGAGGCTGGCGAGGAAACCCAATTCCTTGGCGTTGCGCAGGGCAGCCAGGGTGTCGGCGGTTTCGCCGGACTGGGAAATGGTCACGAACAGGGTATCGGGCTGCACCACCACCTTGCGGTAGCGGAACTCACTGGCGACTTCGACCTGGCACGGGATACCCGCCAGTTCTTCGAGCCAGTAACGCGCGACCATGCCGGCGTGATAGCTGGTGCCGCAGGCAACGATCTGCACGTTGCGGACCTTGGCGAACAGCTCGGCAGCCTGCGGGCCGAAGGCCTGGACCAGCACTTGATCCTGGCTCAGGCGACCTTCGAGGGTGCGCTGCACAACGGCCGGCTGCTCATGGATTTCCTTGAGCATGTAATGGCGGAACTCGCCCTTGTCGGCGGCTTCGGCGCCGTCGCGGTACTGGACGGTTTCACGCTCGACGTTTTTGCCATTCAGGTCCCAGATCTGCACGCTGTCGCGGCGAATCTCGGCGATATCGCCTTCTTCCAGGTACATGAAGCGGTCAGTGACCTGGCGCAGCGCCAGTTGGTCGGAGGCCAGGAAGTTTTCGCCAAGGCCCAGGCCGATGACCAGCGGGCTGCCGCTGCGGGCCGCGACCAGGCGATCCGGTTGTTTTGCGCTGATCACCGCCAGGCCATAAGCACCATGGAGTTCCTTGACCGTGGCCTTGAGCGCCACGGTCAGGTCCGCCAGATCCTTGAGCTTGTGGGTGAGCAAATGGGCGATGACTTCGGTGTCGGTGTCCGAGGTGAACACATAGCCGAGCGCCTTGAGCTGTTCGCGCAAGGCTTCATAATTCTCGATGATGCCGTTGTGCACCACCGCCAGGTCGCCGGAAAAATGCGGATGGGCGTTACGCTCGCACGGCGCGCCATGGGTGGCCCAGCGCGTGTGGGCGATGCCCAGGCGACCGATCAACGGCTCGGCATCCAACGCTCGTTCCAGCTCACTCACCTTGCCCGGACGACGCACACGTTCGAGCGTCTCATCATTGGTGAACACCGCCACGCCGGCACTGTCGTAGCCGCGATATTCGAGACGCTTGAGGCCTTCAAGCAGGATGGCCGTGATGTTGCGTTCAGCAACGGCGCCGACAATTCCACACATGCTATTTCTCCTGGCTGACAGACGCGCAGATGACATTGATGCCGCGGGCCTGGATCTGATCGCGTGCCTCCACGGGCAGGCGATCATCGGTAATTAAGGTATGGACGCTGCTCCACGGCAGTTCCAGATTGGGGATCTTGCGGCCGATCTTGTCGGCCTCCACCATCACGATCACTTCGCGCGCGACCTCAGCCATTACACGGCTCAGGCCCAGCAGTTCGTTGAAGGTGGTTGTGCCACGCGCCAGATCGATGCCGTCGGCACCGATGAACAACTGGTCGAAGTCATAGGAGCGCAGCACTTGCTCAGCGACTTGGCCTTGGAACGATTCCGAATGCGGATCCCAGGTGCCACCTGTCATCAACAGCACCGGCTCGTGCTCCAGTTCGCTCAAGGCGTTGGCGACATGCAGGGAATTGGTCATCACCACCAGCCCCGGCTGATTGCCAAGCTGAGGGATCATGGCGGCAGTGGTGCTGCCACTGTCGATGATGATGCGCGCATGCTCGCGGATCCGCTTGACCGCGGCCCGGGCGATGGCTTGTTTGTATTTGGACACGGTCTGGGCGCTATCGGCCACCAACTCCTGGGGCATCGGCACCGCGCCACCGTAGCGACGCAGCAGCAGGCCGTTGGTTTCCAGCGCGGCTAGATCCTTGCGAATCGTAACTTCGGAGGTTTCGAAGCGCTTGGCCAGTTCGTCCACGCTGACTTCGCCCTGCTCCTGAAGCAAGGCGAGGATGTTGTGGCGACGCTGTGGTGTATTGCGCTTTGACATGGCGGCTTAAGTTTCGATTCGAAAGATAACGTAAGCAATCAAAACCCATTGAAGCGATATCGTCAAGGCGCCCGGAGAAAAATTCAGAAACTCCCTAAATCACTGTGGGAGCGAGCTTGCTCGCGAAGGGGCCAGGTCAGGCAAAGCTGCTTTACCTGATACACCGCTATCGCGAGCAAGCTCGCTCCCACAGGAGGTTGTGGATAAGTTTAGGGCTTCTTGATCTTTTCCGGCCGCTTCCAGCCGTCGATGTTGCGCTGACGGGCGCGTCCGACTGCCAATTGGCCTTTATCCACATTTTGGGTCAAGGTCGAACCGGCTGCCGTGGTTGCACCGCTGGAGATATCCACAGGCGCCACCAGGGAGTTGTTGGAACCAATGAACACATCTTCACCCAAAACGGTTTTCCACTTGTTGGCGCCGTCGTAATTGCAAGTGATGGTCCCCGCGCCAATGTTGGTGCGGGCGCCGACTTCCGCGTCACCCAGGTAGGTCAGGTGGCCGGCCTTGGCGCCTTCGCCCAGGTGCGCATTCTTCAGCTCGACGAAGTTACCCACATGCGCCCGGGCTTCCAGCACGGTACCGGGACGCAGGCGGGCAAACGGACCAGCATCGCTGCCCTCTCCCATGACCGCGCCGTCAAGGTGGCTGTTGGCCTTGACCACCACGCCTTTGCGCAGGGTGCTGTCCTTGATGACGCAGTTCGGGCCGATGACCACGTCGTCTTCGATGACGACCTTGCCTTCGAGAATGACATTGATGTCGATGACCACGTCGCGTCCCGCGCTGACTTCACCACGTACGTCAAAACGGGACGGATCGCGCAGGGTCACACCTTGGGCCATCAGTCGACGGGCAGCACGCAATTGATAGTGGCGCTCCAGCTCGGCCAGTTGCCGGCGGTCATTGGCGCCTTGTACTTCCATGGCATCGAGCGGCTGCTCGGTGGCGACCACCAGTCCATCGGCAACGGCCATGGCGATCACGTCGGTCAGGTAGTACTCGCCTTGGGCATTGTTGTTCGACAAGCGACTCATCCAGTCACCCAGCCGCTCAGCCGGCACGGCGAGAATCCCGGTGTTGCCTTCGGTGATGGCGCGCTGGGCTTCGTTGGCGTCCTTCTGCTCGACGATCGCCGTGACCTGGCCTTCTGCGTTGCGCACGATGCGGCCGTAGCCAGTCGGATCAACCAGCTCGACCGTCAACAGACCTAGCTGCCGTGGCGCGACATGCTTGAGCAAGCGCTGCAACGTTTCGACTTCGATCAGCGGCACGTCACCGTAGAGAATCAGCACCGTATCAGCCGTGATGAACGGCACGGCCTGGGCCACCGCATGGCCAGTGCCTAGTTGCTTGTCTTGCAGCACAAAATTCAGGTCATCCGCCGCCAGGCGCTCACGCACCGCATCGGCACCATGGCCGATCACCACATGGATGCGCTGTGGATCAAGTTGCCGCGCGCTGTGGATAACATGACCGAGCATGGAATTGCCGGCGACCGGATGCAACACCTTGGGCAGCGCCGAACGCATGCGGGTGCCCTGACCGGCCGCGAGAATAACGATTTCGAGAGACATGACTGGCTACCAATCCTGGGTGGTCAGCGGCTGCGACCAGATGATGAGTATCGGAAAAAGAAAAAGGGTAGCCGAGGCTACCCTTTTTAATCAATCGCACAGAAAGCAGACGGCTTAGCCGCCGAACTTCTTGCGGATCTGCTGGACGGTACGCAGCTGGGCTGCGGCCTCGGCCAGACGTGCGGCAGCAGAACCGTAATCGAAGTCCGCGCCTTTTTCATGCAGAGCCTTCTCGGCGGCCTTGACGGCCTCCTGAGCAGAGGCTTCGTCCAGGTCGGCAGCACGCTGCACGGTGTCGGCAAGAACCTTGACCATGTTCGGCTGAACCTCGAGGAAACCACCGGAGATGTAGAACACCTCCCTGTCCCCGCCCTGCTTGGTCAGAGTAATCGGACCTGGCTTCAAGCTGGTGATCAGCGGTGCGTGACCCAGGGCGATACCAAGATCACCCAGCTCACCGTGCGCAACCACAAACTCGACCAGACCGGAGAAGATTTCCCCTTCCGCACTGACGATATCGCAATGGACTGTCATAGCCATCTGATTGCCTCAACCTAAATTAGCGCCCGTTGCCGGGCGCCGGGATTACAGTTTCTTGGCTTTCTCGATCGCTTCTTCGATGCCGCCGACCATGTAGAACGCTTGTTCTGGCAGGTGGTCGTAGTCACCGTTGAGGATGCCTTTGAAGCCAGCAATGGTGTCTTTCAGGGAAACGTATTTACCCGAGGCACCGGTGAAGACTTCAGCCACGAAGAACGGCTGCGACAAGAAGCGCTGGATCTTACGAGCACGGTTTACCAACTGCTTGTCGGCTTCCGACAGCTCGTCCATACCCAGGATCGCGATGATGTCCTTCAGCTCTTTGTAGCGCTGCAGCACGTACTGGACGCCGCGAGCGGTGTCGTAGTGCTCCTGGCCGATCACGTTCGGGTCCAGCTGGCGCGAAGTCGAGTCCAGTGGGTCTACCGCTGGGTAGATACCCAGGGAAGCGATGTCACGGGACAGAACGACGGTGGCGTCCAAGTGGGCGAAGGTGGTCGCTGGCGACGGGTCGGTCAAGTCGTCCGCTGGTACGTATACCGCTTGGATCGAAGTGATCGAGCCTTGCTTGGTCGAAGTGATGCGCTCTTGCAGCACGCCCATCTCTTCAGCCAGGGTCGGCTGGTAACCTACTGCCGAAGGCATACGGCCCAGCAGTGCGGATACTTCGGTACCGGCCAGGGTGTAACGGTAGATGTTGTCGACGAACAGCAGAACGTCGTTACCTTCGTCACGGAACTTCTCGGCCATGGTCAGGCCGGTCAGGGCTACGCGCAGACGGTTTCCCGGCGGCTCGTTCATCTGGCCGTAGACCAGTGCCACTTTGTCCAGAACGTTGGAATCCTTCATCTCGTGGTAGAAGTCGTTACCCTCACGAGTACGCTCACCCACACCGGCGAACACGGAATAACCGCTGTGCTCGATGGCGATGTTACGGATCAGTTCCATCATGTTTACGGTCTTGCCAACACCGGCACCACCGAACAGACCGACTTTACCGCCCTTGGCGAACGGGCAAACCAGGTCGATAACCTTGATGCCAGTTTCCAGCAGCTCGTTGCCACCGGCCTGTTCAGCGAAGGTTGGCGCAGGACGGTGAATGCCCCAGCGCTCTTCGGTGTCGATCGGGCCAGCTTCGTCGATCGGGTTGCCCAGTACGTCCATGATCCGGCCCAGGGTCGCTTTACCGACCGGTACGGAGATGGCTGCGCCAGTGTTGTTGACGTCCAGACCGCGCTTCAAGCCTTCGGTGGAGCCCATCGCAATGGTACGAACCACGCCGTCGCCCAGCTGCTGCTGAACTTCCAGGGTGGTTTCGGCGCCTTGAACCTTCAAGGCGTCGTAGATGCTCGGTACGCTGTCGCGTGGGAATTCCACGTCGATAACGGCGCCGATGATTTGAACGATACGTCCGCTACTCATAGCTGGATCCTCTGAATATTTGAACCGTTAAACCGCGGCAGCGCCGCCGACGATTTCCGAGATCTCTTGGGTGATCGCAGCCTGACGCGCCTTGTTGTAGATCAGCTGCAAATCGCTGATCAAATCACCGGCGTTGTCGGTAGCGTTCTTCATCGCGATCATCCGCGCCGCTTGTTCAGCTGCGTTGTTCTCGACCACCGCCTGGTAGACCTGCGACTCCACGTAGCGGACCATCAAGCCGTCGAGCAGCTCCTTGGCATCCGGTTCGTAGAGATAGTCCCAGTGGTGCTTGAGTTCCTGTTCCGGGGTCGCCACCAGTGGAATCAACTGCTCCACGGTCGGCTGTTGCGTCATGGTGTTGATGAACTTGTTGGATACCACGGACAGGCGGTCGATCCGGCCTTCCAGGTAAGCATCCAGCATCACCTTGACGCTGCCGATCAGATCATTGATCGACGGCTCTTCACCCAGGTGGCTGATAGCAGCGACGACGTTACCGCCGAAGTTGCGGAAGAAAGCCGCACCCTTGCTACCGACCACGCACAGATCGATCTCGACGCCTTGTTCGCGGTTTACCGCCATGTCCTTGACCAGGGCCTTGAACAGGTTGGTGTTCAAGCCACCGCACAGACCACGGTCACTGCTCACCACAACGTAACCGACGCGCTTGACGGCGCGGTCGATCATGAAAGGGTGGCGGTATTCCGGGTTGGCGTTGGCCAGATGACCAATCACCTGGCGGATGCGCTCCGCATAAGGACGGCTAGCAGCCATGCGCATTTGTGCCTTGCGCATTTTGCTGACCGCCACTTTTTCCATGGCGCTGGTAATCTTTTGCGTGCTTTTGATGCTCGCAATCTTACTGCGAATCTCTTTTGCGCCTGCCATGTAACACCTATCAGGTTAGCAAGCGGGAGCCTTGCGGCTCCCGCTGCGGCTTACCAGGTTTGGGTGGCCTTGAACTTCTCGATACCGGCTTTGAGGCCAGCGTCGATTTCGTCATTGAAGTCACCTTTAACGTTGATCTTCGCCATCAAATCGGCGTGATCGCGGTTGAAGAAAGCAATCAGCGCTTGTTCGAAGCTGCCGATCTTGGCGATTTCAATGTCAGTCAGGAACCCACGCTCAGCGGCATACAGCGACAGCGCCATGTCAGCGATCGACATCGGTGCGTATTGCTTCTGCTTCATCAGCTCGGTAACGCGCTGACCATGCTCAAGTTGCTTACGGGTCGCTTCGTCCAGGTCAGAAGCGAACTGGGCGAATGCCGCCAGTTCACGGTACTGGGCCAGGGCGGTACGGATACCACCGGACAGCTTCTTGATGATCTTGGTCTGAGCGGCACCACCCACACGGGATACCGAAACACCGGCGTTAACTGCAGGGCGGATGCCCGAGTTGAACATGGCCGATTCCAGGAAGATCTGACCGTCGGTGATGGAAATCACGTTGGTCGGAACGAACGCGGAAACGTCGCCAGCCTGGGTTTCGATGATCGGCAGGGCGGTCAGGGAACCGGTCTTGCCAGTCACGGCGCCGTTGGTGAACTTCTCTACGTACTCTTCCGAAACGCGGGATGCGCGCTCCAGCAGACGGGAGTGGAGATAGAACACGTCGCCTGGGTAGGCTTCACGGCCTGGTGGACGGCGCAGCAGCAGGGAAATCTGGCGGTAGGCCACTGCTTGCTTGGACAGATCGTCATAAACGATCAGCGCGTCTTCACCGCGGTCGCGGAAGTATTCGCCCATGGTGCAACCGGAGTACGGTGCCAGGAACTGCAGGGCAGCCGATTCGGAGGCGCTGGCGGCAACGATGATGGTGTTGGCCAGTGCACCGTTTTCTTCCAGCTTGCGAACCACGTTGGCGATGGTCGATTGCTTCTGACCGATTGCCACGTAGACGCAGAAGATACCGCTGTTCTTCTGGTTGATGATCGCGTCGATCGCCAGAGCGGTCTTACCGATCTGACGGTCACCGATGATCAGCTCACGCTGGCCACGGCCGACAGGGATCATGGCATCGACAGCCTTGTAGCCAGTCTGTACAGGCTGGTCTACCGACTTACGCCAGATCACGCCAGGAGCAACTTTCTCGACCGCATCGGTCTCGGTGTTGTTCAGCGGACCTTTGCCGTCAACTGGGTTACCCAGTGCGTCGACCACGCGACCCAGCAGTTCCTTACCGACTGGAACTTCGAGGATGCGGCCGGTGCACTTGGCGCTCATGCCTTCAGCCAGAGTCGTGTACGCGCCCAATACCACGGCACCTACAGAGTCTTGCTCCAGGTTGAGGGCCATACCGTAGACGCCGCCCGGAAACTCGATCATCTCGCCGTACATGACGTCGGCCAGACCGTGAATCCGCACGATGCCGTCAGATACGCTGACGACAGTGCCTTCGTTACGGGCTTGGGAGGTCACATCGAGCTTTTCGATGCGGCCCTTGATAATTTCACTTATTTCGGAAGGATTGAGTTGCTGCATTGCTCTGCTGCCCCTTCAAACTCAAGATTTCAATGCTTCGGCAAGTTTCGCGATTTTGCCGCGAATCGAGCCATCGATAACCAGGTCGCCGGCGCGGATTACAACGCCCCCTATGAGGGACTTGTCTTCCTCGACTTGCAGGCGCACTTCCCGGTTGAGTCGTGCACTGAGAACCTTGGCGAGTTTGTCTTGCTGTTCTTGGTTCAATGCAAAAGCACTGGTCACTTCCACGTCTACCGACTTCTCTTGCTCGGCCTTGTACAGGTCGAACAGAGCGGCAATCTCCGGCAGAAGCGGGAGACGGTCGTTTTCGGCAACGACGTGAATGAAATTCTGTGCCTTGGCATCGAACTTGTCGCCGCACACGTCAATGAACGTGGCGGCCTTTTCTGCGCTCGTCAGTCGCGGGGCCTTGAGCACGCGCTGCATGGTGTCGTCTTGCGACACCGCTGCTGCCAGGCCGAGCATGGCTGACCAATTGGCCAGTTGCTGGTGGGCCTGAGCGTGCTCGAAGGCCGCCTTAGCGTAAGGTCGGGCCAACGTGGTCAGTTCTGCCATGATCGCCCTCGCTTAGATTTCAGCAGCCAGTTGGTTTACCAGCTCTGCGTGCGCGTTTTGATCGATTGTGGCACCCAGGATCTTCGAAGCACCGCCAACGGCCAGGCTACCCACTTGGGCACGCAGCGCGTCTTTGACACTGTTGAGTTCCTGTTCGATCTCGGCTTGAGCCTGAGCCTTCACACGGTCAGCTTCGACGCGAGCCTGTTCACGGGCTTCGTCGACAATCTGGGTACCGCGTTTCTTGGCTTGCTCGATGATTTCAGCTGCCTGAGCTTTCGCTTCGCGCAGTTGCTGACCCACTTTCTCATGGGCCAACTCCAGGTCGCGAGCTGCACGGCTGGCAGCGTCCAGACCATCAGCGATCTTCTTTTGACGTTCGTGCAATGCCGCAATGACCGGAGGCCATACGAACTTCATGCAGAACAGTACAAAAATCAGGAACGCAACGGACTGGCCAATCAGGGTCGCATTAATGTTCACGCCAACACCTCGCAGTTACGTTGTCCATCACACCAATCTACTCGAGACATCCGAGTAATTAGCCAGCGATTTGACCAACGAACGGGTTCGCAAAGGTGAAGAACAGAGCGATACCAACACCGATCATGGTTACGGCGTCGAGCAGACCGGCAACGATGAACATCTTGACTTGCAGCATTGGGACCATTTCTGGCTGACGCGCTGCGCCTTCCAGGAACTTGCCGCCCAGCAGGCCGAAACCAATTGCGGTACCCAGTGCGCCCAGGCCGATCAACAGTGCAACAGCGATAGCGGTTAGACCAACTACAGTTTCCATCTTTCCTCCCGACTTTTACGTCGTATGGTTTAGGTTTTTTAGATTTTAAAGCGGTAAAACAAATCGTTTCCCAGCCCGTACCGGGCTCCTTCCCGTGTGACCGGGAAGGACATCAGACTAGTCGAGACTGGCCTTAATGGTTTTCTTCGTGCGCCATCGACAGGTAGACGATGGTCAGCATCATGAAGATGAACGCCTGCAAGGTGATGATCAGGATGTGGAACACAGCCCACGCCCATTGCAGCACCACACCCAGGCCGCTGAGCCAGAGCAGGCCGCTGCCGAACATCACAGCGATCAGGATGAACACCAGCTCGCCGGCATACATGTTGCCGAACAGACGCAGTGCCAGAGAGATTGGCTTGGCGATCAGGGTCACGAATTCCAACAGGAAGTTCACCGGGATCAGCAGGGCCTGAACCAGGATGTTCTTGCTGCCGAACGGGTGCAGGGTCAGTTCGCCGATGAAACCGCCGATGCCCTTGACCTTGATGCTATAGAAAATGATCAGTGCGAAAACCGAGAACGCCATGCCCAGGGTCGCGTTCGGGTCGGTGGTCGACACGGCGCGGAACGGGATATGGTGGTCGCCGGAGATCAGGATGGCCAGCTGAGGAATCCAGTCGACCGGTACCAGGTCGACGGCGTTCATCAGGAACACCCAGACGAAGATGGTCAGTGCCAACGGTGCAATCACCGGGCTGCGGCCGTGGAAGCTGTCTTTCACGCTGCCATCGACGAATTCGACCAGGACTTCAACGAAGTTCTGCAGTGCACCTGGCTGACCGGAGGTCGCTTTCTTCGCCGCCATGCGGAAAAGGAAAACGAAGATCAGGCCCAGTGCGACCGACCAGCCGAGGGTATCGACGTGGAAAGCCCAGAAGCCCATTTCCTTGGCTTCTGCTGCGGAGTGGGCAAAACCCCAGCTGCCGTTAGGTAGCTGCCCGAAGGTCAGGTTCTGCAAGTGGTGCTGGATATAGCCCGAAGCGGTTGTTTCTGCCATGGTTGCCTCAAACGCCCTAAGGTCTCGAAAGTCTTGTTCTCATTAGCAGGGGAGCGAACCAGCTGACCATCTGGGTCAGCAGGAACACGCCGAATACCGCCAGCGGCGCCAGTGGCTTCACACCTGCGAACGTCAGTGCAAACAGCACTGCCGTCAAAATCAATTTCCCCGCCTCGCCAGCATAAAAAGACCGGACGATGGCTTGGGCTGCTCGGGCGCCGGAAAACCGAAAGGCCCTGTGAGCAAAGTAAATATTGGGAAGCAAGGCTATCAGGCCTCCGCAAAGACCCGAGTATCCGGCGACGACTCCTTTCCATTGCCAGAGCGCCAACGTGGCGATCAGTACAACGACAAACTGGGCCATCAAAACCGGGAAAACTGCCAGACGATGGAACGGCAAGCGGTTTGGCGTGCGTGTTTCCATCGCTTTTGCTCTCCAATGGTCGGCTGCCTGAATTCACTAACTTGGCATAATTTGTGCCGACAAAATGCGCGCAGAGTATAGGGGCGGTTCTGCCCCTATTCAACCTTCAGGTAGTGATTTCCGACTGCGCGCTACAAGGGCAATTGTTTCAGCGAATGTGTGCAAGGACACCTTGCAGCTCGTCGAGAGAGTTATAGCCGATCACCAACTGCCCCTTGCCCTTCTTTCCGTGGCGAATCTGCACCGCAGAGCCTAGGCGCTCGGCCAGGCGCTGTTCCAGGCGAGCGATATCCGGGTCAGGTTTTGGCGCCTCGACAGGGGTCGGTTTACCACTCAACCACTGACGGACCAGTGCCTCGGTTTGGCGCACGGTCAGACCGCGTGCGACAACATGTCGCGCCCCTTCAACTTGTTGATTTTCCGGCAAACCGAGCAATGCCCGGGCATGACCCATCTCCAGGTCGCCGTGGGACAGCATGGTCTTGATGACTTCAGGCAAGGCAATCAACCGCAACAGGTTGGCCACCGTCACCCGGGACTTGCCCACCGCTTCGGCCACTTGCTGCTGGGTCAGTTGGAATTCCTGCTGCAAGCGCTGCAGGGCCACGGCCTCTTCGACCGGGTTGAGGTCCTCGCGCTGGATGTTTTCGATCAGCGCCATGGCGATGGCCGCTTCGTCCGGCACATCGCGGACCATCGCCGGGATGGTTTCCTGGCCGGCCTGCTGGCTGGCGCGCCAGCGGCGTTCGCCGGCGATGATCTCGAAGCGGCCATTGGCAATCGGCCGGACCACGATCGGCTGCATCACGCCCTGGCTCTTGATCGACTGTGCCAGTTCTTCCAAAGCTTGCGGGTCCATGTCCCGACGTGGCTGGTACTTGCCACGCTGAATCAAGTCCAGCGGCAAATGTTGCAGTTCGCGCTGATCCGTCTGCACGGCTTGCTCTTCCAGCGAACTGACGGTCGGACCGCTGAGCAGCGCATCCAGTCCACGTCCGAGACCTCGTTTCTTGACGGCCATGGGGTTTCCTTAAGTTGGCTGGGCTGCAGCGATGCGTGGTTGGCGGCGCTGACGGCGAACCATCTCGCCCGCCAGGGCCAGGTAGGCCAGCGCACCACGGGATTGTTTATCGTAGGCCAACGCCGGCATGCCGTAGCTCGGCGCTTCGGCCAGGCGAATGTTCCGCGGAATGACCGTGTCGTAGAGCTGCTCGCCGAAATGCTCCTTGAGCTGAGCCGATACGTCGTTCATCAGGCTGAGGCGCGGGTCATACATGGTCCGCAGCAACCCTTCGACTTTCAGCTCCGGGTTCAACAACTCGGCAATGCGCTTGATGTTATCCACAAGGTCGCTCAGCCCTTCGAGGGCAAAGTACTCGCACTGCATGGGGATAATCACCCCATCGGCGGCCACCAAGGCGTTGAGCGTCAGCATCGACAACGACGGCGGGCAGTCGATCAGGATGTAGTCGTAATTCTCGCGAACCGGCGCCAGCGCGCTGCGCAGGCGGCTTTCCTTCATCTGCATTTCCAGCAGCACCACTTCGGCCGCCGTCAGGTCGCGGTTGGCCGGCAGCAGTTGATAACCGCCATGCTCGGAGAAATGCATGGCCTGGCCCAGATCGCACTCGCCGATCAGGACATCGTATATGGAGTTTTCCAAGCCATGTTTATCCACACCGCTACCCATGGTGGCGTTGCCCTGTGGATCGAGATCGATCAACAGCACCCGACGCTTGGTCGCGACCAGGGATGCTGCGAGGTTGATACAGGTGGTGGTCTTGCCCACACCACCCTTCTGGTTCGCTATCGCGAATACCTTAGCCATTCTTGCTTGTGTTCCCAATCATGCCGTGCGGCGCAGTATCAGCAGATGGCGTTGGCCTTGGCAACCGGGTACGGTCAAGGCGTGTTCGCTATCGAGGTGGAAGTCTGCCGGCAATGCTACCAGCTCATCGGCCGGATGAACGCCCTTCATTGCCAGCCACCGCGTATTGGCATCGCCCAAGTGGCGAGTCCAATTGCTGAAGTTCTCCATGCTGCTGAACGCCCGGGAGATGATCCCGTTGAATGGCTCAGCCGGCTGGAACGCTTCGACGCGGCTGTGGATAACTTGCAGGTTATCCAGTTTGAGTTCGAGTTTGACCTGGGTCAGGAAGCGGGTCTTCTTGCCGTTGCTGTCCAGACAGGTCACTTTTGAGTCGGGAAACAGGATCGCCAACGGGATACCGGGCATGCCGCCGCCACTGCCGACGTCCAGCCAACGTCCGTTCTCGATGAAGGACATCACGCTGAGGCTGTCGAGCAAATGCCGCGAAACCATTTCATCCGGATCACGCACCGCGGTCAGGTTGTAGGCCTTGTTCCACTTGATCAACAGCGCCAGGTAACCCAGCAATTGAGCATGCTGGGCTTCGCTCAGGCTGACGCCGAGCTGACGGGCACCTGTGGATAACTCTTCAGCGTGTTGCGAGGTGACCATCGAACTCAAGCGCTTTGCTCCAACTGGCGGCCCGCGCCGCGTTTTTTCAAATGAATCATCAACAGCGAAATCGCTGCCGGGGTTACACCGGGGATGCGCGATGCCTGGCCCAGGGTTTCTGGACGCGTTGCGCCGAGCTTGCTCTGGATTTCTTTCGACAACCCGGAAATGCCGGTGTAATCGATATCCACAGGCAGCTTGGTGTCTTCGCTGGCACGCAGGCGGGCGATTTCATCCTGCTGGCGGTCGATGTAACCGGCGTATTTGGTCTTGATCTCGACCTGTTCGGCCACTTGCGGATCATCCGCTCCCTGGCCGGTCACTTCCACCAGCCCGACGTAATCGATTTCCGGCCGGCTCAACAGGTTGAGCAGGTTATATTCGTGGGTCAGCGGCGTGCCGAATTTCGCCGCAATGGCATCGCCCTGCTCGGTACCCGGACGAACCCAGGTGCTTTTCAGGCGTTGCTCTTCCAGTTCGATATTTTCGCGTTTCTTGCAGAACGCAGCCCAGCGCACGTCATCCACCAGACCCAACTCGCGACCTTTCTCGGTCAGGCGCAAGTCGGCGTTGTCTTCACGCAGGATCAGGCGGTATTCGGCACGGGACGTGAACATCCGATACGGTTCCTGGGTACCCAGGGTAATCAGATCATCCACCAACACACCGATGTACGCCTCATCGCGACGCGGACACCAGCTGTCTTTGCCCTGGGCACGCAGTGCCGCGTTGGCACCGGCCAACAGGCCTTGGGCGCCGGCTTCTTCGTAACCGGTGGTGCCGTTGATCTGCCCGGCGAAGAACAGGCCGCCAATGGCCTTGGTTTCCAGGCTGTACTTCAGATCTCGCGGATCGAAGTAGTCGTACTCGATCGCGTAACCCGGACGCATGATGTGCGCGTTCTCCATGCCACGGATCGACTGCACGATTTGCAGTTGCACATCGAACGGCAGGCTTGTGGATATCCCGTTCGGATATAGCTCATGGGTGGTCAAACCTTCCGGTTCGATAAACACCTGATGGCTTTCCTTGTCGGCAAAGCGATGGATCTTGTCTTCGATCGACGGGCAATAGCGCGGGCCGACACCTTCGATTTCACCGGCAGCGGAATACATCGGCGAACGATCGAGGTTCGCCGCGATGATTTCGTGGGTGCGTGCGTTGGTATGGGTGATCCAGCAACTGACTTGCCGTGGATGCTGTTCCTTGTTGCCCATGAACGACATCACTGGGATCGGAGTATCGCCAGGCTGCTCGGTCATCACCGAGAAATCCACGGACTTGCCGTCGATGCGAGGTGGCGTACCGGTTTTCAGGCGCCCGACACGCAATGGCAACTCACGCAGACGGTGAGCCAGAGCAATCGACGGCGGATCCCCGGCGCGCCCGCCGGAAAAATTCTGCAAACCGATGTGGATAAGTCCACCGAGGAAGGTCCCTGTGGTCAACACCACGGAATCGGCGAAGAAACGCAGGCCCATTTGCGTGACCACACCGCGCACCTGGTCCTGTTCGACGATCAGGTCATCGGCCGCCTGTTGAAATATCCACAGGTTCGGTTGGTTTTCCAGGATCTCGCGGACCGCGGCCTTGTACAGCACTCGGTCAGCCTGTGCGCGGGTAGCGCGCACGGCCGGACCTTTGCGGCTGTTCAACACACGAAACTGGATGCCGCCTTTATCCGTGGCCATGGCCATCGCACCGCCAAGGGCATCGATTTCCTTGACCAGGTGGCTTTTGCCGATCCCACCAATGGCAGGGTTGCAGCTCATGGCACCGAGGGTTTCCACGTTATGCGTCAGCAACAGGGTTTTCGCGCCCATGCGTGCTGATGCAAGTGCTGCCTCGGTACCGGCATGACCGCCGCCGATGACGATCACTTCAAAACGGGAAGGGAAATCCACCACGCACCTCGTGCCTGCTTTATTCAGGTAATTCGGAAATAGGTTTTGAGTCTGGTCCTGGGTGTTTTTTGAGCCAGGTCGGCAAGTATAGGGACTTCGCCCTTTCTAAAGAACCCTTTGCACAAAATTTAACCAGCTGTGGAGAACTCGCGGTTAAAAAAATAAAAAAGAAAGAAATTTATAAAATCTTTGTTTTTATGTTTATTCTTACTGAGCACCTTATCTGTGGATAACGTTCCGAAGGCCTTTATTTTCAATGTGTACAGAGATTCAAAACCTTGTGGTCATGTGCCATTGAGGGGCTTGGATAACCGGTGTAAGCCTGTGGATTAATGAGGTGGTTATCCACAGAGGCAGTTATCTTCAGATTTGAAGGTGGTTTATCAACCGACCTCAATGGCAGTTATTCACAGAGCTTAATCCACAGAAACAGCCGACAAGGGGTCGCCGAAGCGCCCGCAGGCACGCCACCATTTGGGCAATCCGTTCAAAAAAGAGAGGAGGTAGCGGGTTTGTGTTGCGCTCGATAGGCCTGTGGCGAGGGAGCTTGCTCCCGCTGGGTCGCGAAGCGGCCCCAAAACCCGCCGAATGCGGAGTACCTGACACACCGCACCCGCCGGTTTACGACTGCTTCGCAGCCGAGCGGGAGCACAAGCTCCCTCGCCACGGGTTCGTCGTCAGTCCGGTGGGGTTATTTACCGATGCAGAAGCTGGAGAAGATCCGTCCCAGCAAATCATCAGAGCTGAAGGCGCCGGTAATTTCGCCGAGGAAATGCTGAGCTTGGCGAAGATCTTCGGCCAGCAGTTCTCCGGCCCCCGCCAAGGTCAACTGTGCACGACCGTGTTCCAGGGCCGCGCTGGCGTGGCGTAATGCCTCAAGGTGCCTGCGGCGGGCGCTGAAGCTGCTCTCCGAAGTCTGTTCATAACCCATGCAGGCCTTGAGATGCTCACGCAGCAATTCCAGCCCCTCGCCCGCCGACCTTGCGCTCAGGCTGATGGTCACGTGGCCGTCGTCGCTGACATCCAGGGCAATCGCTTCCCCGGTCAGGTCGGCCTTGTTGCGAATCAGAGTGACTTTCGCCGGATCCGGGCGGACCTCGAGGAATTCCGGCCACAAGGCAAAGGGATCGTCCGCTTCCGGCGCGGTGGCATCCACCACCAGCAACACTCGGTCGGCTTCGCTGATGGCCTTGAGAGCGCGCTCGACGCCGATTTTTTCCACCTGGTCCTCGGTGTCGCGCAAACCGGCGGTGTCCACAACGTGCAGCGGCATGCCGTCGATGTGGATATGTTCACGCAGGATGTCGCGAGTAGTGCCGGCGATTTCCGTGACGATCGCTGCCTCGCGCCCGGCCAGCGCGTTAAGCAGGCTGGATTTGCCGGCATTCGGCCTGCCGGCAATCACCACGGTCATCCCATCGCGCAACAATGCGCCCTGCCCTGCTTCGCGCAATACTGTGGATAACTCCTCGCGCACCTTATCGAGCATGCTCAATACGTGGCCATCGGCGAGGAAGTCGATTTCCTCTTCCGGGAAATCGATTGCTGCCTCGACGTAGATGCGCAGGCCGATCAGTTGCTCCGTGAGGTTATGCACACGCTGTGAAAACGCCCCTTGCAACGAGCGCAACGCATTACGTGCCGCTTGCGCAGAGCTCGCTTCAATCAAATCGGCAATCGCCTCAGCTTGGGCCAAATCGAGTTTGTCATTCAGAAACGCCCGTTCGCTGAACTCCCCCGGTCGCGCCAGGCGGCAACCCAGTTCAAGGCAACGCTTGAGCAGCATGTCCAGGACGACTGGGCCGCCGTGCCCCTGCAACTCCAACACATCCTCACCGGTAAATGAGTTGGGCCCTGGAAAATACAAGGCGAGCCCTTCATCAAGCACCTGCTGCTGCGCATCGAAGAACGGCCCGTAGTGAGCGAACCGCGGTTTGAGTACGCGGCCGCTGATAGCCTGGGCCGCGACA
Source organism: Pseudomonas alvandae (assembly GCF_019141525.1). Classification (GTDB taxonomy): domain Bacteria; phylum Pseudomonadota; class Gammaproteobacteria; order Pseudomonadales; family Pseudomonadaceae; genus Aquipseudomonas; species Aquipseudomonas alvandae. The sequence goes on from NZ_CP077080.1 coordinate 215,621, forward strand.
CTGGCCAACGGCCCGGAAATACGGACGATGCCGACCCCCCCGCGACCTTGGGCGGTGGCAACAGCGGCGATGGTTTCACGCGGAGTGCTCATAAACCGGTATCCAGACAAAAGTGGCAGATAGCAAAACGCCCCACTAGGGGGCGTTTTGTGTGGTTATCCACAGAGCAAGTTACGCCTCGGCTTTTTTCGTCGCCGCTTCGATCTTACGCGTGATGTACCACTGCTGAGTGATGGACAACACGTTGTTCACAACCCAGTACAGCACAAGACCTGCCGGGAACCACAGGAAGAAGAAGGTGAAGATGATTGGCATCATTTTCATGACCTTCGCCTGCATCGGATCCGGAGGCGTTGGGTTCAGCTGCTGCTGGATGAACATGGTCGCGCCCATGATGATCGGCAGGATGAAGAACGGATCCTTGATCGACAGGTCGGTAATCCACAGCATGAACGGCGCCTGGCGCATCTCCACACTTTCCAGCAGAACCCAGTAAAGCGCGAGGAAAACCGGCATCTGTACAAGAATCGGCAAGCAACCACCCAGCGGGTTGATCTTCTCTTTCTTGTACAGCTCCATCATGGCCTGGGACATTTTCTGCCGGTCATCGCCATGTTGTTCTTTCAGAGCGGCCAGTTTCGGTGCCACTGCACGCATGCGCGCCATCGACTTGTAGCTGGCGGCCGACAACGGGAAGAAGATCCCCTTGATCAGCATGGTCAGGAAAATGATCGACCAACCCCAGTTACCCACGATGCTGTGGATATGTTGCAGCAGCCAGAAAATCGGCTGTGCAATGAACCACAGGAAGCCATAGTCAACGGTCAGTTCCAGGCCTGGGGACAGCTCTTTCAGCACGGCTTGGCTTTTTGGACCGGCATACAGAACGGCGCTCGTTTCGGCTTTTGCACCGGGGGCGGCAGTCAATGTCGGACCGGTGTAACCGATGATGAAGTTGCCTTTGCTGTCTTTACGTGTCTGGACGACGTTGCTGTCGCCTTTCTGCGGGATCCAGGCTGTTACAAAATAGTGCTGCAGCCAGGCAACCCAGCCACCTTGGACGGTTTCCTTCAGCTGAGCCTTGTCCATGTCCTTCATGGACACTTTTTTGTACGGTTCCGAACTTGTCCACAGGGCAGCGCCCAGGTAAGTCGCGGTGCCGGTGGCGGTGCTGGAAGAAGGATCGTCGCTGGCGTCACGCTTGAGTTGCGCGAACATCGCACCGGACCAAGGCTGGGCGCTCTGGTTGTCGATCAGATAAGAGACGGTTACGTCGTACATGCCACGTTTCACTGTGAAACGCTTGATGTAGTTGACGCCATCCTTGCTGAACTTCAGGTCCACGACCAGTTGGTCCTGACCATCAGCCAGTTGATAAGTCTTCTTCTCGGCAGAGTAGATCGGGCGACCGGCCGGGTTCGAATCCGGACCGTTGGTACCGATCAGGCCACTTTGGGCAAGATAGGTGCGCTCGTTACCGTTGTCGAACAACTGGAACGGGATTTCCGGATGATCCTGGCGACGTGGGTACAGCGGCAGCTTCAGCTGGGCGACGTCACCACCTTGTGGATCGATTGCCAGCTCGAGCACGTCCGTCTTGATCTGGATGAGATCTTTGCTTACGGCCACTGGGGCTTCGGCAGGAGCGCTGGTATCGCTTGCCGCACGTGGGATGTCGTCATTGCTGGCAGCGTTGTTGCCAACTGGAGCATCCGGCAGGCTCGGTGCGGTATTGCTGGCTGCAACATTCTGAGTCGGCAGGGCAGCCTGGCCATAGTCCTGGTTCCATTTAAGGACCATGACGTAGGACACGATTGCCAGGGCGACGATCAGGATCGTGCGTTTGATATCCATGATTACTCGGCCATCGAAGAAGAACGGGAGGTAGGGATAGGCGGAACCGGGTCATAACCGCCGGGATTCCACGGATGACAGCGACCTAAACGACGAAAGGTCAGCCAGCCACCGCGCAGGAGGCCATGATTTTCTATGGCTTCGTACGCGTAGCAGGAACAACTGGGGTAGAAACGACAGTGACTGGCCATCAAAGGACTAATGGCGTAGCGATAAAACTGGATCGGAACGAGCGCCAGTTTACGCATCGTGACTGTCTACCCCTACAGTTTCGGTGTTGACTGCTGGTACCGGCTTGTTACGGGCCAGTCGCTTCCAGAGCTTGCCGAAATGCTGAATCAATTCGGGGTTTTCTACGTCACCCAAACCTTTGCGCGCGACGATAACGATGTCCCAACCGACCAGTGAATCCTGGTTCAGGCGAAACGATTCGCGCATCAGACGTTTGAGGCGATTGCGCTGAACGGAGAGCTTTACGCTCTTTTTCCCGATAACCAGCCCGAGTCGGGGGTGATCGAGATCGTTGCTGCGCGCAAGGAGCAGGAGATTTTTCCCCGGAACCTTGCCGGTAGGGGAGTCAAAGACTGCCTTGAAATGCCGGGGTGTAAGCAGACGCTTTTCCCGACTGAAGTCCTGACTCACCTCCAGTGCCGGATTATCAAACTGCCAGACGCGCACGACCTTTGGCGCGACGACGCGACAGGACGGCACGACCGTTCTTGGTAGCCATGCGAGCACGGAAACCGTGGGTACGAGCGCGTTTGATAGTGCTTGGTTGGAAAGTACGTTTCATGTCGTGTTACCTGGTTCGTCCACAACGGGCCGGAATGGCCCCCGTTTTAAGAGACCGGGGATTCTAGAGAAAGCAAGCCTCTAGGTCAATTTCCAACCAGCGTTTCCTTTAAATAGATGTCCAGGTGCTTTCGGCTGATTCGTCAGACAGCGCTAGATATAAAAATAAAGAAGGAATTATTTAAAGCTTTTCTGTAAAGCTTATAAAAGCAAGGCTGCCACCTATCTGTGGATAACAGCGTTGAGGCCTTGTAATCCGCCATGTACAGAGAATGACAACTACGCGGGAAAGCAGTGTCCAGCCTGTGCTGCACTGTCGGATAAGCTGTGGGTGGAATGGCCAGTTATCCACAGAGGGTTTATCCACCGAGTTGCCCCCTCACTTGTGCAACGACCTCAGGCATGGTTATCCACAAGGCTTATCCACTGACCGCCCGTCGTCTTTCGTTCACTTAACGCATTGATAAATCATGGGCGACCGACAAGCTGCATGTGGATAAGTGAGCGACTGATCGCTACAATGGCCGCTTGTTTTTGCCTCACCGGCTTTCAACTTAGGGGATGTCCGTGTCAGTGGAACTTTGGCAGCAGTGCGTGGAGCTTTTGCGCGATGAGCTGCCTGCCCAACAATTCAACACTTGGATCCGTCCGCTACAGGTCGAAGCCGAAGGCGACGAATTGCGCGTCTATGCGCCAAACCGTTTCGTCCTAGACTGGGTCAATGAAAAGTACCTGGGCCGGGTCATGGAACTGCTCGACGAGCATGGCAATGGCATGGCGCCTGCGTTGTCCTTATTAATAGGCAGCAAGCGCAGCTCGGCACCTCGCGCCGCGCCCAACGCGCCGCTGGCTGCTGCCGCAGCTTCCCAGGCCCAGCAGGCAGCCCCGGCACAGGTCAACAACCATACCGCCACGGCGCCCACGCCCGCCCCGAGCAAACGCAACGCGCAAAAGGTTGCCGAAGTCAGCGAAGAGCCCTCCCGGGACAGCTTCGACCCAATGGCCGGCGCCAGCTCCCAGCAGGCACCGGTGCGGGCCGAACAGCGCACTGTCCAGGTCGAAGGCGCTCTCAAGCACACCAGCTACCTGAACCGGACATTTACCTTCGAGAATTTCGTCGAAGGTAAATCCAACCAGTTGGCTCGCGCGGCGGCCTGGCAGGTGGCGGACAACCCCAAGCACGGCTACAACCCGCTGTTCCTGTATGGCGGCGTCGGCCTGGGTAAGACCCACTTGATGCATGCGGTGGGCAACCATCTATTAAAGAAGAACCCGAATGCCAAGGTTGTGTACCTGCATTCCGAGCGTTTCGTGGCCGATATGGTCAAGGCGTTGCAACTGAACGCGATCAACGAGTTCAAGCGTTTCTACCGTTCGGTGGACGCCTTGTTGATCGATGACATTCAATTCTTCGCTCGCAAGGAACGTTCCCAAGAAGAGTTTTTCCACACCTTCAACGCCTTGCTTGAGGGCGGGCAGCAGGTCATTCTTACCAGTGACCGCTACCCGAAAGAGATCGAAGGCCTCGAGGAACGCCTCAAGTCACGCTTCGGTTGGGGCCTGACGGTTGCCGTCGAGCCGCCGGAGCTGGAAACCCGTGTCGCGATCCTGATGAAGAAGGCCGACCAGGCCAAGGTCGAACTGCCTCATGACGCCGCTTTCTTTATTGCACAGCGTATTCGCTCGAACGTGCGTGAGCTTGAAGGTGCCCTCAAGCGGGTGATCGCTCACTCGCACTTCATGGGGCGCGATATCACTATCGAGCTTATCCGTGAGTCCTTGAAGGACTTGTTGGCGCTGCAGGACAAGCTGGTATCTGTGGATAACATTCAGCGTACTGTTGCTGAATACTACAAGATCAAGATTTCCGACCTGCTATCCAAACGCCGTTCGCGTTCGGTGGCACGTCCGCGCCAAGTGGCCATGGCCTTGTCCAAGGAACTGACCAACCACAGCCTGCCGGAAATCGGCGATGTGTTTGGTGGACGCGACCACACCACCGTGCTGCACGCCTGCCGCAAGATCAACGAACTTAAGGAATCCGACGCGGACATCCGCGAGGACTACAAGAACCTGCTGCGTACACTGACCACTTGATGACCACCAGCGCAGCTTATTAAGGCAAGGGACTAGACCATGCATTTCACCATTCAACGCGAAGCCCTGTTGAAACCCCTGCAACTGGTCGCGGGCGTCGTCGAACGCCGCCAGACCTTGCCGGTACTTTCCAACGTGCTGCTGGTTGTCGAAGGCCAGCAATTGTCGCTGACCGGTACCGACCTGGAAGTCGAGCTGGTCGGTCGTGTGCAACTTGAAGAGCCGGCCGATCCGGGTTCCATCACCGTGCCGGCGCGCAAGCTGATGGACATCTGCAAGAGCTTGCCCAACGATGCGCTGATCGACATCAAGGTCGATGAACAAAAGCTCGTGGTCAAGGCCGGTCGCAGTCGCTTCACCCTGTCCACATTGCCCGCCAACGACTTCCCGACTGTGGAAGAAGGCCCGGGTTCGCTGACCTGCAGCCTGGACCAGAGCAAATTGCGTCGCCTGATCGAACGCACCAGCTTCGCCATGGCCCAGCAGGATGTGCGTTACTACCTCAACGGCATGCTCCTGGAAGTGTCTGCCGGCGTTATCCGCGCCGTCGCCACTGACGGTCACCGCCTGGCCATGTGCTCGATGCAGGCCGATATCGGTCAACCGGATCGCCACCAGGTGATCGTGCCGCGTAAAGGCATCCTGGAGCTGGCCCGCCTGCTGACCGAGCCGGACGGCAATGTCAGCATCGTGTTGGGCCAACACCACATCCGTGCTACCACTGGCGAGTTCACCTTCACGTCGAAACTGGTGGACGGCAAGTTCCCAGACTACGAACGCGTATTGCCAAAAGGCGGTGACAAGCTGGTGTTGGGCGATCGCCAAGCGCTGCGCGAAGCCTTCAGCCGTACTGCAATTCTGTCCAACGAGAAGTACCGCGGCATCCGCCTGCAACTGGCCAACGGTCAGCTGAAGATCCAGGCGAACAACCCGGAGCAGGAAGAAGCGGAAGAAGAAGTCGGCGTTGAATACAACGGCGGCTCCCTGGAAATCGGCTTCAACGTCAGCTACCTGCTGGACGTGCTGGGCGTGATGACCACCGAGCAAGTGCGTCTGATCCTGTCCGACTCCAACAGCAGTGCGCTGGTGCAGGAGTCCGATAACGACGATTCGGCTTACGTTGTCATGCCGATGCGTCTGTAACCAGCTAGATGTCCTTAAGTCGCGTCTCGGTCACCGCGGTGCGCAATCTGCACCCGGTGACCTTCTCCCCTTCCCCCCGCATCAATATCCTTTACGGCGCCAACGGCAGCGGCAAAACCAGCGTTCTGGAAGCCGTGCACCTGCTAGGGCTTGCCCGTTCGTTTCGCAGCACCCGCCTCTTACCGGTCATCCAGTACGATCAACTGGCGTGCACGGTGTTCGGGCAGGTGGAACTGGCGGAAGGTGGCCACAGCGCCCTGGGGATTTCCCGGGATCGCCAAGGCGAGTTCCAGATTCGCATCGACGGGCAGAACGCCCGCAGTGCTGCGCAGCTAGCAGAGATTCTGCCGTTGCAGCTGATAAATCCGGATAGCTTCCGTCTATTGGAAGGCGCACCGAAGATCCGTCGGCAGTTCCTGGATTGGGGCGTGTTCCACGTGGAACCGCGTTTCATGGCGACTTGGCAACGTCTGCAGAAGGCGCTGCGCCAGCGTAACTCTTGGCTGCGACATGGTACACTTGACGCCGTTTCGCAAGCGGTTTGGGACAGGGAACTGTGCCAGGCCAGCGCTGAAATCGATGAATACCGCCGCGCTTATATCAAAGCCTTGAAACCGGTCTTCGAGCAGACCTTGAGCGAACTGGTTGAGCTTGAGGGACTGACGCTCAGCTATTACCGAGGATGGGACAAAGACCGGGAATTGAGTGCCGTGCTGGCTGGCTCGCTGCAGCGGGACCAGCAGATGGGACACACCCAGGCTGGACCACAACGCGCTGACTTGCGTCTTAGATTGGGCGCACATAACGCCGCGGACATTTTGTCCCGGGGTCAGCAGAAGTTGGTGGTGTGCGCCTTGCGTATCGCCCAAGGGCATCTGGTCAGCCAGGCCCGTCGCGGTCAGTGTATTTATCTGGTGGATGACTTGCCGTCCGAGCTGGACGAGGCCCACCGCCGTGCGCTGTGCCGCTTGCTGGAAGACTTACGCTGCCAGGTGTTCATTACCTGTGTAGACCACGAATTATTGAGGGAAGGCTGGCAGACGGAAACGCCAGTCGCTCTGTTCCACGTGGAACAGGGCCGTATCACCCAGACCCACGACCATCGGGAGTGAAGGCATTGAGCGAAGAAAATACGTACGACTCAACGAGCATTAAAGTGCTGAAAGGCCTGGATGCCGTACGCAAACGTCCCGGTATGTACATTGGCGACACCGACGATGGTAGCGGCCTGCACCACATGGTGTTCGAGGTGGTCGACAACTCCATCGACGAAGCCCTCGCCGGTTATTGCGACGATATCAGCATCATCATCCACCCGGACGAATCCATCACCGTTCGCGACAACGGCCGTGGTATCCCGGTAGATGTGCATAAAGAGGAAGGTGTCTCCGCCGCCGAGGTCATCATGACCGTCCTCCACGCTGGCGGTAAGTTCGACGACAACTCCTACAAGGTATCCGGCGGCTTGCACGGCGTAGGTGTCTCGGTGGTGAACGCGCTGTCCGAAGAGCTGGTTCTGACGGTTCGCCGCAGCGGCAAGATCTGGGAACAGACCTATGTCCACGGCGTGCCTCAGGCACCGATGGCGATTGTCGGCGACAGCGAGACCACCGGCACGCAGATCCACTTCAAGGCTTCGAGCGAAACCTTCAAGAACATCCACTTCAGCTGGGACATCCTGGCCAAGCGGATTCGCGAACTGTCCTTCCTCAACTCCGGTGTCGGCATCGTCCTCAAGGACGAGCGCAGCGGCAAGGAGGAGCTGTTCAAGTACGAAGGTGGCCTGCGGGCGTTCGTTGAGTACCTGAACACCAACAAGACCCCGGTCAACCAAGTGTTCCACTTCAACGTCCAGCGTGAAGACGGCATCGGCGTGGAAATCGCCCTGCAGTGGAACGACAGCTTCAACGAGAACCTGTTGTGCTTCACCAACAACATTCCACAGCGTGATGGCGGTACCCACCTGGTGGGCTTTCGTTCGGCGCTGACCCGTAACTTGAACAACTACATCGAACAGGAAGGCCTGGCGAAGAAGCACAAAGTCGCCACTACCGGTGACGATGCCCGTGAAGGCCTGACCGCGATCATTTCGGTGAAGGTGCCGGATCCGAAGTTCAGCTCCCAGACCAAGGACAAGCTGGTTTCTTCCGAAGTGAAGACCGCTGTCGAACAGGAAATGGGCAAGTACTTCTCCGACTTCCTGCTGGAGAACCCGAACGAAGCCAAGCTGGTGGTCGGCAAGATGATCGACGCCGCCCGTGCCCGTGAAGCCGCGCGCAAGGCTCGTGAGATGACCCGCCGCAAAGGCGCGCTGGACATCGCCGGCCTGCCAGGCAAATTGGCCGACTGCCAGGAAAAGGACCCTGCCCTGTCCGAGCTGTACCTCGTGGAAGGTGACTCTGCTGGCGGTTCCGCCAAGCAGGGCCGCAACCGTCGCACCCAGGCCATCCTGCCGTTGAAGGGCAAGATCCTCAACGTCGAGAAAGCACGCTTCGACAAGATGATTTCCTCCCAGGAGGTCGGCACGCTCATCACTGCGCTGGGCTGTGGTATCGGTCGCGAAGAGTACAACATCGACAAGCTGCGCTATCACAACATCATCATCATGACCGACGCTGACGTCGACGGCTCGCACATCCGTACCCTGCTGCTGACGTTCTTCTTCCGTCAGTTGCCGGAGCTGATCGAGCGCGGTTACATCTACATCGCCCAACCGCCGCTGTACAAGGTCAAGAAAGGCAAGCAAGAGCAATACATCAAAGACGACGACGCCATGGAAGAGTACATGACGCAGTCGGCCCTGGAAGACGCGAGCCTGCACCTGAACGAAGATGCCCCTGGCATTTCCGGTGAAGCCCTTGAGCGCCTGGTGAATGACTTCCGCCTGGTGATGAAGACCCTCAAGCGCCTGTCGCGCCTGTACCCACAGGAACTGACCGAGCACTTCATCTACCTGCCGGCCGTCAGCCTGGAGCAATTGTCCGATCACGCTGCGATGCAGGATTGGCTGGCCCAGTACGAAGTACGCCTGCGCACCGTGGAAAAATCCGGCCTGGTCTACAAGGCCAGCCTGCGCGAAGACCGTGAACGTAACGTCTGGCTGCCGGAGGTCGAACTGATCTCCCACGGCCTGTCGAACTACGTCACTTTCAACCGCGACTTCTTTGGCAGCAACGACTACAAGACTGTCGTTTCCCTCGGCGCGCAATTGAGCACGCTGTTGGACGAAGGTGCGTACATCCAACGTGGCGAGCGCAAGAAATCGGTAACCGAGTTCAAGGAAGCCCTTGAATGGCTGATGGCCGAAAGCACCAAGCGCCACACTATCCAGCGATACAAAGGGCTGGGTGAGATGAACCCGGATCAGCTGTGGGAAACCACCATGGACCCGGGCTCGCGTCGCATGCTGAAAGTCACCATCGAAGACGCCATTGGCGCGGACCAGATCTTCAACACCCTCATGGGTGATGCGGTCGAGCCACGTCGTGACTTCATCGAAAGCAATGCGTTGGCGGTGTCTAACCTGGATTTCTGATCCGGTTGTAGGATCCCAGAAAAGCTGGTGTATTTCCCAATATGCTGCTTTGCGCCAGGAACAGGCCAACCCGCGCGGGTTGGCCTTTTTGTTGGCGCGCTGGAGCAATCCTCGTCGCGGATGCACTCCTCATCCGGTTGTGGGTTCCCGATTGTGAGTTCTCATTCTGGGGTGCGACGAAATTTTCTGTAGGTGGTGGTGCCACACCGCCTGTGCGCATTTAATAGAGGTCCACCTAAAATAAATGGACGCTTCAAAATGCGTAATACGATCGCCGCATTTTCAATCAACACTATCTCAAGCATATTGGCCGGCCTCGTGCTTCACTGGATCACCCTTCCGTCCGTCGACGATGTCATTCAACCTGCGACCAATATGTCTCTATCTGTCACCGAGACTTTAGCTGCGAGATGAAAAGGTGCCGAAAAGGCTGCTTGATTACCTGCTGGCGGGCCAAGGCTCGCCTTCACGCATGCGAGCCAGAGCTAGCAGAGCCATCGCCGATCAAAAGGAATGTGACGTTGCGATCGCTCGATAGAAATCCAGAGGTACAGGCCGCAGGGCTAAGAGTAACGAGCCAGTTCAATTGGTACATACGTCGATTAGAGTGTCGATCTATCGGCGGCGCATCGGCTGGTTAAGAAGAGCAGGCAATGGGGTTTTTTGGATCGCGCATTGAAACAGATAGAAGTAAATGAAACCTGCCAGGAACATGAAGGCTGACAAGGTGGCCATTTCTGCATCCAACGATTTGGATAATAGGTACTGCTTTAGTGTGATTGAACCTAGAACAAGGCCTGCGCAATACATCGCTCCGGTAAATTGATTTGCCAGAAAGCTAAGAATTCCGCTGAAAGTATTATTAGCACTCAGAAGTACCGCTTTGAGTATCGTCCAACCAAGCACGGGTAAGAAAAATTTAATCATAAACAGGAGCATCGTCGTCGAGGCTAATAATTGCAATGGCCCTTCTGCCCACCCCTTGACAGTGCCGTCGGTTTCAATACCGGTATAAAGAATCACGTTGAGTATAAATGCAAACGCGCAACAAATTATCAGACGAAAAGCCTCGCGCTTCAGAGGAGGCATCATAATCATATCTTGAGTCTTTTTGCTTATGTAACGCTTTATGGCATCGTTCATCGGCTCATACACCCTTGCAAATGGAAGGTTAGATTCAGCTTAAAATCTGACGGAATTGAATATGGATAAGTCATATTTGCCATCTCGCTACCCGAGCAAATTTTTGCCGGCCCTCATTCACTATGAAGAATAACGCTTTTATTATTTTTAGATCGAAGTGATAAAAGGGCGGCGTATAAGACGAGATCCAACGTTGACGCCATTCTCATAGCGTAAAAGCGTGTCCTTTACCTCTGAGGCCAGCTTGAAAAAAAGCCATATCTAACAAGCGTCCTTTTGGGTAGGCAAGTCGTAAGTTCTTGGTTTCGATGGTTGGAAGGTCGAATTTCTCCGTCTTGACCAGTTCCATCAACGACGTGAGTGAGCGACCACTGACTTCGGTTAGGCCGCGGTGCGGGTAGAATGACCGTATACCAAGTTTGTAGTAGCGGTCGAGTGCAGGGAACTCACCCCAGACGCCTAGTAAAATTTTACTGATCAAGGTGTCGGTCCAAGACACGTTTCCAGGCATGTCGTGAAAGATCTGAACCACCTCGTCCAGTAGAGCCTGATTGTGCTCAAGGTTGGGTGCTCCCGGTATGAAGTCCTTAGCGCTAAGGTCAAATAACTCAGGACCCCGGCCTTGGAAAAGACGCATTACCAGTTCCTTCATCAGGTCGAGATTGCTGTTGCGCAGCAGCTCCGAGCGGCCTCGAAACATTCCCCAATTGGCCAGATAGAATCCCACGTGCAATGCGGTAGTGTCGAGGTTGGTCGAATCGGTCAGCGAACTCCAAGGACCCTCCTTACCCCATATATATTCATAGAGAAACTCCCAAGCCATCAGGCGTGGAAAGGGATTATTATCCTTATCAATCTCTAGCGCAGAATAATAGCTCTCAATGTAAAGGCGTGGGTTGAATTCCGGCTCTGATATTTTTTGCATATCCATTTCCTTCCGTGGATTCGTCGATAATGTTGTAAACGCCTTCGGCCCTTGATTAGGTAGTGCCTAGATATAGCTATCCAAGCACTCGTGAGCGCTAATCCACGGGATTGGCAGGAACGCTTATGGTTTGTTTGATTGAAACCAAGCCGTTAGATAGTTTGCACCGATAGCACCGACAATTGCCGGGAACATAATGGTCCAGAGGGCAAGATGCTTTTGGGCGTTCGATGCTATTTCTCCGGTCAATTTGCCTTGCACCTGCAAAGCTTCAAAGAGAGATACGAAATCAGTCATGATCCCTACCATCAGTGTTGCGTGTATGACCAAGGCAAGTCCAGCTATCAATGTCCAAATGCGCCACGGCTGCATGCCTTTCACTGCACCCAGGATTATAAATGCTGGTGCCACGCCCAGTACGATACCAAGCATGTTCGGTAGACTTTCCACACATACCCCATATATGTCAGATCGATTGTCGCCAAGTACATACCCGACGATTCACTCAAATATATCTTGTCATTAATCAATACCTGTATGCAACAACAGCGTGTATATATATTCAGGATGGCGCATTGATTCTGGAGCAGGTAGATGCATCATTCCATTCCATATTGATAATGTCATCCACGTCGCCCCGGCAATCATGGCTGCATTTGCTTGTTCCACGTGGAACCCATCATTTTGGAAGCGAGAATTTTCGCTTTCGCCAATCCTTTCAAATTGCTGGTTAAGGATATGCATCCGGTTCACGCTGCCCCAACGAAAAAGGCCAACGCTCGTGCGTTGGCCATCCTCTATTTACTTATCTCGTCCTGCTGCCCCACGAAGCTTATTGTGGGAATCCGCGGCGAAGGAGCTTGCTCCCAATGGGCTGCGTAGCGGCCCCGCTTTTCTCGCGAACGCTTCGCACTGTAGCGCCAGCCAGCTAAAGCCGGACGAAACTCCTCGCCACGGATATACCGAGCTATTCCCTAACTCGCGACAGACGCCTCACTCCCCGCCGCCACACTCTCCAATCGATACCCATAGCCATAGATCGTCAGCAACTGCCAACCCCGATCCGCCGTCAGCCCGAGCTTGTTGCGCAGGCGATAGATATGGGTGTCGAGCGGACGGGACGAGGTCATTTCCTCGTGGGTCCAGAAGCGCTCATAAAAATATTCACGCGACAGCGGCCGGCCCAGGTTGGCGAACAAGCAGCGGGCCAGGCGGTACTCCCGCTCGGTGAGGCTGATGGGAATGCCGGCACGGGTGACGGTCAGTTCGGCATCGTCGAATTCCAGGTCATTGAACACCAGCACCTCGCTGGCCGGAGTGCGTTGCAAGTTGTGGCGGCGCAGCACGGCGGTGACCCGGGCCTTGAGTTCGTTGGGGCGGAACGGTTTGCTGACGTAATCGTCCGCACCGGCGTTGAGGGCCTGGACGATGTCGTGCTCGCCGTCGCGGCTGGTGAGCATGATGGCGGCTGGCGGCGAGTCCATGTGCTCGCGCGTCCAGCGCAGCAAGGCAAGTCCGCTGATATCAGGCAACTGCCAATCGAGGATCAACAGGTCGAAGGTTTCACGCCGCAGTTGGCGCAGCAGGTCTTCGGTGCGTTCGAAACTGTGCAGGGTCCAGGCTTGTTCGCCCCTGCCGGGGATTTGCTGCAGTGTCTGTTCCACCCGGCGCAGCTCGGCCGGTTCATCGTCCAGTATGGCGACACGCATGACGCGATTCCTTGAACTCGAAAAATAACGGACATCTTCCAGGTGGACATGAACGCCCAACCCGATAGCTGAATCGTCCATCCTCCCATCGCAGGCTGAGACAATACCGGCTCGCAACGCGCAGGGAAAGGCAGCCGCACGCCGTCCATCGAGTCCGTTATAGTCTCGGTCCTCGGGCTTGCCTACCAAGACCGAGTGTTGGCAATTTTCTTCCTCATGTTCCGCCAGGGCCCTTATGAGCAATCCGCGTCGCCGTGAAAGCCGTGAACCGACTCAGGTACAACAATTGTTTCGGCAATTGATGCGGGAGTGGTTTTGGATAAGCTTGCTTCTGTTACCGCTGACGGCGCTGATTTCGTTCAGCACGCAAACGGCCCCCAATGGACCAGAAGCCGCATTGCTGTCCATGTGTCTGGTTGGAGCCGTGCTCGGTTTGCTCTTGTTGCGCCCCCGCCTTGCACTGGGGACCACCCTGGGGGGCATGAGCGTGGCCCTGTTGACCAGCGCACTGTTGGGCGCTCAGGGATGGTGGTGGTCACCGGTGGCCAGTTTGATGGGAATGCTCTGTGGCTACCTGATCTGGAACTGGCGACGATTGAGCGTGGTGTTGGCTTATTTCGGTTGGGAGTTGGCCCGCCTGGATGCCGAGCCGAAAGTATTCCCCGAGCGACGTCGAGCCTCCTATTCCGGAAGTGACCGTTTGCAGGGGCAAATCATGGCACTGGAACAAGCCATGGGCCGGACGCGTGATACCCGTCGTTTTATCGCCGATGGCTTGGAGTACCTGCCGGTGGCCACCATGATCAGTGATCCGCAGGGCAAGATATTGCTTGGCAATCGCAAGGCCCGTGAGTTGTTCGGCCACACCTTGGTGGGCGGTGACGTGATCGAGGAACTGGCCCGCCTGGGGTATCCGCCACTGGACCACAGCCCTGCGCATCGTCTGTCTACCTTGCCGTTGACTGAGTTTCGCGATATCCGAGAGCGCAGCCTGCGCCTCGAACGTGCGGCACTGCTGCCGGTCGAGGGCGACGTGCCCATTGGCTGGTTGCTGAGCCTGACTGACCTGAGTGCCGAGCGCGAGGCAGAAGAACAGCGCGGCGTGATGCTCCGGTTTTTGTCGCATGACCTGCGCGCGCCACATTCGGCGATACTCGCGCTGCTCGACGTGCAGCGACATGAGGCTGGCGCGGACAATCCATTGTTCGATCAGATAGAGCACCAGGTGCGTCGTGCCTTGGATCTAACCGACGGTTTTGTGCAACTGGCGAAGGCGGAGTCAGAGGCCTACCAATTCCGACCGACCTTGTTTGCCATGCTGGTCCTGGACGTGATCGATCAGGCATTGCCCCTTGCCCGGGCAAAAAATATCCAGCTGGAACACGAACTGGAGGATGACGAAGCCATGGTCAGCGCCGATCAGCCGCTGCTGACCCGCGCGATATTCAACTTGCTGGAGAACGCGATCAAATACAGCCCGCGCGAAACGCGCGTTTCGCTAAACGTTCGCTGCGTGGAGGGATGGTTGATGTGCGACGTCGTCGACCAGGGCAAAGGCATTGGCGCTGAGGAACTGCCGGAGTTGTTCAGCCAGTATCGACGCTTCTCCTCCGCCCACGGCGTAGACGGTATCGGCCTTGGACTGTCCATGGTCAAGGCGGTCGTGGATCGTCATGGTGGCCTGATCGGATGTCATAGTGTGGTCGGGAAGGGAACGACGTTCAGCTTGCGGTTTCAACTGCTGAGCTGAGCGAAAAATCGCAGTCTTCGACGGAATGGCGAAGCTGCGATTTGGCGGGTATAAAAACTTATGCACCTTTTCAGCTGTTTTATGTGCTTAAGAAATATGCTTTAAAAACAAAGGGTTAAAAAATAAAAGCAACGAAATCGGATAAAACGGTACACAGGTTATCCACAGTTCTCAAACAGCGAGCTGGTCCGGTGCTGCGGGTGCGGCAGGCGCTGGCGGAAGCGAACCCAGTTCCCTTTGCGTCTGCTCATTCCAAGCCTGTACGCGATCGTTGAGCTCAGCGATCGCGCGGGGCCCAGTGCCCTCTGCGTACATGGGTTTGCCGATAACCACTGTGATGACACCCGGTTTTCTGATCCAGCCAGCCTTTGGCCAGAATTTGCCCGCATTGTGTGCAATTGGCAGCACCGGCAGGGACGCGTTTACCGCCAATGCGGAACCGCTGCGGGAAAACTTGCCGATCGTCCCATAAGGCACACGAGTACCCTCAGGAAAGATCAGCACCCAAACGTTGTCCTTGAGCAGCACGTCGCCTTTTTGCGCGACCTGCTTGAGTGCAACCTTGGGATTGTCGCGATCAATGGCAATCGGACGCAGCATCGCCATGGCCCAGCCGAAGAACGGCACGAACAACAGTTCACGCTTGAGCACCTGGCTCAACGGCTCGAAGTAGGCGGAGAGAAAGAATGTTTCCCAAGTGCTTTGGTGGTTGGACTGGATGACACAGGGCCGGTCAGGCACGTTCTCGGCACCCTTCACTTCGTAACTGATACCCAGGAATACCTTGCTTAACCACAAGGCGCAGCGGCACCAGTAAACGTTGATGAAGCGGTAGCGCGTCTTGAACGACATGAATGGCGCGACAAAAAAACTCAAGGTGCACCACAGCAAGGAGCTGGTGCCCAACAGCAGGTAAAAGAGAAAGGTTCTGATGGCCTGCAGTATCGACATAGCGGCGTTTACCATTGCGGGCAAGGCCCGCCTGCTTAAGCGCTTCCCGAACGATCCTTGATCAGGATGTCTAGGGAGCTCTAATTGTGGATAAGTTCAGCGGCAATCGCCGCCAGGTCGTCAAAAATCAAGGTGCCCACCGGTAGGGTCTTGCCCAGAGTCTTCTCGCCTTTCCCGGTCTTTACCAAAACTGGCTGACAATCGACGGCCTTGGCCGCCTCCAGGTCACCGAGACTGTCGCCGACAAACCACACACCTGACAGCGCGATGCCGTAATGAGCGGCGATGGTTTTCAACATGCCTGGCTTGGGTTTGCGGCAATCGCAACCTTCGTCCGGCCCGTGCGGGCAATAGACGATCAAGCCGACCTCCCCGCCCTGCTCTGCCACCAGGTCGCGCAAGCGCTGATGCATGGCATCGAGGACGGCGAGTTCATAGTAACCGCGTGCAATGCCCGACTGGTTGGTGGCCACCGCCACCGTCCAGCCGGCCTTGCTCAACTGCGCGATGGCCTCGATGGAACCGGGTATCGGCAACCACTCCTCCACCGATTTGATGTAAGCGTCGGAGTCGTGATTGATCACCCCATCCCGATCGAGAATCAGCAGTTTCAAGATTTACCCCAGCAGCGAAATATCGGCAACACCGAGGAACAGCCCACGCAGGCGCGCCAGCAGTGCATAGCGGTTGGCCCGAACGTTGGCATCTTCAGCGTTGACCATCACCGCCTCGAAAAACGCATCCACTGGCTCGCGCAGTGCCGCCAGGCGCGCCAGGGTTTCGCTGTACTGACGCGCCGCCGCCATTGGCTGGACCGCCTGGTCCGCCTGCTGGATCGCCGAGTACAGGGAAAACTCGTTGGCATTGTCGAAGTACTTGGCTTCGACGGTGGCCGCAATGTTGCCTTCGGCCTTGCCCAGCAGGTTCGATACGCGCTTGTTCACCGCCGCCAGCGCTGCCGCTTCCGGCAATTTGCGGAAGGCTTGCACCGCTTGTACGCGCTGGTCGAAGTCCAGGGCCGAACCCGGTTTCAGGGCACGCACCGACAAGTAGGTCGCAACGTCGACGCCTTCGTCTTCATAACGCGCACGCAGGCGGTCGAAGATGAATTCCAACACTGCATCGGCCAGGCCGGCAGCCTTGACCTTGCTGCCGAACGCATTGACGGCGAAGGCCACGGCGTCGTTCAGGTCCAGGTCCAATTGCTTGTCGATCAGGATCCGCAACACACCCAGCGCCGCGCGACGCAAGGCATACGGGTCCTTGCTGCCCGTGGGCAGCATGCCGATGCCGAAGATGCCGACCAAGGTGTCGAGCTTGTCGGCGATCGCCACGGCCGCACCGGTCAGGGTGGTCGGCAGTTCAGCACCGGCACCGCGCGGCATGTACTGCTCGTTCAGGGCCAGGGCGACGTCTTGCGGCTCGCCGTCGTTGAGGGCGTAGTAGTAACCTGCGACGCCTTGCATCTCCGGGAACTCACCGACCATCTCCGTGGACAGGTCGCACTTGGACAGGATGCCGGCACGCGCCGCGCGCTGGGCATCGCCGCCGATGCGTGGGGCGATGTACGCCGCCAGTTTCGAAACGCGCTCGGCCTTGTCGTAGACGCTGCCGAGTTTTTCCTGGAACACGACGTTGCGCAGGCGCTCGTTGAAGCTTTCCAGGGGTTGTTTCTTGTCTTGCTTGAAGAAGAACTCGGCATCGGTCAGGCGCGGGCGAACGACTTTTTCGTTACCGGCGACGATCTGCTGCGGATCCTTGCTTTCAATGTTGGCGACCGTGATAAAACGCGGCAGCAACTTGCCTTCGGCGTCCAGCAGGCAGAAATATTTCTGGTTGTCCTGCATGGTGGTGATCAGCGCTTCCTGCGGCACTTCAAGGAAACGTTCCTCGAACGAGCACACCAGCGGCACCGGCCATTCCACCAGCGCGGTCACTTCGTCCAGCAGGTTGGCCGGCACGATGGCGGTGCCTTCCTGCAGGGTCGCCAGTTCTTCGGTGCGCTTGCTGATCAGCTCGCGGCGCTCGTTGGCGTCGGCCAGCACGTAGGCGGCGCGCAAGTCGGCCAGGTAATTGGCCGGCGCGGTAATGCGTACGCTTTGTGGATGATGGAAGCGGTGGCCGCGGGAGTCGCGACCGGCCTTCTGGGCAAGGATCGTGCAATCGATGACCTGGTCACCGAGCAACATCACCAGCCATTGGGTTGGACGCACGAACTCTTCCTTGCGCGCGGCCCAGCGCATGCGCTTGGGAATCGGCAGGTCGTTCAGAGAGTCTTCGACGATGGTCGGCAACAGGCTGGCGGTCGGCTTGCCCTTGATGCTCTGGCTGTAGCGCAGCTTCGGACCGCTCTGGTCGATTTCGCTCAGGTCCACGCCGCACTTCTTGGCGAAGCCCAGGGCGGCCTGGGTCGGGTTGCCGTCGGCATCGAACGCGGCCTGGCGTGGCGGACCATCAAGGTTGATGCTGCGGTCGGGTTGCTGGGTTTCGAGGGCAGTGATCAGCACGGCCAGGCGGCGCGGCGCGGCATAGACGTGTTTGGTTTCGAAATTCAGGCCAGCGGCGTGCAGGCCTTTCTCGATGCCGGCCAGGAACGCTTCGGCCAGGGTGTTCAGGGCTTTGGGTGGCAGTTCTTCAGTGCCCAGTTCAACCAGAAAATCTTGAGCACTCATTGTGCAGCCTCCAGCTTAGCCAACACTTCATCACGCAGGTCCGGGGTCGCCATCGGGAAGCCCAGCTTGGCACGGGCCAGCAGGTACGCTTGCGCAACGGAACGCGCCAGGGTGCGCACACGCAGGATGTATTGCTGGCGCGCGGTCACGGAAATCGCCCGGCGTGCGTCCAGCAGGTTGAAGGTGTGGGACGCCTTCAACACCATTTCATAGCTCGGCAACGGCAGCGGCTGGTCCAGCTCGATCAGGCGCTTGGCTTCGCTTTCATAAAAGTCGAACAGTTCGAACAGCTTGTCGACGTTGGCGTGTTCGAAGTTATAGGTCGACTGCTCCACTTCGTTCTGGTGGAACACATCGCCGTAGGTCACTTTGCCGAACGGGCCGTCGGCCCACACCAGGTCGTAGACCGAGTCCACGCCCTGCAGGTACATCGCCAGGCGCTCGAGGCCGTAGGTGATCTCGCCGGTGACCGGGTAGCACTCGATGCCGCCCGCCTGCTGGAAGTAGGTGAACTGGGTCACTTCCATGCCGTTGAGCCAGACTTCCCAGCCCAGGCCCCAGGCGCCCAGGGTCGGCGATTCCCAGTTGTCTTCGACGAAACGGATATCGTGCACGAGCGGGTCGAGGCCGACGTGCTTGAGGGAGCCCAGGTACAGCTCCTGGAAATTCTCCGGGTTCGGCTTCAGCACCACCTGGAACTGGTAGTAGTGCTGCAGGCGGTTCGGGTTTTCGCCGTAGCGGCCGTCAGTCGGGCGGCGGCTGGGCTGCACATAGGCGGCGTTCCAGGTTTCCGGGCCGATGGCACGCAGAAACGTGGCAGTGTGGAAAGTGCCGGCGCCTACTTCCATATCGTAGGGCTGAAGTACCACGCAACCTTGCTCGGCCCAGTATTGCTGGAGGGCGAGGATCAAGTCTTGGAAGGTACGCACGGCTGGCGTAGGCTGGCTCACGAAATTCACCTGTTTCTTGGGCTGCGATTTAAAGAGCGGGAGTATACCCGATTCGTTCGTGCGCACGCCCCCTGGAGCCTTATGCCACGCTGCTTTTGGTGTTCTGACGATCCTTTGTACATGGCTTATCACGATCAGGAGTGGGGCACGCCGCTGCGCGATGCGCAGGGTTTGTTCGAGTTGCTTTTGCTCGAAGGGTTCCAGGCCGGGCTGTCCTGGATCACCGTTTTGCGCAAACGCGAGCGCTACCGGGAAGTGTTGTACGGCTTCGACGTGCAGCGCGTGGCGCAAATGAGTGACGCGGAAATCGATGAGCTGATGCTCGACCCCGGCATCATCCGCAACCGTCTCAAGCTCAAGGCCGCCCGCCGCAATGCCCAGGCCTGGCTGGCGCTGGAAGACCCGGTGGCGTTCCTCTGGTCGTTCGTCGGCGATAAACCCATCATCAATCATTTCAAGGATCGCACCGAAGTGCCGGCCATTACGCCCGAGGCGCTGGCGATGAGCAAAGGCCTGAAGAAAGCCGGGTTTACCTTCGTCGGGCCAACCATCTGCTACGCCTTGATGCAGGCCTCCGGCATGGTCATGGACCACACCCAGGACTGTGACCGCTACGCCGAGTTGGTAAACGGTGGTTAGAATAGCCGGCTCGCAACACGGCCCATACATTCAGGAGTGACCTGTGGATAAGTTGAAAGGCGCCTTGCTGGTCGGCGCTCTGCGGTTGTTTGCGCTGCTGCCCTGGCGAGCGGTGCAAGCGGTGGGCTCGGCCATCGGCTGGCTCATGTGGAAATTGCCCAACCGTTCCCGCGACGTGGTGCGGATCAACCTTGCCAAATGCTTTCCCGAGATGGACCCGGCCGAGCGCGAGCGCCTGGTAGGCCAGAGCCTCAAGGACATCGGCAAATCCCTGACCGAAAGCGCCTGCGCCTGGATCTGGCCGGCCCAGCGCTCCATCGAACTGGTGCGCGAAGTCGAAGGCCTGGAGGTGCTGAAAGAAGCCTTGGCCTCCGGCAAAGGCGTGGTCGGCATCACCAGCCACCTGGGCAACTGGGAAGTGCTCAACCACTTCTATTGCAGCCAGTGCAAACCGATCATTTTCTACCGTCCGCCCAAGCTCAAGGCGGTAGATGAACTGCTGCAAAAGCAACGCGTACAGTTGGGCAACAAAGTCGCGGCGTCGACCAAGGAAGGCATCCTCAGCGTCATCAAGGAAGTGCGCAAAGGCGGCCAGGTGGGCATCCCCGCCGACCCGGAACCGTCCGAATCCGCCGGTATCTTCGTGCCCTTCTTTGCCACCCAGGCCCTGACCAGCAAGTTTGTGCCGAACATGCTCGCTGGCGGTAAAGCAGTTGGCGTGTTCCTTCATGCCCTGCGCCTGCCGGACGGTTCCGGCTACAAAGTCATCCTCGAAGCCGCCCCGGAAGAGATGTACAGCACCGACACCGAAACCGCCTGCGCCGCCATGAGCAAGGTGGTCGAGCGTTACGTACGCGCCTACCCGAGCCAGTACATGTGGAGCATGAAACGCTTCAAGAAACGCCCGCCGGGCGAGGCGCGGTGGTACTGAAGGCAGGGCATCAATTCCGGCAAAGGCCTTACTTGTGGCAAGTATCCCCTCGCCACAACCACAATGCCTTGGCCTGCACGGTACCCGTGGCGAGGGAGCTTGCTCCCGCTGGGCTGCGCAGCAGCCCGCCCCCCTAAAGCTCGGCCCCCCGCTGTCGATAACCCGATGTATCCGCCAATCATGGACCGATGAAATGGAATTCTCTGTTAGCTCTGACGCTATCTCTCCCGCCAACACTAACCTCACCCGCTCCGACCAGAAGTTGGTAACCAATCCTCCTACGGACGCCGTAAAGCAGCTGACAAGTGCCGGCCCTGCAGCGATCTTTCACCCCAGTGAAGAAACCCAGGCCATGGTGCAATCGCCGGTCATCATCGAAACCTGGATCGGTCGCTCCCAATCACCAGACTTCCCTCGATTCGCCGCGATTACCGAGAGCGCGAAAAACACCCTGAGAAGCGCTTTCGAGACGTTCCAGTCAATGCTGTCGGCAACCCATCCGGACCTGGCCGGCAAGAAATATGGCTTCACCGTCGAGGCCGATGGCCGCCTGAAGGTGCTCAACACGGCCGGCCAACTCAGCAGCGCGGACACCCAGCGGCTGACCGATCTGCTCAATGAGTCCACTGACCTGAAAGCCGCCGCCGTTGCGTTCCGTGACGCCTCTATCGACATGGTCGACGCCGACTCGCCCTGGTCCGGCAGTTACCTGGGCCGCTACAACCTGACCCAGGAAAACTTCGCCAGCACCATCGATCTGGCGCCGATGCTCAAACGCGCCGGCTCGGTCCCTCCCCAGGAGTTTTCGGACGGGTTGTTTTTCAACCAACTGGCGTACAAAGGCGAACGGGCGACGCGAGAGACGGAAGCCGCAATGCTTGAGCGGCGTGCTGCGCAGCGATTCAGCGCGCAAGCCTGAAAGCTGGGTCGACCGAACCCCGTGGCGAGGGAGCTTGCTCCCGCTGGGCTGCGCAGCAGCCCCTCCCCATGACCAAGAACCCCCACCAACCCTGTGGGAGCGAGCTTGCTCGCGAAGAGGCCGGCAACTTCACATCGATGTCGGCTGATGCCCTAACCTTGCTTGTTCCCCAACCTGCCAAGGAAGTAGCAACGGGCATCCGCGGAAAAGACCGTCACAAAGAGGCGCAAAGCCTCAATCGTGTCCATGATTAAGGGCCTGCGATATCGGCGACGTTGGACGGCAAAGCCTTTCTAGATCCGTCGGACGACCGTTCAGCCAGAAATATCGCACTTCCTCTGGTTCGTTAATCAAGGAGTCCCCTCATGAATATCGATTTCACCGGACGTCATGTCCTGGTCACCGGGTCCACCAGCGGTATCGGTTTCGCGACTGCCAAAGGCTTCCTTGAAGCTGGCGCTCAAGTGGTTATCAACGGTCGCAGCGAGAGCAGTGTGGAGGACGCGCTGCAGCGCTTGGGCGCCCTTGCTTCAAGGGCGACTGGCTTTGTCGGTGATCTCAGTCACGCGCCTGGCTGCCAGGCACTCATCGCCCAGCACCCCAGCTTCGATATCGTCATTAACAACTTGGGCATTTTCAAACAGGAAGACTTCTTCGAAACGCCGGACAGTGAGTGGCAGCGCTTCTTCGAAACCAACGTAATGTCCGGCGTGCGCGTTTCCAGGGCCTATGCGCAGGGCATGGTCGAGCGCGGTTGGGGGCGGATTGTGTTTATCTCGTCGGAATCGGGCGTGAACATTCCTGCCGACATGATCCACTACGGCTTCACCAAAACCGCCCAACTTTCAATCGCTCGTGGCCTGGCCAAGCGCCTCGCTGGCACGGGCGTGACGGTGAACTCGGTGTTGCCGGGGCCGACGCTTTCCGAAGGCGTTGCCCAGATGCTCCAGGCCGACGTCGAGCGCAGCGGGGAAAGCCTGGAAAAGGTCGCGGCAGATTTCGTCAACGAGCATCGCAGCACCTCGATCATCCAGCGCGCGGCGCGCGTCGAGGAAGTCGCCAACATGATCATCTACGCCAGCTCGGAACAGGCCTCGGCCACCACTGGGGCGGCACTGCGTGTCGATGGCGGTGTGGTGGATAGCATCGTTTAGGACCCTGGAACACGTTGCAAAAAACGCCGCTTCCTCGTGAGAGATAAGCGGCGTTTGTGGTTGGAAACAACATGGGTTGATTCGACCAGCTCTTGGGGCGATGGAGGGATTGTTTAGCCCACTCTGTTTTCCATCAGTCGATCCGAACCGCCCTCGGCTACGCGATTTTCGATCAGTCGATCCGAGCCACCTTCGGCTACACGGTTTTCGATCAGTCGATCCGAGCCACCTTCGGCTACACGGTTTTCGATCAGTCGATCCGAGCCGCCTTCAGCGACACGGTTCTCGATCAGTCGATCCGAGCCACCCTCGGCGAACGTAGGTTGAACATAGGAAGTCGCGAACGCATTGCCGAGGGACAGTGCCAGAAGCGAGCCAATGAGTGTTTTGCCGAGAGTGTTCATGTCCTGATCCTTTTTATTCGTAGATAGAGTGAGTTAGACGGTGACGTGCAAACGGACGTCGACGTTGCCGCGTGTCGCGTTGGAGTACGGGCAAACCTGGTGAGCCGCATCGACCAGCGCTTGGGCATCGGCTTGATCCAGGCCTGGCAGGCTGATGTGCAGGTCGATGTCCAGACCGAAACCACCAGGGATCTGGCCGATGCCGACGTGGGCCGTGATCGAGGCGTCAGCCGGAATGCTGCGTTTGCCCTGGCTGGCGACAAATTTCAACGCGCCGATGAAGCAGGCCGAGTAGCCGGCGGCGAACAACTGCTCAGGGTTGGTGGCTTCACCACCGGCGCCGCCCAGGGCTTTTGGAGTGGCCAGTTTCACGTCGAGAATCTTGTCGCTGGAAACAGCACGGCCATCACGGCCACCGGTGGAGGTTGCGACTGCGGTGTAGAGAACGTTCATGGTGTTTCCTCTTTTGCTGATGGGTTTGAGTTGTTTTGGTTTGCGCTAAATATTTGCGCGCTAACCAGTTGCGATAAAGTTAACGGATGAATAATTAGCGCGCAAGCTAAATTTTGAAAAATTTTTCGTCTTTGAATTAACCAGTTGATATGAAAGGAAATTTATTTTTAGGCTTTGCAATATCGCCAGCCCGCGTGAGCCGCGAGGTGAGGCCAGGGGAAGGACGCGCCTGGGGAATCAGCAGGACCCGCGCAATTGCAGGCTCTCAAAGGGAGGGAAATTCGCACCGATGATGGGCTTCTCGATCGTCCAACGCGTGCCGTAACGCAACTCGCCCTGATGGCGTAAGCTGAGCTGCGCGGATGCTCCCGTGGAAATGCCACATGGAAAATTTGGAATGACTCGAATTATTGAAATCCTGACGTACACCTTGAGGCCAGGATCGGGATTGGATTTTCACAAAGTAATGCAGAATGTCAGTGTTCCGCTTCACCTGGAGGCGGGCATGGATGTCGTTTCTTATGGCTGCTCATTACATGATAGTGACAACTATCACCTGATTCGCTCCTATGAAAGCGAAAGCCATCGCCAGGTATCTCAAGCAGTTTTTTACGCAAGCGTTGCCTGGAAGCAGGGTCCGAGAGAAGACATCATCAGTCGGATTGAAACCAGTACAACGATCGTTATGGCGCTCGCTCAAGACGCAATTGATGCCATCAGAGCTTCCGTAGACCTGTCTGGAGCCGGAGCTCGATCCGCGTAGCCGACATCGACAAAGGCAGGCCCAGTCAAATTCCGACTGTTAATACAAATCAACCCGACTAAGCGACAGCCACTCGATTACGCCCCAACGCCTTCGCTCGATACAGGGCCTTATCCGCATCGTTCATCAAGCTGTGAAGATCCTTATTACAGGCCCCCGTCGATGCGACGCCGAGGCTGGCCGATATGCCGTGGACAGGCTCGATCATCAAACCCGCGATCGTATCGATGAGCTGTTCTGCAATCTGGGTAGCGACTTCGATGGAAGTGTCCGGAAGCAGAATGGCGAACTCTTCCCCGCCGAGCCGCCCGTGGATATCGGTTGCCCGAAACGACGAACTGATCACCACCCCCATCTCGCGCAAAACCTGATCCCCCACCTGATGGCCGTAGGTGTCGTTGATGTGCTTGAAGTGATCCATGTCCAACATGACCGCACACAACCCCAATCGTTTGCTCTTGCACTCGTTGTAGAGTTGCTGGGCATGCTCGAAAAAAGCCCGCCGACTCTTCAGGCCGGTCAGTTCATCGGTTTGTGCGGCACGGGTCGAAATGCTGTTCGCCTGTTCCATTTCGCGAGTAAGACGAAAGGCGATTTCCAGTGCCTGGGACATCTTGTGCGTGGCGCGGGCCGCAAAGGCCGCAAACACCAGGATCGAAAGGGCCATGCCGACTTGAATCGAGGACGGTTGAAACAGCAGCCAGGCGGTGCAGGGAAACAGCACCAGGCCAATGGAGACCAGGGTCATATCGCGGTAGGCCGAGTAGCAGGACACCGCGCTGACGGACATCCCGACCGTAAAGAGCATGACCAATGCCTGGGACAACAGATCGTCCGCCGGCATGATCACAAACGCGCCGCCGCCCCAGATACCGGCGGATAACACCAGTGTGATCCAGTATTTGCGCTCCCAACGTTGAGGCGTGCGCTTACTTTCGTCGCTGCGGAAATAGGCAACGAACATTGCGATACGCAACAGTGTCGATGCGGTCAGGATGGCCAGCCACCAAAAAATAACGCTGTGCTCAAACCGGTCCCAACACAGCCAGCTCAGCATGATGGCAGCCAGGTAACTGCCAAAAACCGCAGAAACGGATTGGCGAAACAGTTGTTGCAGTCGGTCAGTTCGCACTTGCTCGGCTATGAAGCAATCCTGGCCGTTCCGAGATCTTGGGCCATCCATTTGATCCACCTGATCGTGACGCAACGAAAACGGCGATTGTGGCACCCTGCCACCAATGCAAACAACTGAATTACTGTGGCGAGGGGATTTAGCAAAACGTCAGACGCCCCAACCATTCCTTCCTGACGACAACCAGGATCAGGCTGGAATCAACCCTGTCTCCCGGTAACTCAATATCAAATCATCGTACAGACCGACATCCGCCCGAGTCCGCGCGATCAACTGGGCACCCGCAACAGCGGTGTAGATGGCACGGGCTCGGCGCTCACATTCTGCCGCGCTGCCCACTTCGACATCGGCCAACACCTGGGCAAGCCATGTCACGTTAACGTCCGCAAACGCGCGGATCTCCCGCAAGACTTCATCGGGAAGATCTTCGTATTCGGCGGCCATGAAGCTGGACAGACATAGCCTGTTCCCGTCCTCAAGCGACTTTCGAAAAATGGATGGATACAACTGAACGCACACCTTCGGCTCGGGATTGGCGGCGCGTATCCCTTCAAGCACCTGCTGCACGTCTTGCCAGTAGCGCTCGGCAACCGCGGCAGCCAGCCCTGCCTTGCTCGGAAAGTGGTAGTAAATGCTGGCGTTCTTGATGCCCACCGCTTCGGCAATGCTACGGAAATTGATCCCACTGTAACCGTGCAGTTGGGCAGCGGATTTCGCTGCCGCCAAGATGGCTTCTCGAGCATTTTCGTTCACGTTACCGCCTCGTTACGAGATTTGATTCAGTTGGACGCGATTCTACGCCCGGATCCCCTACCTGCCAATTGTCAGGTAGGGGATTGACGGGGTTAAAATATCAGCTCAATCTTTCACCTACCAATTGACAGGCAGGTGCTCGAATCATGTCTCCTTCACAACAGCGCGCTGACGTTTCAACGGTTCCTGAAATGAAAATCTACGATTGGTTCAACGGCCCCTACCCCGCCCGCGTGCGCATTGCACTGGCGGAAAAAGGCTTGTTGCCGAAAATCGAATTCATTCCGGTGAATCTCTGGACCGGTGAGCACAAGAAACCGGAATTCCTCGCCATCAATTACTCCGGGACACTGCCCGTGCTGGAGCTGAACGATGGGACGCTGATCGCCGAATGCACGGCGATTACCCAATACCTGGATAGCCTCGTCGGCGAACCGACGCTGACGGGCGAAACGCCTCTGGAAAAGGGCCTTATCCACATGATGACCAAGCGTGCCGAGCTCGAATTTCTCGACGCCGTCAGTGTGTACTTCCACCATGCCACGCCGGGCCTCGGCCCAGATGTCGAGCTGTACCAGAACGCCGAGTGGGGCGGCCGGATGCGCGACAAGGCGATCAGAGGCATGCGCTATTTCGACAGCCTGCTCAAAGACCAGCCCTTTGTGGCGGGCGAGAAATTCTCGATGGCAGACATTGCGGTACTGGGCGGGATGATCTTCGCCTCGCTGGTGCAGCTCCCCGTGCCTGGAGAGTGCCTAGCACTTCGAGCCTGGCACGCCAGGATGCAGGAGCGCCCCAGCGTCCGGGCATGGCGCGCGATGGTCGAGCGTGGCGCCGCGTAGCGCTGATAAAAAAGAAAAACCCGACGCTTTACGTCGGGTTTTCGTGGGTACGACTGCAAGTTCGACGTGCTTATCGGATTACTCGACTTGCGACAGCTTGGCGTCGTCGCAACCGGCAGCACGGCACTCGCGCTCCACAGCCTTGAGTATGACGATACGCGCCTCGGTCTTCTCATTGGCGCAGTCCAGGTAGAGCAGGCCATCGTTGGAGCAGGCGCTGTCACGATTTTTGATCCACTGGATTTGAGCGGCTTTCACCTTTTTCTTTTGATCCGGGTTCAGGGCACTCATCGTCTTCTTGTATTGATCATTGATGTCCTGATCCGACTGAACCATTTTCAGCGACGCGCAATAGGTTCTGTCATAGGCGTTTCTAGGGTTGTCGCAACTCATCGCAGACGCCGATGCGGATGCCATTGCCAGCAATGCCCCAACCAACAAAGACTTGATCACTCACTTCTCTCCCTGAATGCCCTCTATTGATTAGAGGTCGCGGCGCGAATTTATCATGAGGGTTATGGAACAATGAAGCAGATCCCAGGGTTTATTCGGCCCGAACGATGGACAAACGCTGCAAAAAAAACGGGCCTGCGTTCCCACGCAGCCCCGTTCTTTTCACACCCAATCAGCTCAAAACGCCGGCAAAACCGCGCCTTTGTACTTCTCAAGAATAAAAGCCTTCACTTCCGGCGTATGCAGCGCGGCGACCAGCTTCTTCATCGCCTCACTGTCCTTGTCATCCTCACGAGCCACCAGGATGTTCACATAAGGCGAGTCGTTACCTTCAATCACCAACGCATCCTTGGAAGGATCAAGCTTGGCCTCCAACGCATAGTTGGTATTGATCAACGCCAGATCCACCTGGGTCAGCACCCGCGGGATAGTCGCCGCTTCCAGCTCACGGAATTTCAGATCCTTTGGGTTCTCAACGATGTCCTTGGTAGTGGACAGGATGTTGCCCGAGTCCTTCAGCTTGATAATCCCAGCCTTAGCCAGCAACAACAGCGCACGACCGCCATTGGTAGCGTCGTTCGGGATCACTACGTTAGCGCCGCCCGGCAATTCGGTCAGTGCCTTGTACTTGCTGGAGTAAGCACCCAGGGGTTCCAGGTGCACGCCGGCCACGCTCACCAGATGCGTGCCCTTGGCCTTGTTGAACTCATCCAGGTACGGCTGGTGCTGGAAGAAGTTGGCGTCCAGGCGCTTTTCCGCGACCTGCACGTTCGGCTGGATATAGTCGGTGAAGACTTTGACCTTCAAATCCACGCCTTCCTTCGCCAACGCCGGTTTGACGAATTCGAGGATTTCCGCGTGGGGCACGGGCGTGGCCGCGACGGTCAGGGTGTCGGCGTGGGCGGAGAACGCGGCGGCAGCAGCGAAGGCAACCAGTAGTTTTTTCATTCAGCTAACTCCTTTTGAGGCGCCTGCTCTCGGCGCCTGCCAGCGAATGGCCGGCTCATGTTTATGGGCGCGAGGCCTTATTTTCTAGAGAAATGCACAACCAGCTTGTCGCCCACGGTTTGCAGGACCTGAACCAGGACCAGCAGCAACACCACGGTGACGACCATGACATCGGTCTGGAAACGCTGGTAACCGAAGCGGATTGCCAGGTCGCCCAGGCCACCGGCGCCGACTACACCGGCCATGGCCGTGTAGGACACCAGCGTAATCGCTGTCACCGTAATCGCTGCAAAAATGCCCGGACGGGCTTCCGGCAGCAAGGCGTTGACGATGATCTGCCGCGTGGTCGCGCCCATGGCTTGGGTGGCTTCGATGATGCCGCGGTCGACTTCGCGCAAGGCGGTTTCCACCAGGCGGGCGAAGAACGGTGTGGCGCCGACCACCAGCGGTGGGATCGCGCCGGCCACGCCTAGGGAGGTGCCGGTGATCAACACCGTGAACGGGATCATCACGATCAACAGGATGATGAACGGCAGCGAACGCAGGATGTTGACGATCAGCGACAGCAGCGCATAAACGCCGCGGGCTTCGAGCAGTTGGCGCGGGCTGCACAGGAACAGCAACACGCCCAGGGGCAAGCCGAGCAGGACGGTGAACAGCAGCGAGCCGAACAGCATCAGGAAGGTGTCGCCGGTTGCCAGCCAGATTTCCAGCCAGTCGACGTTTGCAAAAAATTCCATCAGCGCAGCACCTCCATGTGGACATCGGCCGCGGTGAAGCGGGCGAATGCCGCCTCCATGTCACCGCCGGTGATGGCGAGGGTCAGTTGCCCGTAGGGGGTGTCTTTGATGCGGTCGATGCGACCGGCCAGGATGCTGTAGTCCACACCGGTTTCCCGGGCGACGGTGCCGAGCAATGGCGCGTAGGTCGCTTCGCCCTGGAATGTCAGACGCACGATACGCCCTGGGACGTGGGCGAAATCGTCGCGCTGTTCGCTTTCGTCGATCTGCTCGTCTTCCTGGACAAAACGCTTGGTGGTCGGGTGCTTCGGATGCAGGAACACCTCGGCCACCGGGCCTTGCTCGACGATCACGCCGGCGTCCATCACGGCCACTTGGTCGCAAACGCGGCGGATCACGTCCATTTCATGGGTGATCAGC
Organism: Pseudomonas alvandae; assembly: GCF_019141525.1. Classification (GTDB taxonomy): domain Bacteria; phylum Pseudomonadota; class Gammaproteobacteria; order Pseudomonadales; family Pseudomonadaceae; genus Aquipseudomonas; species Aquipseudomonas alvandae. The sequence continues at coordinate 245,693 of NZ_CP077080.1, forward strand.
ACGATGGTCAGCTTCAGCTCGCGGTTGATCTCTGCCAGCAGTTGCAGCACCGAAGCGGTGGTCTGCGGGTCGAGGGCGCTGGTGGCCTCGTCGCACAGCAGGATCTTGGGTTTGGTCGCCAAGGCGCGGGCGATGCCGACGCGCTGCTTCTGGCCGCCGGACAGTTGCGCCGGGTATTTGCGGGCGTGGTCGGACAGCCCTACCCGCGCCAGCAGCTCGGCGACGCGCTGGTCTATTTCGCTGCGGGACAATTCACCAGCCAGCGTCAGCGGCAGCGCGACGTTGTCGGCCACGGTCTTGGACGCCAGCAGGTTGAAGTGCTGGAAAATCATTCCGACTTGCTGGCGGAAGCGGCGCAGGCCGCTGGCGTCCAGGGCGGTGACTTCTTCACCGTCGACGATGATCTTTCCGCCCGTGGAATCTTCAAGGCGATTGATCAGGCGCAGCAGGGTACTTTTTCCTGCGCCAGAATGGCCAATCAGGCCGAAGACCTGACCGTTCTCAATCGTCAGACTGGTCGGATGCAGGGCGGGGATATCCCTACCGGCGACTCGGTAGGTTTTATGAACATTTTGAAACTCGATCACGTAGCGAACCTTGTGGGGCGCGTTGAAAAAGGATCAGCGGTTAGCCGGGCGCGCATTTTAGCCTGTCCGTATAGAGGTTCTTAGCATTTATTTGAGAATGAACCAGTGATTTGGCAATAAGGCGATCAAAGGACAGATAAAAGGAACACAGCGAAACGCCATCGGTCACTCATTAAGCAACTCAAAACATGCCCAGGTACCGTGCCTGGCGCATCGAACTCACGGGTCCTGGCCACGGCGGGGATCGCAACGAGGAGTCATGCCTGATGAGCACTAACAAACCTGCCGCCCCCAGCCAATTGGCCGGGACCGATACCCTGGACCGCGGCAATAGCAACGCCAAGCTTGAAAGCCTGGAGCAGTTTCGCTCCGACGCCACTGAGCAGGCGTTGCGTACCAACCAGGGCGTGAAGATTGCCGATAACCAGAACACTCTGCGCGCCGGTGCGCGTGGGCCGTCGCTGCTGGAAGATTTCATCATGCGTGAGAAAATCACGCACTTTGACCACGAACGCATCCCGGAGCGCATTGTTCATGCCCGCGGGACTGGCGCCCATGGTTATTTCCAAAGCTATGAAGCGCATTCGGCCCTGACAAAGGCCGGTTTCCTGCAGGACCCGAGTAAAAAGACGCCTGTGTTCGTGCGTTTTTCCACTGTGCAAGGCCCGCGGGGTTCCGGTGACACCGTGCGGGACGTGCGTGGCTTTGCCGTGAAGTTCTTCACCGACGAAGGCAACTTCGACCTGGTGGGCAATAACATGCCGGTGTTTTTCATCCAGGACGCGGTGAAGTTTCCAGACTTCGTCCACGCGGTTAAACCCGAGCCCCACAACGAGATTCCCACCGGCGGCTCGGCCCACGACACGTTCTGGGATTTTGTCTCACTGGTGCCGGAATCGGCTCACATGGTGATTTGGGCGATGTCTGACCGGGCCATTCCAAAAAGCCTGCGCACCATGCAAGGTTTTGGCGTGCACACCTTCCGCATGATCAACGCCGAAGGCCTGAGCAGCTTCGTCAAATTCCACTGGCGACCCAAGGCTGGGACCTGTTCCTTGGTGTGGGACGAAGCCCAGAAGCTTGCAGGCAAGGATACCGACTACCACCGTCGCGACCTCTGGGAGTCCATCGAGATGGGCGATTACCCGGAATGGGAATTCGGTGTGCAAATCGTTGCCGAGGAAGACGAGCACAAGTTCGACTTCGACCTGCTCGACCCGACCAAGATTATTCCCGAAGAGCTGGTGCCCATCACGCCGCTGGGCAAGATGGTGCTGAACCGTAACCCGGATAATTTCTTCGCCGAAGTCGAGCAGGTTGCGTTCTGCCCCGGGCATATCGTGCCGGGCATTGATTTCACCAATGACCCGTTGCTGCAAGGCCGGCTGTTTTCCTACACCGATACGCAGATCAGCCGACTCGGTGGGCCGAATTTTCATGAGTTGCCGATCAATCGCGCGATCACGCCCGTGCACAACGGCCAGCGGGATGCCATGCACCGCACTACCATCGACAAGGGACGCGCGTCCTACGAACCGAACTCCATCGATGGCGGTTGGCCGAAAGAGACGCCGCCCGGCCCACAGGATGGCGGTTTTGAAAGCTATCCGGAGCGTATCGACGCTCACAAGATCCGCCAGCGCAGCGATTCGTTTGGCGATCATTTCTCCCAGGCACGGCTGTTTTACAAAAGCATGAGCCCCCACGAAAAAGAACACATCATTGCGGCCTACAGCTTTGAACTGGGAAAAGTGGAGCGTGAATTCATCCGGGCGCGGCAGGTGAACGAGATCCTCGCCAATATCGACCTGGAACTGGCCGGGCGAGTTGCCAAGAACCTTGGCTTGCCGGCACCGAGCGCCGGTACGGTTGATGTTCCGACGCCATCGCTGGAGCAATCCCCGGCCTTGAGCCAGGCGAACCTGCTCTCTGGCGACATCAAGACGCGCAAAGTGGCGGTATTGGTGGCCAACGGTGTCGATGGGGCGGTCATCAATGCACTCAAGCAAGCCCTGGAGGCCGAAGGTGCCCACGCCAAAGTGCTGGGGCCGACCTCGGCGCCGGTCACCACGGCGGATGGGCAGACGCTGGCGGTGGATGCGTCCATGGAAGGCCTGCCGTCGATTGCCTTTGACGCGGTGTTCGTGCCAGGCGGTGCGGAGTCGATCAAGGCCTTGAGTCGCGACGGCGTGGCGTTGCATTACGTGCTGGAGGCCTACAAGCATCTGAAAGCCATTGGGCTTCATGGTGAGGCCCGGCAGCTGTTGGTGGAGTTGAAGCTGGAGGTGGATGCGGGGTTGATCGAAGATGCGGATGCGAGCGGTTTTTCGCGGTTTTTTGCGGCGATTGCCCAGCATCGGGTTTGGGCGCGGGAGCCGAAGGCCAAGGCGGTTCCGGCCTAAAGAGATTTGTTGTCTGGTAGGGCGCTATCGCGAGCAAGCTCGCTCCCACATGGGGTTTCGTGATCGACACAAACCACTGTGGGAGCGAGCTTGCTCGCGATGCTTTTAGGGCTTACGCGGCGTTAGCACCATCTGTGCCGGCACACTGCGCAAAATCTGCTTCTGCAGTTTCAAGTCAAACCCCGGATCAAGCTTCTTGACCCGCTTTGTCAGCAACGTCGCCAGCCATGGATAGTCATTGGTGCGTGGCGCCTGGATGCTGACGTCACACTGATAACTCACCACATCGGCGGCGATGGCATCTAATTGCCGACGCATTTGCTGTATATCAGCGAGGTTAAGCGCAACGGTGGTGCTCGGCTCGCTCGGGTCGATCACCTTGGCGACGGGTTTTGCTTCGGCAGCCTTGAGGTCTGCTTCGGCTTTATCCAGCTCGGCCTTGCGGGCCTCGGCAATGGCACTGTTGACTTCGCCGGTCAGCGCTGGAGCCTTTGGCATCAAGGCCCGGGCACGGCTCAGGGCAGTGGCGGCGGCGTTTACATCGCCTTTTTGCAGATCGATCTGGCTGCGGCGCAGGTACGCCTCGGCCAGTTGCCGTTGGTAGGGCTCCAGCGAGCGATCTTCGGGCGCCTGGCTTTGCAAAGCGGCCAATTGGTCTTCAGCGGTGGCCAGCTCATTGCTGGCCAGGCTTTGTTCGAGCTGGGCAATGGCCGGAGCCCTTGTATCAGGGGTCTCGACGACTGGCGGCGTGCTCTGGCAGGCACCCAGCAGCAGGGAAAACGCGACAAGGAGCAGATAACGGGAGGCGAACGGCTTCATTCCTGCGACTCTCTATTTGCGCAAAAAGCGAGCAAGTCTACACCCCTCGACGGGGCAGGACAAAACTCAGCAGAAACAACGCAGCGGCGCTGACCACGATCGATGGGCCGGCCGGGGTGTCCTTGAACCAGGACAGTGCCAGCCCGCCACACACCGCGAGCATGCCCAGCAGGCTTGCACCCAAGGCCATCTGCTCGGGTGAGCGGGCGTGACGCTGTGCCGCAGCCGCAGGAATGATCAGCAATGAGGTAATCAGCAAGACGCCGACGATTTTCATCGCCACGGCGATGACCACCGCGATCAACAGCATCAGTGCCAAGCGCAGGCCCACCACGGGCAAACCTTCGACTCGCGCCAGCTCTTCATGGACGGTGACCGCCAGCAACGGACGCCACAGCGTCACCAGCAACAGCAGCACCGCCGCGCTGCCGCCGAGGATCCAGGCAAGGTCCGTCGGACTGATCGCCAGCAAGTCGCCGAACAGATAGGCCATCAGGTCGATCCGCACGTCCCGCATGAAGCTCAGCACTACCAGCCCGAGCGACAGCGTGCTCGGCGCCAGGATGCCCAGCAGCGTGTCGGACGCCAGCGGCTGGCGTTGTTGCAAGGTCACCAGCACCACCGCGAGCAGCAGGCAGCCAACCGTCACCGCGATGGCCGGGCTGACGTCCAGCAGAAAACCCATGGCCACGCCAAGCAGCGCCGCGTGGGACAAGGTGTCGCCAAAATAGGCCATGCGCCGCCAGACCACGAACGACCCCAGTGGACCGGCCACCAGCGCGAGCGCCAAGCCTGCAAGCAGGGCGTACAACAGAAAATCAGCCATGCTTGCAGCCGTCTCCATGAACATGTTTTGAAGCAGAAGGGGGGTTGACCACCGAACCGTGCAGGTCATGGGCATGGTCATGGTGGTGATGATAAATCGCCAGACTCTGTGCGTTCTTTCCGAACAGCTCGACGAAAGCCGGATCGCCGCTGACCTGTTCAGGATGCCCGGAACAGCAGACGTGACGGTTCAGGCAGACCACCTGGTCGGTGGTGCTCATGACCAGGTGAAGGTCGTGGGACACCATCAACACGCCGCAGCCATGGCGGTCGCGCAAACGGGTTATCAAGCTGTACAGCTCGGCCTGTCCCGCTACATCGACCCCTTGCACCGGCTCGTCGAGCACCAGCAGTTCGGGCTCGCGCAACAGGGCACGGGCCAGTAATACCCGCTGCATCTCGCCGCCGGAAACACTCTGGACCGGGCTGTCGATCACCTGCTCGGCGCCGACTTCCTTCAGCGCGGCCAAGGCGCGTTCACGATCCACGCCCGGTACCAAACGCAGGAATCGCAGGACCGACAGCGGCAACGTTGGATCGACATGGAGTTTTTGCGGCATGTAACCGACGCGCAACCGAGGCTTGCGCCAGACGCTACCGCTGTCCGGCTTGAGCAGCCCCAGCACGGCGCGCACCAGGGTGGTCTTGCCGGCACCGTTGGGGCCGATCAACGTCACGATCTGCCCCGGTTCGACGCTTAAATGGATGTTATCCAGCACGTTCTGCCCGGCGAACGTCACGGCCACCTGCTCGAGGCGGATCAGCGCGTTGCTCATCAGGCCCCCTGGCAGCCGGAGCAGAGGCCGACCACTTCGACGGTCTGGGTGTCGACCACGAAGCCGACGTCCTTGGCGCTGGCGATGATGGCATCGCTGATGGATTTCTGTTCCAGCTCGATGGCGGCGTGGCATTCGCGGCAGATCAGGAACTGGCCTTGGTGGGCGTGTTCCGGATGGTTGCAGCCGACGAAGGCGTTCAGCGACGAAATGCGATGCACCAGGCCATTTTCCAGGAGGAAATCCAGGGCACGGTAGACGGTTGGCGGCGCGGCACGACGGCCGTCCTGCTCGCTGAGCACCGCGAGAATGTCATACGCGCCCAGTGGCTTGTGGCTTTGCCAGACCAATTCCAGCACCCGCCGACGCAGGGCTGTCAGGCGCAACCCTTGGCGCGCGCAAATGGCATCGGCCTCGGACAGCGCGCTGTGCACGCAGTGGGAGTGATCGTGGGGACGGCTGGCGAGGGGTGTAATAGGCATGGGCAGCGACGAGTTCAGTGAGAGACGTTATTATGTTACCCGTTCTCGCCTCTTCGAGTGGTCATCGTGTCCCGATTTTTTTCGCTCTTTGTCGCTTTTGTCGCAAGTTTCCTGCTGATTGGCTCGGCCCAGGCCGACGTCAAGGTGCTCACCAGCATCAAGCCGTTGCAATTGATTGCCGCCGCCGTGCAGGACGGCGTGGCCGTTCCGGAAGTGCTGCTGCCGCCGGGCGCTTCGCCCCATCACTACGCGTTGCGGCCCTCCGATGTGCGCAAGGTGCAATCGGTGGACCTGCTGTACTGGATCGGGCCGGACATGGAAGGTTTCCTACCGCGTGTGCTGAACGGTCGTACGTTGCCATCGGTTGCGGTGCAGGACCTACCGGGGCTCACGTTGCGTCATTTCGCCGAGGACAGCGCGTCCCACGAAGATCATGACGATGGCGGCGATGAGCACGATCATGATCATCGCCCCGGCACCGTGGATGCCCACCTGTGGCTGTCGCCGCACAATGCGCGCGTGATCGCCGCCAGGATGGCGGCTGACCTGAGCGCAGCGGATCCGGCGAATGCTGCCCGTTATCAAAGCAACCTCAAGGGTTTCAACCAGCGCCTCGATGCCTTGGACGCGCGCCTCAAGACACGCTTGGCCGGGATCGCGGGCAAGCCGTATTTCGTCTTCCATGAAGCATTCGATTATTTCGAAGACAACTATGGACTCAAGCACGCCGGGGTGTTCGCCGTGGCCGCCGAAGTCCAGCCCGGCGCCCAGCACGTGGCGGCCATGCGCACGCGCTTGCAGGCGGTGGGCAAGACCTGCGTCTTCAGCGAACCACCGTTGCGCCCGCGCCTGGCCGAAACCCTGGTGGCCGGGTTGCCGGTGAAACTGGCGGAGCTGGACGCGCTGGGTGGCTACACCCCGGCGACGGCGCAGGGGTATGAGCAGTTGTTGGAGAAGTTGGGGAATGATTTGGCGGGGTGTTTGGAGTCGCTATAGCCTGTCAACGCAGAACCTGTGGCGAGGGAGCTTGCTCCCGCTGGGCTGCGAAGCGGCCCTAAAAATCTTGCGGTCGCTGCGCAACCGAGCGGGAGCAAGCTCCCTCGCCACAAAAGCCTTCGCGTCGCCTGCTGTTATAGGGCGAAAGGCAACAACGCGTGGACCTTCTGCCGCTGCGCCAACCGCTGCTGGAATTCCATCGGATCGTGGATCAACACATCCTGACCAGCGAACGACTCGGCGGCGATCAGCCGCGACAACCAGAACCGCACGCATGCCACACGCAGCATGGTCGGCCACAATTGCGCCTCGGCGGCGGTGAACGGCCGTAGCGCCGCATAGGCGCCCAGCAATGCCCTCGCCCGTGGGCCATCGAGCACACCGTCGTCATCCGAACACCAGTCATTCAATGCGATGGCGACGTCGTACAGCATCGGCCCGGAGCAGGCGTTGTAAAAGTCGATCAGTCCGGTCAGGTGCGTGCCCTCGAACATCGCGTTGTCACGGAACAGGTCTGCATGGATGTTGGCCCGGGGCAGCGCCAGGATGCCGACTTTCTTCAGCGAAATTTCCTCCAGCGCAGCTTCCAGCAACTGACGTGGCTCGGTATCAAGGTGCGACAGCAGTTTGCCGCCCTCCTCCTCCATCCAGTCCAGGCCACGATCGGTCTTGCGTTTGATCATGTTGTCCTTGGTCGCCAAGTGCAGATGCGCGAGCAATTCGCCGACTTGGGCGCAGTGCTGGGCGTTGGCCTGCTTGATGTGCTTGCCGGCCAGGCGCGGTTGCAGCAGCGCCGGTTTGCCCGCCAGTTCCCGCAGCGCAACGCCGTCTGTCGTACGCAAGGCGTAAGGCACCGGCAGATTGGCGTCGTGCAGAACGTCCAGCAGTTCGATGAAGAACGGCATTTCCTGCACCGGGCCACGTTCGACCAGGGTCAGGACGAATTCACCCTGCTCCAGGCTGATGAAAAAATTGGTGTTTTCGCTGCCGGCAGCAATCCCCTGGAAATCAAGTAGACGGCCAAGCCCATAAGGGGCGAGAAAGGTTTCCAGCTCGGGCCGAGCCAGGGGCGTGAACACAGACATGGTTAAAACTGCCAGTACGGGCGCCCTTCAGCGGGCGCCGGTTGAAGTCGGGAGCGGCATCACCACTCAAAGATTTTCCACGAAGGGATCAGCATATCCGGCTGGTCCGAGCGGATGAAGTTTGCATCAGTGCCGTCGGCGCGTACCAGGAAATAAGGCTTGCCGTTCTTGGGCGTGACCTTGATCGCGTACAGAAAGCCGTTTTGCCGATATTCCTGGATGGTTTTGTCGCCTTCGGTGCGGATAGTGACATCCGGGTCCGCCGAGGGTGCGTCGTCCGCCGCCATGACGGCTATCGGGGTGAATGCAAACAAGCCAGCGAGTAACAGGCGATTTAGTGTACGCATGATAACCTTGTCCCTTTGTCGTCAACGGTCCCGCTATTCTAGCCTTGGACCCGCCGAAAAGGTTGATCCTGCTCATGAGCCAAGCCCCCCTCGTCCTGGTGGACGGTTCTTCTTATCTGTACCGCGCCTTTCACGCGCTGCCACCGCTGACCACGTCCAAAGGCCTGCCGACAGGCGCGGTCAAGGGCGTGCTGAACATGCTCAAGAGTCTGCGCAAGCAGTACCCGGACAGTCCGTTCGCCGTGGTGTTCGACGCCAAGGGTGGGACGTTTCGCGATGCGCTGTACGCCGAATACAAGGCTAATCGCCCGAGCATGCCCGACGACATGCGGGTGCAGATCGAGCCGCTGCACGCCAGCGTCAAGGCCCTGGGCTTCCCGCTGCTGTGCGTGGACAACGTCGAGGCCGATGACGTGATCGGCACCCTGGCGCGCAGCAGCGCGGCGGCTGACCGTCCGGTGGTGATCTCCACCGGCGACAAGGACATGGCGCAGTTGGTCGATGGGCACATTACCTTGGTCAACACGATGACCGGTAGCGCCTTGGACGTGGCTGGCGTGAAGGAGAAGTTTGGCGTCGCTCCGGAGCAGATCATCGATTACCTGGCGTTGATGGGCGATTCGTCCGACAACATCCCGGGCGTTCCGGGCATCGGGCCGAAGACCGCTTCCGGCCTGCTGGTGGGCGTCAATGGCGGCCTGACCGAACTGTATTCACAGCTGGATATTGTCGCCACGCTGCCAATTCGCGGTGCCAAGACCCTGGCCGCCAAGCTCGAAGAGCACAAGGAAATGGCCTTCCTCTCCTATGAGCTGGCGACCATCAAGACCGACGTGCCGCTGGATGTCGGCCTCGACGACCTGCAGATGGGCGCGCCGGATCACGAGAAACTGGCCGAGCTTTACACCTTGCTGGAGTTCAAGAGCTGGTTTGAAGAAAACCAGCGGGACGCCAAGCGTGCCGGCCAGGAGATCGTCGAAGTTGCCGAAGAACAGCCCGGCGCTGCCGAGGCCAAGTACGAAGTCATCCTTGACCAGGCGCGCTTCGACGCGTGGCTGGCGAAACTCGACAAGGCGCCGCTGTTTGCCTTCGTCACCGAAACCAACGGAGGCGATGCCCAGCACTCGCAACTCGTTGGGTTGTCGTTTGCCGTGGCGCCTTTCGAAGCGGCGTATATCCCGCTGACGCATTCCTACATGGGCGTGCCCGAGCAGTTGGACCGCGACACGGTGCTCAAGGCGCTCAAGCCGCTGCTGGAAGATCCGAACAAGCTCAAGGTCGGCCAGCACGCCAAGTTCGAAACCAATATCCTGGCCAACTGCGCCATCGGTGGCGACCAAGACAACGGCATCCTGGTCCAAGGCATTGCCTTCGATACCATGCTTGAATCCTACGTGCTGGATTCCACCGCGACTCGCCACGACATGGACAGCCTGGCGCTCAAGTACCTGGGCCAAAGCAAGACCGACTTCCAGGACATCGCGGGCAAAGGCGTCAAGCAACTGACCTTCGACCAGATATCCCTGGAGCTGGCGGGGCCTTATGCCGCCGAAGACGCCGACGTAACCTTCCGCCTGCACCAGGCCTTGCAGGAAAAACTGGCCGCCACGCCGAGCCTGGGCAAGGTACTCAGCGAGATTGAAATGCCATTGATGCCGGTCCTGGCGCGGATCGAGCGCCAAGGGGCGCTGGTCGATGCCAACCTGCTGGGCGCGCAGAGTGTCGAGCTGGGCGAGAAACTGGTGGCCCTGGAGCGTGAGGCATTTGCCATCGCCGGCGAGGAATTCAACCTGGGCTCGCCGAAGCAATTGGGCGTCATCCTGTACGAAAAACTTGGCCTGCCGGTGCTCAGTAAAACCGCCAAGGGCCAGGCGTCCACCGCCGAAGCGGTGCTCGCCGAGCTGGCGGAGCAGGATTACCCGCTGCCCAAGGTGCTGATGCAGTACCGCTCGCTGAGCAAGCTCAAGAGCACCTACACCGATCGCCTGCCGGAGCAGATCAACAGCCGCACCGGGCGCGTCCATACCAATTACCAGCAAGCCGTCGCTGCGACCGGACGCCTGTCGTCCATCGACCCGAACCTGCAGAACATTCCGATTCGCACGGCCGAAGGTCGGCGCATCCGCCAGGCCTTCGTCGCGCCGAAAGGCTACAAGCTGCTGGCGGCGGATTATTCGCAGATCGAGCTGCGGATCATGGCGCACCTGGCCAAGGATGAAGGTCTGCTCCATGCGTTCCGCAACGACCTGGATGTGCACCGTGCCACCGCCGCCGAAGTGTTCGGCGTCGAACTGCAAGCCGTCACCCATGATCAGCGTCGCAGCGCCAAGGCGATCAACTTCGGCTTGATCTACGGCATGAGCGCGTTCGGCCTCGCCAAGCAGATTGGCGTCGATCGCAAGCAGTCCCAGGCCTACATCGACCGCTACTTCGCCCGTTACCCGGGTGTGTTGGAATACATGGAGCGCACCCGCGCCCAGGCGGCCGAGCAAGGTTTCGTCGAAACCATTTTCGGTCGTCGCTTGTACCTGCCAGACATCAACGCGAAGAACCCGGCCCTGCGCAAAGGCGCCGAGCGCACCGCCATCAACGCGCCGATGCAAGGCACCGCGGCTGACATCATCAAGAAAGCCATGGTGGCCGTGGATCGCTGGCTGGCGACCTCAGGGCTGGATGCGAAGGTGATCCTGCAGGTCCACGACGAACTGGTCCTGGAAGTGCGCGAAGACCTGGTCGATCAGGTGAGCGGGGAAATCCGCCAGCACATGAGCGCCGCCGCCACGCTGGACGTGCCGCTGTTGGTAGAAGTAGGTGTGGGCAATAACTGGGATGAGGCGCACTGATCGCAAACCTAGGTCGAGTGCTCTTGTGGCGAGGGAGCAAGCTCCCTCGCCACAGGGAGTCACCGCAATGCAGCGTCGGGAGCATCAGCTCTGAAAGTTCCTACAGTTATTTCCAAAAAAATCTGAACTAAACCCGTGAAATCCCACTCAGAGATTCTGAATGGCTGGTGAAGCCCTTCAATGCTCCTATGTTGTGTTAAGTGTTGGCAGATATCTGGACCCCGCCCTAGCGGTCCGGAACTTGGACCCCGAACTTCCCCCTCCCCATACGAAGTCCGGGGTTTTTTTTGCCTGCGATTTGGCTTATTCAGCCGCGTCGCTGCCCTTGTCCGCCAGCTCCATCCAGTCGGCCAGCACCGTGTAGGCTTCTTCCAACCCCATGCGCTTGGGGGCCGAGAACAACTGGATGGTGATCGTATCGCCCCAGCCCTTGCGAATCTCCGACTGCACCTTGAGCAGCGTGTTCTTCGCGGCGCCGTAGGTGAGTTTGTCGGCTTTGGTCAGCAGAATGTGCATCGGCATGCCGCTGGCGACTGCCCAATCGAGCATCAGCAAGTCGAAGTCAGTCATCGGATGGCGGATGTCCATCATCAGAATCAAACCCTTCAAGCTTTCTCGGCTGCCCAGGTAGGCTTCCAGGTGGCGTTGCCAGTGCTGCTTGAGCGGAATCGGCACCTTGGCATAACCGTAGCCGGGCAGGTCGACCAAACGGCGTTCATCGTCTAGCTTGAAGAAGTTCAAGAGCTGTGTGCGGCCCGGAGTTTTCGAAGTACGGGCCAGGCTCGCATGGGTCAGGGTGTTCAGCGCGCTGGACTTACCGGCGTTGGAACGCCCGGCGAAAGCCACTTCGAAGCCTTCGTCGTCAGGGCATTGATCGACTTTGGCAGCGCTGAGCATGAAGGTGGACTGTTGGCACAGGCCGAGGATAGGGTTCTTCAGTTGCATGGGATTTCCGATGTGGGCGGCGTCGGGAATGGACGCGGCAAGCTGTGTCGTTTCCGTTTCAGTGACGCCAGTATATAATGCCGCAGATTTTGTGTGCGCTTTGTCCCAGCGTAGGATGAGGCTCACGGGAGCGACCGACCGAAATTGCGCACTAGAACGCAGCTCGCTCTCAACCCTGAAAAGGTCGTTTTATGACGAAATGGCTGCTAGCTGCCGGTGTCTTGATGCCGCTTTACAGCGCTCAGGCTACACAGGATCCGGAAGCTGTGTACAACCGTGTTTGTGGTGCTTGTCATTCCGGCCAACTGCCCACGGCACCCCGCAAGGGTGACCGGGAAGCTTGGACGCCAAGGTTGGCGAAAGGTATGGGGACGCTGGTGCAACACGTGACCCAGGGTTTCAAGGCGATGCCGCCGCGTGGTTTGTGCATGGACTGCAGTGCCGAGGATTACCAAGCCATCATCCAGTGGATGAGCGAGTAAACCCGGTCCATAACTCTTTAACCCTTAGCCGTAGTTGGATTAGCTGATGAACAAACTGATCGTGAGTCTGCTGTTGACCTTGGGGATGTCCGGCGTAGCCCACGCCGCAGGCGATGCCGCCGCCGGCCAGGCAAAAGCGGCCGTATGCGGGGCCTGCCACGGCCCGGATGGCAACAGCATGGCGCCCAACTTTCCGAAACTGGCGGGCCAGGGCGAGCGTTATCTGACCAAGCAATTGCATGACATCAAGGACGGCAAGCGTGTCGTCCTGGAAATGACCGGCCTGCTGACCAACCTGAGCGATCAGGACCTGTCGGACATCGCCGCTTATTTCGCCAGCCAGAAGGGCAGCGTCGGCGCCGCTGATCCAAAACTCGTGGCTCGCGGTGAAGCGCTGTTCCGCGGCGGCGACCTGGACAAGGGCCTGCCCGCCTGCACCGGCTGCCACTCGCCGAATGGCAGCGGCAACGCCGCCGCAGGCTTCCCACACCTGGGCGGCCAGCACGCGCAATACGTCACCAAGCAATTGACCGATTTCCGCAAGGAAGAAGGTGGTCGTGCCAACGACGGCGACGCGATGACCATGCGCACCATCGCGCGCAAGCTGAGCGACGAAGACATCGCCGCTGTGTCGAGTTATATCCAGGGTCTGCATTAAGACCGTTGGCCAGGCGTTGTGAGGTTTGCATTCCCCGCAACGTTAACACTCGATTAATCTGTCGATGCAAACATCAAAAGGGTGGCTTTGGCCGCCCTTTTTTGTGGCCGCTGCCGTTACACTAGCGAACTTGAACCCGCCACGGTCTGTCTTAGAAACAGGTCTCGCGAGGCCACCTCATTGTCCAGGAGTAAAGCATGCGTAATCTGATCATCAGCGCCGCGCTCGTCGCTGCCAGCCTGTTCGGCATGGCCGCCCAAGCCAACGCCGAGGAATCGAAGGCCCCTTACGTCGAGTTGACCAACCCCGTTCCGGTGGCTGTGCCTGGCAAGATCGAAGTGGTGGAACTGTTCTGGTACGGTTGCCCGCATTGCTATGCGTTCGAGCCAGTCATCAACCCATGGGTTGAAAAACTGCCTTCGGACGTGAACTTCGTGCGCATTCCGGCCATGTTCGGCGGCCCATGGGACGCCCACGGCCAGATGTTCCTGACCCTCGAAGCCATGGGCGTCGAGCACCAGGTTCACGCAGCGGTGTTCAATGCGATCCAGAAAGAAGGCAAGAAGCTGACCAAGAAAGAAGACATGGCCGAGTTCCTCGCGACCCAGGGCGTCGACAAGGACAAGTTCCTGGCCACGTTTGACTCCTTTGCTATCCAGGGGCAGATCAAAAAGGCTCGTGAGCTGGCGAAGAAATACGAAATCACTGGCGTACCGACCATGATCGTCAACGGCAAATACCGCTTTGACATCGGCTCCGCTGGCGGCGCGAACGAAGCACTGCAACTGGCCGACAAGCTGATCGCCAAAGAGCGGGCGGCGACCAAGGCCGCTGCCAACTAAGCGTAGCGCCTGCCATGGCCCGCTGGAGCACCGAACGCGTTGTTGGCCTGCATGAAGCACGGGTCAACGAGCATCATGTCGCGTCCACGGGCCTGCCTGCCGACAGTCGTTTGCGGCTGCTCAGTTTCAATATCCAGGTCGGTATCAGCACCGAACGTTACCGGCATTACCTGACCCGGGGTTGGCAACATGTGCTGCCCCATACGGGACGCGCCGGCAATCTGCAGAAGATCGGCGACCTGTTGAAGGATTTCGATCTGGTGGCCTTGCAGGAAGCCGACGGCGGAAGCCTGAGGTCCGGCTACGTCAACCAGGTCGAGCACCTTGCCCAACTGGGCGCGTTTCCCTATTGGTACCAGCAACTCAATCGCAACCTCGGACGTCTCGGCCAGCACAGCAATGGTGTGTTGAGCCGCTTGCGACCGTGGGCGATCGAAGACCATCCGCTGCCGGGCCCCAAGGGCCGCGGCGCGATCCTCGCGCGTTTCGGCGAAGGTCCGGAGGCGCTGATCGTGGTCATGATGCACCTGGCGCTCGGGGCGCGTACTCGCACGATGCAACTGGCGTACATTCGCGAGCTGATTGGCGGCTACAAGCATCAGGTGCTGATGGGCGACATGAACACCCATGCCACCGACCTGTTGCAGACCTCCCCCCTGCGCGACCTTGGTCTGCTGGCTCCGCAACTTGAAGCGACATTCCCCAGCTGGCGTCCTCAACGCTGCCTGGACCATATCCTGCTGAGCCCGACCCTGACCCTCGAACGGGTCGAGGTGCTGGCCCAGCCCATTTCCGATCACCTGCCCGTCGCGGTCGAAATACGTTTGCCGGGTTCGCTCACGGCTGATGCATTCCCCGCGCTGAGTCCTGCCCCTCGCGGATCCGATGAATGAGCGACGACGCCGAACGCTGGAGAGAAAAATACCTCAAGAGCATCGAACAACAGGAAAAGCTCGAGCGCCGCTGGGACGCTCGGCTCGACTTGTTGCGTCGTGGCCTGGTGCGCAGCACCCTCGCCGCCGAGGGTACCGATCGGGCCGTGGACCAGTGCATGAAGGAAATGCGCGAAGTGGTGCGTACCGACAACATGGACGCCGCCCTCGCCGCCTTGCTTCCACGCCTGGAGAAAGCCGTACTTGATTCCGAACAGCGTCGCGAGACCCGCGCGGAACAGGTGAGCGCGGCGCTGACGGCCCTGGTCGCCCAGTTGCAGAGCCTGCCGCTGCCGAAGGAAGTCAGCCGGCCCCTGAAGAAATTCTCCAAGCAACTGGAGGCCCGGGCCGACCAGGCGCGGGAAATCCCGCTGTTGCTCAGTGAACTGAGCCAATTGCAAGGGCAGGCGATCAGGGCACTGGACACGCCGGAGGAGCCGAGCCGTCCCGGCCTGCTTCAACGACTGTTTGGCGGCCACGATCACTCGGAAGCGACACCCGCGCCCGCCCTGACGGCTGAAGCCGAAGCGGCCCCGCTGCCCTCCCAACCCCAAGCCATTGATACTGCAGCCGCGGCACCGGCGCCGCCGCTATCCAAAGCGGAACAAGTCCACGCACCGGACATGACGCCCGAGCCGGTGGCATCCATTGAAACAGTGGACGAGCCTGGTCCAGCACCAGCACCAGCACCAGCACCAGCACCCGTCGTGTCGCCTGCCCAGCCGAGCATCGAGTCGGCGCCGACCCCCGATGAACCCACCGAGCCGGCCCCCGCTGCCCAGAATCCCGACGAGCTGACGCCAGAGGAACCGCCCCAGCCCATCTTCGAGGCTACAGCGGTTCCGGAAGAACCTGCCGAGCTTCCCGCGGCGATCGATCCGGATGAGTCTCCCTATAATCTGCCTGATTCCCCGGAGCCGTCCTACAGCTCGGTCGCTCGCCACATCGAAGACACCTTGCTGGGGTTGCTGGGCGACCTGACATTGCCGGAGCGGCATCGTCCTCAAGCCGAGGCCATGCGGGAACGGCTGAAAAACGGCTTGAACTGGTACGAGTTGCTGCCGGTTCTCGACGACCTGGCTGTGCTCATGCTGGCGATCACCGACAGCGGCCAGCACGAATTCGAAGCTTATCTTCAGCGGCTGAACGATCGGCTGGAGTCGTTTCAAAACACCCTGCGGGCGGCCAGCGAAGACCATGCCGACCATTCATCGGCCTCCAGGGAGATGGACACCCAGATCCGCGAGCAGGTCGATGGCTTGCAAAACAGCGTGCAGCAGGCCGATGACCTGGAGAGCCTCAAGCACGTGCTGGAAAACCACCTTGAAGGTTTGCTCGGCACGATGGATCAGCACCAGAAACAACGGGATTTGCGCGAGCAGGAAGTGTCGGCTCGCCTGAAAAGCCTGGCCGAGCGCGTTGCATTGATGGAGCAGGACGCCCTGATCGTTCGGGAGAACCTGGAAGAGCAGCGGCAAAAGGCATTGGTCGATCCGCTGACGGGCTTGCCCAACCGCGCCGCCTGGAGCGAACGTCTCGAACGGGAAGTCGAGCAATGGCAGCGGCATGGCAACAGCTTGCTGATTGCCATGCTCGATCTGGATCATTTCAAGCGGATCAATGACAACTATGGCCACCTGGCCGGCGACCGCGTGCTGAAGCTCATCGCCTCGGTGCTGCGCAAGCGTATACGCGGTGGCGATTTCATTGCCCGCTTCGGCGGCGAGGAATTCGTCCTGCTGGTCCCCGATACGCCCCTGGCCGCTGGTGCAAAACTGGCCGAGGCGTTGCGCGCGGCCATCGAAGCCTGTCCGTTTCACTTCAAAGGCGAACCGGTCACGGTCACGGTGTCCATGGGCATGACGGCATTCAAACCGGGAGAACATAGCGATCTGGTGCTTAAAAGAGCCGATCAGGCGCTATATCGGGCTAAAAATGCAGGACGTAATCGCGTGGAGCTAGGCTGAGGCTTCAATTGTTCCAAATTATTTAATGTCGCGGTCCAATCGGATCATTGCTGGGCGATACGTTACACTGTTGCATTATTTTTCTGCATACACCCTATCGCCATGAAATTTGCCCCGCTTCTTGCTTCGTTGCTTCTCCTGGCCGGTTGCGCGAGCGGTCCCCGACTCGACACCAGCCATCCCTCGGTCAACCACGACAGTCGAATCCAGTTCGTTGTCGTGCATTACACCTCGGCGTCCCTGGAACGCTCCCTGTCCCTGCTGACCCATGGCGAAGTCAGTGCCCATTACTTGATCGGCGATGACAAGAACGCAACCATCTACAAGCTGGTGGACGAAAGCCGACGTGCCTGGCATGCCGGCGAAAGTGAATGGCAAGGCCGGACCTGGCTCAACTCCAGCTCGATCGGTATCGAAATCGTCAACCCGGGCTATATCGATACGCCCACCGGACGTCTCTGGTATCCCTACAGCGAAGCTCAAGTCCAATCCCTGATCGTCCTGCTCAAGGACATCACCCGGCGTAACGCGATCAATCCGGTGAACATCATCGGTCACAGCGATATCGCGCCCATGCGCAAACTGGACCCCGGGCCGTTGTTTCCCTGGAAACGCCTGGCCGAGGCCGGCTTGGGGGTTTGGCCAGACGAACGGGCAGTCGCTCGCCAGCAGGCCGCCTATGTGGATCAGCTTCCCAGCGCCAGTTGGTTCCAGGCCGAGCTGGCGCGCCTTGGCTACCCCACGCCGCGCACCGGCGAATGGGACGTCACCACTCATCAGGTCCTGGCCGCGTTCCAGATGCGCTATCGACCGGCCCGGTTCGATGGCGCGCCAGACGCCCAAAGTGCGGCGATCCTGACGGTCCTCAACCAGACAAAATAATGACGCCCGTCCGACTGCGCGGGCCAATTCCAAAACAGAAGCTATAACTCATTGGTAACTTTCGGATTACCAACGATGACGGCTGCCCGAGAAACCCTGCAAAGCTGGCTCCATCGCCCTGTTTTCCTGGCGATGGTCGCGGCTGCCCTGAGTACCGTGCTGTTGCTGGCGGGGAGCCTGTTCGTGGTGATGCAACAGATCCAGCAGCGCGAAAGCGACCAGATGAATGCCCAGGGCGAGCGTTTCCTGCAGCGCCTGGAACAGCTTTTCGGCCAACTGCGCGAAAGCCTCGATGATCTTCAGGCCCAACCTCTGCGCGGCTGTGATGACGACATGATCGCGACGCTGCAACAGGTGAGCTTCAATTACCGTTTTGTCTATGAAGCCGCTTACATCGATAGTCACGGCGTATGTTCCAATCGCCCGCGCCAGAGCGGCTTATCGTTGGCCCGCCCACCCGACTTGCGAGGCCCGGCCTACAGTTACTGGCTCAACACCACCACGGAGCCCGACGAAAATCGTGCCGCCCTGATGTTGGGGCGCGGCAATTTCCGGGTCGCTACGTCTCGCGGTCACCTGACCGATGTCGTCGATCTGCCCCCAGGCAGCAGCCTCCTTGTGGTCCTGGACGAGGGCGAGCGGGCCATTCCAGTCCTCGGCACCGAGCAACGCTGGCCGCCGGCGGAGCCGTGGCCGCCAAAAAGCCGGGACGCCTTGCAAGTGACCCAGACCCGGCTGATCTATCGGATGCCGACCGACAACCCGGAATATCAACTGGTGCTGATTGCGCCGCGCAACGGCCTTCGCATTCCCGCCAACGCCTGGTGGATGCTGCCGATCAGCTTGATGCTGGGCCTTGGCATCGGCTTCCAAGTGTTTTTGCTGGCGCGTCAGCGCCAATCCATGGACGCGGAGCTGCACGGGGCCATCCGGCGCGGCGAGCTACAGGTGCTCTATCAGCCGATTTTCGATCTGCGCAGCCGCAACTGTGTCGGCGCCGAAGCGTTGCTGCGTTGGCGACGACCAGACGGTACGCTGACCAGCCCGGACCTGTTCATTCCCATGGCGGAGAACACCGGGCAGATTCGCCAGATTACCGACTTCGTCCTGCAGCGGCTGTTCGACCAGTTGGGCCAGTTGTTGCGCGCCAACCCACACCTGTACATCTCGGTGAACCTCGCGGCCTGCGATGTGATGGTCCCGCGCATTGGGGAAGTGATTACCCGCCTGCTGGCGCGGCATCGAGTGTCGGCGCGCCAGATTGCGTTCGAAGTTACCGAGCGTGGGTTGGTTGATGTGCTGGTGGCCCGGGATAACCTGCAATCGCTGCGCGACCTGGGGCATCAGGTCCTGATCGACGATTTTGGCACCGGTTATTGCAGCCTGGCTTACCTGCAGACGCTGCCGGTGGATTGCCTGAAGATCGACAAGGCCTTCATCGACGCCTTGGGCCATGATGCAGCCAGCAGTGGCGTGGCGCCGCACATTATCCGCATGGCTCATGCGTTACAGCTAAAGGTGATTGCCGAAGGCATCGAACATGAGGCCCAGGCGTCATACCTGAGCAGCGAAGGCGTTAAGTTCGGTCAGGGTTGGCTGTTCGCCCACGCGCTCAGTGCGGTGCAGCTCATAGAGTTGATCACCCGCGGTCGGCGCTTGCTCGGACGACGCCTGGACGACGAAGCTTGAGGCGGTTTCAGACCGTCAGGGCCATATAAAACTGGGTGCCCTGCCCTGGCCTGGAATACACGCCCATGCGTCCACCATGCAGCTGGACGATCTCCTTGCACAGCGCCAGGCCGAGCCCCGCGCCGCCCTTTTTGCGTCCGACCTGGACGAAGGGTTCGAAGATCCGGCCCTGCTGGCCGTAGGCGATACCCTCGCCGTTGTCTTCAACGCTGATAATCACCCGTTCGCCGTGGCGTCGGGCCTGCAAACGGATCTGGCCGTCATCGTTGGTATGACGCATCGCATTGTCGATCAAGTTGTCCAAGACCCGGTCCAACTGCGCGGCGTCGGCATGCAGGCGCGGCAACGGTCCCTGGATCTCCACCAACAGCTCGACGCCCTTCGCTTCGGCCTGCTCGGCAAACCGCAGCCGGGCCGCGTCCAGCATTTGCTCGATGGAGCAAGGCGCCAGGGTGAGTTTCTGCAAGCCGTTCTGATAGCGGGAAAAGTTGAGCAGGTCGTTGATGAGCTGCATCAGCCGCTGCATTTCTTCATTGACCGTATTGAGCAGGTCCGCCTCGCGAGAGTCCTCGGGGAAATGCACGCGCTCCTGCAGCAGCCCGAATGCCATGTGCATGCCGGTCACGGGGGTGCGCAGCTCATGAGACGCCCGCAATACGAATTCGCTGCGTACCCGCTCGAAGGCGCGCTGTTCGGTGACGTCATGCAATACCATCACTGCCCCGAGAATCTGGCCCTGGGTATGGATGACCGGCGTCAGGCTGTACGTCAGCACGCGGGATTCGCCATCTACCTCAATGCTCAGGTCGTCTGGCGCGCGCTCTTGGGAACCACCGCGCAGGACCACTTGCAGCTCGTCATCCAGCTCGATACGTCCAAGCGCCTCGCCCAATCCTTGGCCCAGGCGTTCCTGGTCCCAGCCGAGTTGCCGTTGGGCCACCGGATTGAGGTGCTCCAGCCGGCCCTGGCGGTCGATCATCAGCAGGCCGTCATCAATGCTGTCGAGCACCGCTTGCAGGCGTTGCTGGCCGGCGAGCAGTTCATCGACATTGGTGGCCTGATGTTCGCGCAACGCCTGGGCCATGATGCCGAAACGCCGCGTCAGCAGGTTCAGTTCCGCCGCTGAGGAGATGGGCAGCGTCACCTCGAACTTGCCCTGCCCGATATCGTCCGCCGCGGCCGCCAGGGCCTCGATCGGCGCGCCGAAACGCCTGGCTATGCCGTGGGCGGTCACGAACCCGATGATCAATACCGCCAGGCCCACCAGGCCCAGCAAGCTGGAAATCAGGAGAGCCCGTTCGCGGGCGCGGTCCTGTGTATCGCTGATTTTGTTCAGTGCGTGTCGATAGCCATCGATCAAGCCGCCGCGCAGCACGTTGAACTTCTCTGTGAGGTCCTGATTGCTGCTCAGTGGCGTCGATTGTTGGAGAGACGCGTCGAAAGCCTGGATAAAACTGATGTAATCGGCTTTGGCGTGGCTGAAGCGGGCGGCTGAATCGTCCTGTTCTCGCTCATGGGCAATGCCCTCGTCCAACAACTCGAAATATTGGCGCTTGGATTCTTCCAGCGCCGCCAGATCGGGTTTTTCATCGAGCATGATCATCAACTGATCGCCCAGCGTCTGGCGCAACTTGAGACCCAGGTCGAGCAGGATAAAGTTGTCGCGCACGGACTTTTCCTGGGTATTGGCCATCTGCATGACGCTGACGAGGCCCAGCAAAAGCCCCAGCAGCGCCACGGTAATCAGTGCCGAGATACTGAGGAACAGCCGTGTGCGCAGCTTCATCGCCAGTTTCATAAGGTGGCGCTCACAGGTTGTATTGCTTGCGTTTGCGGTACAGCGTAGACGCATCGATGCCTAGGGTCTTTGCCGCTTGGTCGAGGGTATCGGCGGTGGCCAACACCGCGCCTATGTGGGCCTTCTCCAGTTCGTCGAGACTCAGCGCGGCGCCGATTCGCGGGGCGTTGTTGACCGGTTGCTCGGCCATGCCCAAGTGGCTGATTTCGACTTTTTCCTGCGGACAAATGATGCTGGCCCGCTCGACCACGTTGCGCAGTTCGCGAATGTTGCCCGGCCAGCGATAACCCAGCAGTGCCTCGCGCGCTTCGTCGCTGAAGCCCCGGGCTGGGCGGGCGTATTCCTTGACGAAGCGCGCCAGGAAGCGATCAGCGAGGGTCAGGATGTCCTCGGCCCGCTCGCGCAATGGCGGCAGGTGCAAGGTAATGACGTTCAGGCGATACAGCAGGTCTTCGCGGAAACGTCCATCGCGCACCATGTCTTCGAGATTGAGATTGGTCGCTGCGAGGATCCGTACGTCGGCGCGACGGGTGACTGGGTCGCCTACCCGCTCGTATTCCTTGTCTTGAATAAAACGCAGCAACTTAGGTTGTAACGCGAGGGGAAAATCGCCGATTTCGTCAAGAAACAACGTCCCGCCATCGGCTTGGTTGACCCGCCCCAGTGTGCTCTCGCTGGCCCCGGTGAATGCGCCACGGCTGTGGCCGAACAACTCGCTCTCCATCAACTCGGTGGTCAACGACGGGCAGTTGATGGTGACGCAGGATTTCTTCGCGCGCTTGCTCCAGCCATGGATGGCCCGCGCCAGCTCACCCTTACCGGTGCCGGATTCCCCCAGGATAAGAATGTTGGCATCGGTGCTGGCGACCTGGCGGGCAGTTTCAAGCACGACTTTCATGGCCGGACTGTGGGAGTCGAGGCCGTCCTTCGGCTTGCGGATCTCCCCTTCCAGAGCCTCGAGCCTGGCGGATAACTGACGTACCTCCAATTGCTTGGCCGTCGCCAGGCGCAGTTGATCCGGGCTGCAAGGCTTGACCAGATAGTCGGCGGCCCCGGCCTGGATCGCATCGACAGCGGTGTCCACGGCGGAATGGGCGGTGACGATCACGACCCGCATCCACGGCGCCTGGATCCGCATCTGCGCCAGTACATCGAGACCATTGTCCTCGCCCAGTCGCAGGTCGAGAAAGCACAGGTCGAACACCTGGCGTTGCAGCAGCGCTTCGGCCTGGGCGGCGCTGTTGGCGGTGGCGACGGAATAGCCTTCGTCTTCAAGGCAATAACGGAAGGTACGCAGGATGGCGGACTCATCGTCCACCAGCAGAATGCGGCCTTGATGCTCAGTGGCGGATTCCATTTTTCCTACGCTCCTTAATGAATGATGATGATTAGTGTCAGAAAAATCGGGCAAGTTGCATGGTTCATTCTGGTCGAATATTACTCACCGAACAGGCTTCTGTGGACCTCTGGCGTCTAAAAGCCTGATTTTCATCTTTTTTTTCGCCCCGCCTGTAGCCTTCGGTTCGGTTCGCTCATTCCGACAGCCGTTTCCCACCTTCAATTCAAAAAAAGAATCTTGCGCTTCGCTTTCTCCGATTCGTGCATTACGCACGACTCCGCTCGGGCCCATCGTGCAGGATGCGCCCCGCATGCTTTGGCTTCACATGGTAACTATTTGATTTTGAACGGTTTTTAGCTGGTTATAATTCTGGCATGCGGACTGCAATATCCAGATCAACATGGCGTTAAAGCGCCTCAACCAGATCACCGCAAGGGTGGGGAGGAATTCCAGGATGAATCGTCAACGTGCCGCCCAATTTCGCATCACTGCCCTGTCCATCCAACAAGGGCTGTGGGCTGTCGTCGCACTGCTGATCACGCTTGTGGCGGGCCAACAACTGATGTTGTGGCATGAAAGCCAACAGCCGGAAGCGCCGCTGGTGTCGATTCAACGAGCTCCCCAAACGCATTTCAGTGCGGTCAGCAGCGTCGCCGAGGCGTCCGCCTCGATGCGAATGATGGAGGTCGACCAAACGCAGCCCCTTACCGACATGCCTCGTGAGGAGCGCTGGGTGTTCTAAACCCGATGGACCGGTCGTCCGTCGAGCCGGAACCAACACCGCTACACCCCAACTAAGTAGAAAAGCGTAAGGAGAATCATCATGTTGAGCTGGGCAATTACCTTCCTGATCATTGCCATCATCGCCGCGGTATTGGGCTTCGGTGGTATCGCAGGCACCGCCACGGGCATCGCCAAGATTCTCTTTGTCGTGTTCCTGGTGATGTTCATCGCTTCGTTCTTTTTTGGTCGTCGCGGCCGAGGCTGACCATGAACGCGTCGTTAAAAGGACTGGCCGCCGCCCTGCTGTTGGGCGGCAGTGCCATGGCATTGGCTGCCAATGACGGACAGATGCGGGTCAATCAACTGCTTGAGGCCGACCCGCAGTACCGCCAGACCTGGCAGCAAGTGGTCAAAAAGGAAGAGCGTCTGCCCGAATGGGTGATGAACCTGACGGGCGATGCCGAACAGATGAATGCCGTCGAAGAGGATGGCGACAAGTATCTGGTAGGACCGCTGTGCGAAACCCAGGCAACTTGCCGGAGCAAACGCCTGTTCGTGGCGTTCAGTTTCGACAAAGACGAGGCCTATGCCTTGTTGGTCGAAGTGCCCGCGGGGCTGCCGGCAGACAAGTCGCCAACCCGTCATGCGGACTATCGCTTCCTCGGTAATCCCGACGAAGGTATGCAAGAACTGTTAATGGAACAGCTGAAAAAAGATCCGAATTGGTACTGAGACTTGAGAACGGGAAAGGCAGCCCTGCTTTTCTCTCTGCGAGGCCCGAGGAGGGCCGAAGCATGACCAGGGGGCTGGGACGCTCTGACCAAAAAGGGTCGGAGTGACCTACGGGCACAAGGGGTGCCTGCGAAAGGGCCGGGTCAGGTAAAAGCTGCGACGCAAGTTCGCGAAGTCTCGATGGCTTGGCGAACTTGCGGAGAGCTTGATGCTCACGTTAGAGCGGCTGGCTGTCTTTCCTGACAGAACCCGCCAGGCGCTGCGGCATATTGTCCTGATGGACGAATGTCACTGTTCCAACGCTGACCGTATATCGGAGAATGCGCCCGCCATTTCTCTTCCCGAGTGGACTCCAACGCTCGATCCTTTCATCGACGCTCCAGCAATCAGAGCAACGCACGGCCACGCTGAAATGGCCGGCTGACGGCGTTTATGCCTGCTGAAGTGGCGCTTTCGAACCGATTGGGGCGCACGTTTCACCTGGGAAATCTCATGCCGATTCGGCATGGGGTAGGCGGTTACGGCATTAGACGATCCCCCCTCGCGTGGCAATAGTTGCGCCTTTTTTCGCCTGCCAGTGAGCCGTCGTGGGCGCTCGGGTGACGTTATACGGGGGCAGCAGCACGACTTCGCATCGCCATCCTGGCCGTCCGTTGACGCTGCTGCCCGAGTCCAACTGAAGTAAGGGTAATGATATGAAGAAGGCAAGACTAAGCCTCGCCTGGCAGATCCTCATCGGTCTGGTGCTCGGGATTGCAATCGGTGCGCTGCTCAACCACTTCAGTGCCGAGAAGGCCTGGTGGATCAGCAACGTGCTGCAACCGGCTGGCGATATCTTTATCCGTCTGATCAAGATGATCGTGATCCCTATCGTGATCTCTTCGCTGATCGTCGGCATCGCCGGGGTCGGCGACGCCAAGAAACTCGGGCGGATCGGCTTCAAGACCATCATCTACTTTGAAATCGTCACGACCATCGCCATCGTCGTCGGCCTGTTGCTCGCGAACTTCTTCCAGCCGGGCAATGGCATCGACATGAGTACGCTGGGTACGGTGGATATTTCCAAGTACCAGGCCACGGCCGCCGAGGTCCAGCATGAGCATGCGTTCGTGCAGACGATCCTCAACCTGATCCCGTCGAACATCTTCGCCGCCGTCGCTCGCGGCGAGATGTTGCCGATCATTTTCTTCTCCGTCCTGTTCGGTCTCGGCTTGTCCAGCCTGCAATCTGACCTGCGTGATCCGCTGGTCAAGATGTTCCAGGGCGTGTCGGAGAGCATGTTCAAGGTCACCCACATGATCATGAGCTACGCGCCGATCGGTGTGTTCGCCCTGATCGCGGTGACCGTCGCCAACTTCGGTTTCGCTTCCCTGCTGCCGCTGGCGAAACTGGTCATCCTGGTTTACTTCGCCATCGCCTTCTTCGCCTTTGTGGTGCTGGGCCTGATCGCTCGCCTGTTCGGCTTCTCGGTGATCAAGCTGATGCGCATCTTCAAGGACGAGCTGGTGCTGGCCTACTCCACCGCCAGTTCCGAAACCGTGTTGCCACGGGTGATCGAGAAGATGGAAGCCTACGGTGCGCCGAAAGCCATTTGCAGCTTCGTGGTGCCCACCGGTTATTCGTTCAACCTCGACGGTTCGACCCTGTACCAGAGCATCGCGGCGATCTTCATTGCCCAGCTGTATGGCATCGACTTGTCCATCGGTCAGCAACTGATGCTGGTATTGACCTTGATGGTCACGTCCAAGGGCATTGCGGGTGTGCCGGGCGTATCGTTCGTAGTGCTGCTGGCCACCTTGGGCAGCGTTGGCATTCCGCTGGAAGGCCTGGCGTTCATTGCCGGTGTCGACCGCATCATGGACATGGCCCGTACGGCGCTGAACGTGATCGGCAACGCCCTGGCCGTGCTGGTCATTTCCCGCTGGGAAGGCATGTACGACGATGCCAAGGGCCAGCGCTACTGGAATTCCCTGCCGCACTGGCGCAGCAAGGAGCCGCTGCCGGCGGGAGAAACTTCCAGCCGCTGATTCCTGAAGGGCGTTCGGGTCAGCAAAAAAGTACCTGAACACCCGGTCATTGTGGGAGCGAGCTTGCTCGCGATTGCGTCGCATCCGTCACCATTGTTGTTGACTGACACGCAGCCATCGCGAGCAAGCTCGCTCCCACAGGGCTCCATTGATCATCTATGCAGTGCCAACCAAACCCCGGGGAAATCCGGGGTTTGTCGTTTCTGCCAGCCCCGCTATCATTCGCGGCATCTTCCGGGGGATTAACCGATGCTCAATGGCCTGTGGCTTGGCTTCTTTATCGTGGCAGCCGTGTCGGCGCTGGCGCAGTGGTTGATCGGCGGCAACGCCGGGATCTTCGCCGCCATGGTGGAAAGCATCTTTGCCATGGCCAAGCTGTCGGTCGAAGTCATGGTCCTGCTGTTCGGTACCTTGACCCTGTGGCTGGGATTCCTGCGCATCGCTGAAAAAGCCGGCATCGTCGACTGGCTGGCCAAGGCCCTCGGCCCGCTGTTCCTGCGCTTGATGCCGGAAGTGCCTGCCGGCCACCCGGCGATCGGCCTGATCACCCTGAACTTCGCGGCCAACGGCCTTGGGCTGGACAACGCCGCCACGCCCATTGGCCTCAAGGCCATGCGCGCCCTGCAAGACCTCAATCCCAGCCCGACCATCGCCAGCAACGCGCAGATCCTGTTCCTGGTGCTGAACGCGTCGTCGTTGACCCTGCTGCCGGTCACGATCTTCATGTATCGCGCCCAGCAAGGCGCGCCGGACCCGACCCTGGTGTTCCTGCCGATCCTGCTCGCCACCAGCGCTTCGACCTTGATGGGGCTGCTGTCCGTGGCGTTCGTGCAACGTCTGCGCCTGTGGGATCCGGTGGTGCTGGCCTATCTGATTCCGGGGGCGCTGGCGCTGGGCGGCTTCATGGCGCTGTTGGCGACGCTCTCGGCCACTGCGCTGGCGGGGCTGTCGTCGATCCTGGGCAACCTGACGCTGTTCGGCTTGATCATCCTCTTCCTGGTGGTGGGCACGCTGCGCAAGGTCAAGGTGTACGAAACGTTCGTCGAAGGCGCGAAGGAAGGCTTCGACGTTGCCAAGAGCCTGTTGCCCTACCTGGTGGCGATGCTTTGTGCGGTGGGGGTGTTGCGGGCCTCGGGAGCGCTGGATTTCGGCCTCGACGGGATTCGCCACCTGGTGCAATGGGCTGGCCTGGACACGCGCTTTGTCGACGCGCTGCCGACGGCCATGGTCAAGCCGTTCTCCGGCAGCGCCGCCCGGGCGATGCTGATCGAAACCATGAAGACGTCCGGGGTGGACAGCTTCCCGTCCCTGGTGGCCGCGACCATCCAGGGCAGCACCGAAACCACCTTCTACGTACTGGCGGTCTATTTTGGCGCCGTGGGGATCCAGCGCGCGCGCCATGCGGTGGGTTGCGCGCTGCTGGCTGAATTGGCCGGGGTGGTGGCGGCTATCGGGGTTTGCTACTGGTTCTTTGGCTGACCGGCGGAGTGAGTTGCTCACGATAACGATGATCGGTTGACACATCTGTTGGATGTGCCCTCGTCATCGCGAGCAAGCTCGGCTCCCACAGGTCACCGCGAATCCCTGTGGGAGCGAGCTTGCTCGCGATAAGGTCCGGAGGACCTTCAGTCCGTCACCTCGAAACGCAGCACGCCGATCATCTGGCCGTTTTCCGTCAGCACACGCACCTGCCACTTGCCCGTCGGGTTGTCCGGGAAATTCTGCTTGTGGGTCCACGCCCGATAGCCTTCCTTGCGCCCGCCATGGATGTCCAAGGCGATGCGGTCCACTTCTTTGCCGTTGAATTTCCAGACATGGTAAATGCGCTCGTCGAGCCCTCGCGGGGCATTGATGGCGGTGTAGGCATACAGGCCATTGCTGCGGATCTGCGCCGCGCTGACTTGCTTGAGGCTCGCGCCCGGTGTGCGATCTTCCACTTGGGTGCTGATCGCCACTTCGGTCATCCATAGCGTCGCGGGCGGCACCCAGGAGCGCAGCACCCAGCCGGCGGCGCCAATCCCCAAGGTAATGCACAGAATGGCCAACGCGTTGCGCACGGTACGAATCGGAAAGATCGAGGCCAGGCTCGGGAACGACAACAGCATGGCGATGCCCAGCGCCAGCTTGAAGCTCTGGTCAGTGGTCAGGTGCACAATCACCGGCAGCGCGGTGAGCAGGGCGGCAAACAGCGTCAGCGTGTGCAACGCCAGGAACGCCCAGCGCCTAGGGGCCAGCCATTTGTAATACAGCGGGTCGGTGATCGAGATCAGCGCCGCGATCGTCAGCAGGCCGGTAAAGATCAGTTGGCTGCTGTTCCAAGTGGTCGTGATGAAGAAAAACGGCAGGACGAAAAACAGGCTTTCCTGGTGGATCATCTGCGTGGCGTAGCGCAACAGCGGCTGGGGTATTTCTCGTTTGAAGACCTTGGTGAACAACCGCGTCAGGGTGTTTTCCAGCATCAGCCAGAGCCAGCTCACCAACATGATGATGGTGATCCAGGTCGCCAGGCTCTGCTGGCGGTCCACCAGCATGAAACTGCCGACCCCGGAAACAAAACCGCCGAGCGCGATGACCCCTGGATAGCGCTTCATCAGTTCGAGGATGCGCTGGATTAAATGAGTCAGGTTCGGCATTCGGCGGTTTCACAGTAAGTCGTAGGAAATATCCCTGACAGAGTATCGCCAGGGCATCGATGTGACGAGCACTCTTGTGGTGAGTGAGATTTATCTGTGGCGAGGGGATTTATCCCCGGTGGGTTGCGAAGCAACCCTACAAACCCTTGAGTAAAACCGAGCCGTCCTTGATTGCGACTGCTTCGCAGTCGAACGGGGATAAATCCCCTCGCCACAAAATTATTCCTCGTGCGGTCGAGCCATGCGTCGTACCTGCCACATCACCACGCCGAGTAACACCAACCCCAGCAACCCACCCAGTCCCCAGACAAGCTGGTCATCACTGAGCAATGGCCTCTCGATGCGCAAATATCCCGGGTCCTTGAGCAGTTCGCGCAGGGCCTGGTTGGCCCGTTCCAGGCTGACGTCCTGCAGGCGCGCGGCGGGATTGGCGAAGCGGCCGTCTTCGTAGTCCCCGAGGGCGCTCCAGTAGTAATCCGCCAGGGCGCTGTTGCCTTGGACGGCCCAGGACTGGTGGGCAATGGCGGCGCGTTTTATCCGCACGAAACTCTCGGGATTCAGGCCGTCCTTGAGCAATGTGCTGCGCAGCTGTTCCAACGACTGTTCGGCCTGCGGCAGGTCCTCGCGGGCCAGGTCGGCGTTCAGGCTCATGAAACCCACGCCGCCGAGCACTTCTCGCTCCGTCCACGGGCCATAGGACAGACCGTCGGCCAAGCGCAATTGGCGATAGAGCGCCCAATCCAGATACTCCTTGAGCAAGTCGAAGGTTTCGTCGTGTTGCTCTTCCAACACCGGTTCCGGGAATAGCCAATGGAGCTTGGCGCCATTGCCGACCAGGCCTTGGATGAGGTTGCGCTTGGTGACCGCGCTGTAGCGGATCTGGGGCAGCGGTTCGTGGACACTGGGTTCGACCGGCTCGAGCTCGCCGAAGGTGCGCTCCAGATACGCCGGCAGCAATCGATCGAGGTCGCCGACCACGATCAAGGTCATATTGTTCGGCGCATACCAGGCCTTGCGCACCTGCTCGATTCGGGCGAGGGACAGATGTTCGACCTCGGCCCGTTCTTCGCAACGCAAGCCCAGCTCCACCGCCAGTTGATTGCTGGCCTTGTGGCCCAGGTCTTGATGGTCCAGCCAGCGTTGCAGGTGGGTGTAATGCCCGCCGTCCTCGCGTTCCACCACCCGCTTGGCCGCCGCCAGGGCCTTTTCATCGATGCGGGTCCGGGTCAACAGCGCCAGCAACAGGTCGAGGACCTTGCGTTGATTGCTCGCCGGCGCCTCGATGACAAACGTCGTATCGGCGTTGCTGGTAAAAGCGTTCCACTCGCCGCCGAGCGCCTGCATGCGTTCTTCCAGGCCGCCTTCGCCGCTGTCGTCGACGCCGCTGAACAGCAGATGTTCGAGCAGGTGCGGCAGCTCCTTGTCGGCACAATTGAAATCATCCAGGCCCACGCCCACTACCAGCCGAATCGCCACATGCCCGCGTTCCGTGCCGGGCTTGAGGATGAGCTGCATGCCGTTGGGCAACGCGTAGCCTTCAACCTGGAATCGATCCGCGGCGAACGCAGGCAAGGAACCGAACAAAAGCAAGGCGAGCAACAGACAACGCATAGCGGGGCTTCCTGGCGGCTTATGAAGATCCATGGGGCCGGACTGGCGTCATCGCGAGCAGGCTCGCTCCCACCTTGATTTACGCTGTGTTCAGGACAGTGGGAGTTGTCTGGCTCGTGGTTGGCTGGAGACCCGGACCCCTTTTAATGACTGACCAGGGCGCCAGTCGTTCACGGCGAATGGGTAATATCGGAAATTTCATCGGCGGCCAGCGCGCCAATCTCGGAGGTTTCCAGCACCACGTAGGCGCTGCCGCAGAACAGCGAGTTCAGGCGCCGCATGTCGGCGATCAGTTCCAGGTGCAGGGAGCTGGTCTCCAGGCTTTGCACGATCTTGCGCTGCAGGCGGCTGACGTGGGCATGGGCCATCCGCCGTTCCTGGGCGCGAAAACGCCGTTTCTCACGCAGCAATTGGCGAGCGCTTTCCCGATCGGCACTGAGGAAAACCGACAGCCCCAACCGCAGGTTGGCGATCAGGTGGCTGTGCAGCCCCGCCAACTCTTCCAGCCCTACTTCGGAAAACGAGCGGCGTTGTGAGGTTTTCTGTTGCTGGACCTTGCGCAACATGCGTTCGATCAGGTCACTGGCCAGCTTGAGGTTGATGGCGAGTTCGATGATTTCCGCCCAGCGACGGCTGTCCTGCTCGCTGAGGTCTTCACGGGGCATTTGCGCCATGTAGAGCTTGATGGCGCTGCACAGCGCTTCGACGTCGTCGCTCATGCTGCGCACTTGCTGGGTGATCGCCGTTTGCTCACCACGCAGCACGCCGAGCATGGCTTCGAGCATGTTTTCGATCAGGTCGCCGATGCGCAAGGTTTCCCGGGCGGCGTTCGCCAGTGCCAGGCTCGGGGTAGCGAGGGCGGTGGGGTCCAGGTGTCGGGACGTGGCCTTGCCATTGGTTTCCGGACGTTCCGGCAGCAACCAGGCACAAAGCCTGGCCATCGGCCCGACGCTGGGCAACAGCACCAGGCAACGCACGGTGTTGTAGAGCAGGTGGAAACCAATCACGGTTTCCTGGGGGCTGAAATCCAGGCTGTCCAACCAGCCCACCAGCGGATCGAGCACCGGAATGATCAGCAACAGGCCGATCAGCTTGTACAACAGGCTGCCCAGCGCCACCTGGCGGCCGGCGGCGTTCTGCATGCTGGTGCTGAGAAACGCCAGCACGCCGCTGCCGATGTTGGCGCCGATCACCAGGCCGATGGCCACCGGCAAACTGATCACCGCGGCGCCAGCCAGTGTCGCAGTCAGCAACACGGCCGCCAGGCTGGAATAGGAGATCATCGCGAACAGCGCACCGACCAAGGCATCGAGCAGGACGTCGCCGGTCAGCGAGGCGAAGATCACCTTCACGCCTTGGGCCTGGGTGATGGGCGCGGCGGCTTCGACGATGAGTTGCAGAGCCAGGATGATCAGGCCCAGCCCGATTCCGACCCGGCCCATTTGCCCGACGCGGGTCTGTTTGCGCGACAGGAAGAAAATCACCCCGAGAAAAATCAGCAGCGGCGACAGCCACGACAGGTCGAGGGTGAGCACCCGCGCCATCAGCGCGGTGCCGACATCGGCGCCCAGCATGGTCGCCAGGGAAGGGGTCAGCGCCATCAGGCCTTGGCCGACGAAGGAGGTGACGAGCATGGCCGTGGCGTTGCTGCTCTGGACCATGGCGGTCACCATGATGCCGGCGATAAACGCCAGCCAGCGGCGGGACATGTTCTGGCCAATGACATGGCGCAGGTTCGAGCCGTAGACCCGCAAGATGCCGGTACGGACGATATGCGTGCCCCAGATCAGCAGGGCCACGGCGGAGAGTAGATTCAGCAGGGTCAGCATGAGGAGCCCCCTGTTAGCGTCCCAAAGGGACAAATTGACGGTGCCACATCGTTTTACTTCTTGTACTTAAGCTGTAGTTGCCGAATGGTTCGGACGCCAGCATTGCACAGCTAAAGAAGCGTTTGAAACAAAACTGTCATAAAAACAGATTCCTCGAAAAACACCCCGAATCCCTGTGGGAGCGAGCTTGCTCGCGAAGGCGGCATCACATCCAACATCACCGGTTCAGGCAGACCGCTTTCGCGAGCAAGCTCGCTCCCACAGGTATTGCATCCGACCGGTTTTCCATGGGCATGAAAAAGGGGCTCCCAAGAGCCCCTTCGTTCATTGCCCTACACCTCTACTGACCCGGAACATCCTTGCGCAGTTTCACCGGATCCTGCTGCTTGCGCTTGCGAGCAATGGCGGTGCGCATCTTGATGTTGATCGCTTCCACCGCCAGGGAGAACGCCATGGCGAAGTAGACGTAGCCTTTTGGCACGTGCACGTCGAACGACTCGGCGATCAGTACGGTACCGACCACCAGCAGGAACGACAGCGCCAGCATTTTCAGCGACGGGTGTTTGTCGATGAATTCGCTGATCGTGCCCGAGGCCAGCATCATCACCAGCACGGCGACGATGATCGCCGCGACCATGACCGGTACATGGGAGACCATGCCGACCGCGGTAATGACCGAGTCCAGGGAGAACACGATGTCGATGATCGCGATCTGGATGATGGTGTAGAGGAAGTTGCCGCCCTTGCCCGAAGGTTCGTCGCTGCTTTCGTCTTCGCCTTCCAGCGCGTGGTACATCTCCTGGGAGCTTTTCCACAGCAGGAACAGGCCACCGAAGAACAGGATCAGGTCGCGACCGGAGATGCCCTGGCCGAACACTTCGAACAAATCGGCGGTCAGGCGCATGACCCAGGTGATGGACAGCAGCAACAGGATCCGCGTGACCATGGCCAGGGCCAGGCCGAAAATCCGGGTGCGCGCCTGCATGTGCTTGGGCATGCGGCTGACCAGGATCGAGATCATGATGATGTTATCGATGCCCAGGACGATTTCCAGGGCGGTCAGGGTAAAGAAGGCAACCCAGATTTCCGGGTTGGTCAGCCATTCCATGTGAGTTCCTTTGAGCGAGTGTTAGGCCGCGCCGCGCCTCCGGTTACCCGGGGGGGCGACGCAGCGGGCATTGCTTTTATAGAGTGCTGAACAGCGGAAAAATCCCCATCAGCAAGGCGGCGAACATTATGCACAGGCAAACCAGCACTGCCCACTTCAAGGTGAAGCGTTGGTGATCGCCGAACTCGATACCGGCCAGGGCCACCAGCAGATAAGTCGACGGAACCAGCGGGCTCAGCAGATGGACGGGCTGGCCGACGATCGAAGCACGGGCCATTTCGACCGCGGTGATGCCGTAGTGGCTGGCCGCTTCGGCCAAAACTGGTAACACCCCGTAATAAAATGCATCGTTCGACATGAAGAACGTGAACGGCATGCTCACCAGCGCGGTGATGACCGCCAGGTAAGGACCGAGGAAGTCCGGGATGACCGCCAGCAGGCTCTTGGACATGGCATCGACCATGCCGGTGCCGGACAGGATGCCCGTGAAGATCCCCGCCGCGAAAATCAGCCCGACCACCGCCAGGACGCTGCCGGCGTGCGCCGCGACGCGGTCTTTCTGCTGTTGCAGGCACGGGTAGTTGACGATCATCGCGATACTGAACGCCACCATGAACAGCACGGGCAACGGCAGCAGGCCGGCAATCAGGGTGCACATCAACACCAGGGTCAGCGCGCCGTTGAACCAGATCAGCTTCGGACGGCGGGCGTCCGGGAACTGGGAAACACTGATTTCGCTATGGTCGATTTCATCGCCAGCCAAGTGCAGCTCACCCAGGCGGGCACGCTCGCGTTTGCCGTACATGTAGGCAATCGCCAGGATCGCCACGACGCCGGCCAACATGGCGGGAATCATCGGTACGAAGATGTCGGACGGGTCCACATGCAGCGCACTGGCCGCCCGGGCGGTCGGGCCGCCCCATGGGGTCATGTTCATCACGCCACCGGCGAGGATGATCAGGCCGGCCATGATCCGTGGGCTCATGCCGATGCGGCTGTAGAGTGGCAGCATGGCGGCCACGCAGATCATATAAGTGGTCGCGCCGTCACCATCAAGGGAAACGACGAGCGCCAGGACGGCGGTACCGACCGAAACTTTCAACGGGTCGCCCTTGACCAGCTTGAGGATCTTGCGCACGGCCGGGTCGAACAGGCCGGAGTCGATCATCAGGGCGAAATAGAGAATGGCGAACATCAGCATCACCCCGGTCGGGGCGAGCTTGGTGATGCCTTCGAGCATCATCGGGCCGATCTTCGGCGCAAAACCACCGAACAGGGCAAACAGGATCGGGATGATGATCAGGGCGATCAGCGCGGACAGGCGCTTGGTCATGATCAGGAACATGAACGTGATGACCATGGCGAAGCCAAGGAAAGTCAGCATGGGGAATACTCCAGGCGTGGCGCGGCTATGAAATGCGAACCGGACAGGTCAGCGCAGGATGCAGAGCACGGGACGGACGGATGGAGTGGGTGCAGCGGGACAGGTAGCAGCGGACATCAGGATCACCATTGTTGTTGTTAAAAAGGCCGCACGAGCGTTTGGAAACTCGTTGTTGGCCAACCGGTCTGTTGCCGGTAGGTGAGGCGATCCTAATCGCGCAAGCTTTCAGCAGCCTTTCGCAAGCCGAGCGTATGACCAAACGCACGAAGTTCCTTTGTGGCGAGGGGATTTATCCCCGTTGGGGCGCGAAGCGGCCCCTGAAGTTCTCATCGCGTTATTTTCAGGAAAAATGCGTTCTGCCTTTTTGGGCCTGCTGCGCAGTCCAGCGGGGATAAATCCCCTCGCCACAAAAACAGTCAGGTTTTTGCTTCAAAGGCTGAAAGTTTCAACGGCCGCACCGCGCCCATCCAGATCGCATGGTCGGTGTGGTCCGCCAGGTCATCCCCGGTGTCGGGATGCAGAAAAACCACCAGGCCCTTGCGATTGAGGGCCAGCCACGGCAAGACCACGCCGATGTACTGCGGTTCGAATGCCAGTTGGCAACTCCAGTCCGGATGTGGGCCGACCGGCCGTTGGTGCACCCGACCCATTTCCAGCGGGAACAGTTGCGCGGCTTCCTCGCACAAGGCCCGCGCCTGGTCGAGTGTGTGGGCGTCGAAATAGACGTGGGCGTGATAGCCCTTGATCCGTTGCATTTGTCACTCCTTGCAAGACCAGCCGAACCCTCTCGGTTTACCGTGTGTCAGAGCCTTTACACGCGGAAAAAGGAAAGCCAGCCATGAAAAACGCCGAAACCCCGGTCATCAAGGTGGTGCTCTATGGTGCCATGAGCAGCCTCGGCAGTGCGTTGATGGCTGAGCTGTTGCGCCGCCAGCATGAAATCATCGCCGTCCTGGATGATCTCACGGCGTTGGCGCCGCGTCCGGGCCTGCGAGCCAAGACCGGCGACCTCTTCGACCCTGAGCGCGTGAAGCAGAGCGTCGCGGGTGCCAGCGCCGTGGTGTGCTTGTTGAATGCGCCGGGGCTGCCAATGAACAGCGAACAGGTGGAGCGCACGCTCATCCCCGGCCCGGTGGAACAGGTCCTGGCGGTGGATGCGCTGATTGCCGGCATGCAGGCGGTCAATATTCCGCGTTTATTCCTGGTTGGAAATTTCTCGGTGCTGGAGGAGGACCCCTCGGAAGACGACCTGCAGCGCCACGCCGCTGAAGAAGTCCTCGACGCCCTGAAAAACAGCGCCTTGCAATGGACCCTCGTCAATGCGCCCTATGCCGTGCAAGGGCTGAGCATCGAGCATTTCAGCCACGTCAGCACCAGTCTGGAACCGGGCATGGCCGAGTCGTTGGAGCGCTTGAGTCGCGTGGCGGTTGGAATCGCTGACGAACTGCGCCTGAACCTGCACGTGGGCCAGCACGTGAATTTCGTGCCCGCCGTTTAGTGCCCCCCGTGGCGAGGGAGCTTGCTCCCGCTGGGCCGCAGAGCGGCTCCCTTAAAACGGATCGGCCCCTGGCTCAAACCGCAATCGACGGCAGCGGCAATCCCGTCAGGGACTCAGCACTGTTGGCCTGTTCCTCCATCAACCAATCCACGAACAACTTGATCAACACTCCACGCCGTTTGCGTTGGGGCAAGACCACGTAATACCCCAGCCGCGACAGCACCGTTTCGGCGATCGGACGACACAGCAGCCCTTGCGCCAATAAGTTATCCACAAGGTGCCGCCAACCGATGGCGACGCCTTGGCCGCCGATTGCCGCCTGGATGAGCAGGGTGTAGTTGTCGAACCGCAGTTGCCCTGGCGCGGGTGGCGAGGTGATGCCCAGCTCTCGGAAAACCCCACTCCAGTCGAACCAGGCGCTGCTGTTGCCGCCACGCAGGTGCAGCAGCGGGAATTCCGACAGGGCTTGGGCCGGCAAGGGCAGGGGGCGTTCCTTGAGCAGCAGCGGGCTGCACACCGGAAAAACTTCTTCGCTGAAAAGCCAATGACTTTCGCCTTGCTTGAAGCGACCGTCGCCGAACAATACCGCAACGTCGATATCCGTACGGAGCATATTGTGGTTGCGTTCGCTGGTCACCAGGCTGACGTCGACCTGCGGATTGGCTGCGTGAAACCGATGCAGGCGCGGCATCAGCCAATAGGCGGCGAACGCAAAATCCGTCGCCACTTGCAGCACTTCGTGCTGGTGCTGGGCGGTGATCGCGGTAAGCCCTGCATCGATGCTCTGCAAACCGGCCTGCACCTGTTCGAACAGGATGGCGCCGGCCTCGGTCAATTCGATGCCGCGATAGATGCGATCAAACAGCCGCGTGCCCAGCTGTTCCTCCAACCGCTTGATCTGCTGGCTGATGGCCGGTTGCGTGGTGCCCAGCTCAATCGCGGCCGCTGTAAAGCTCTGCTGGCGAGCCGCTGATTCGAAGGCGCGGAACAGGTCCAGCGACAGGTCACCCAAGGCGTCATACATAAGCTGTGCTTATCCTAGTCATTGTCTTGCATGGGCTTTACCCCGAAAGGCACGGGCTACATGCTCAATCGCAGCACTATCGCATAACTGCCCACTATGGAATGCCGCGAATACATGAAGCGCAAGAACATTCTTTTCATCATGGCCGATCAAATGGCCGCGCCAATGTTGTCGATCTACGGTCCGTCGCCGATCAAGCTGCCGAACCTGTCACGCCTGGCCGACCAGGGTGTGGTGTTCGACGCCGCGTATTGCAACAGCCCGCTCTGCGCGCCGTCGCGCTTTACGCTGGTGAGCGGGCAGTTGCCGAGCAAGATCGGCGCCTATGACAACGCCGCGGATTTCCCGGCGGACGTTCCAACCTACGCCCATTACCTGCGTCGCCTCGGTTATCGCACGGCGCTGTCCGGCAAGATGCATTTCTGCGGGCCGGACCAGTTGCACGGTTACGAAGAACGCCTGACCAGCGACATTTATCCGGCTGACTACGGCTGGGCCGTGAATTGGGACGAGCCGGATGTGCGGCCGAGCTGGTATCACAACATGTCGTCGGTCTTGCAGGCCGGGCCGTGCGTGCGCACCAACCAGTTGGATTTCGATGAAGAAGTGGTCTTCAAGGCCCAGCAATACCTGTTCGACCACATCCGCGAGGACGGCGACCAGCCGTTTTGCCTGACGGTGTCGATGACTCACCCACACGATCCGTACACGATTCCCAAGGCGTTCTGGGATTTGTACGACGACAACGATATCCCTTTGCCAGAGACCCCGGCGCAAACCGAACTCGATCCACATTCCCAACGCTTGCTCAAAGTCTATGATCTCTGGGACAAGCCGCTGCCTGTGGATAAGATTCGCGACGCCCGCCGCGCGTACTTCGGGGCGTGCAGCTACATCGACAGCAACGTCGGCAAGCTGCTGCAAACTCTCGAGGACACCGGATTGATCGATGACACCATCATCGTGTTCTCCGGCGATCACGGAGATATGCTCGGCGAAAAGGGGCTCTGGTACAAAATGCACTGGTTCGAAATGGCCGCCCGTGTGCCGTTGTTGATCAGCGCCCCAGGGCAGTTCGCCAGCGGCCGGGTTGGCGCGGCGGTGTCCACCGCCGACTTGCTGCCGACCCTGGTGGAACTGGCCGGCGGTACGCTTGAACCAGGTTTGCCGCTGGACGGTCGTTCGCTGGTGCCGCATCTGCAAGGGCAGGGCGGCCATGATGAGGTCTTCGGCGAATACATGGCCGAAGGCACGATCAGTCCGCTGATGATGATCCGTCGCGGTCCGTGGAAATTTATCTACAGCGAGGATGATCCTTGTCTGTTGTTCGATGTACGCAACGATCCCAAGGAAATGGAAAACCTCAGCCAGTCGCCCGGACATCAATCCCTGATGGCCGACTTTCTCGCCGAAGCGCGGGCGAAATGGGACATTCCAACGATCCATCAACAAGTGCTCGCCAGCCAGCGCCGTCGCCGTTTCGTTGCCCATGCGCTGACCTTGGGCAAGCTCAAGAGCTGGGATCACCAGCCGTTCGTAGACGCCAGCCAGCAATACATGCGCAACCACATCGACCTGGACGATCTGGAGCGCAAGGCCCGTTATCCACAACCCTGCCAATAAACCAATAACGTAAGGGGAAGCACATGCAAAAGTTATCCACAGTACTGGCCGCCGGGCTGTTGGCGTTGAGCAGTGTTTCGGCGTGGGCCGAGCAAAGCTGCGATACGGTCAAGATGGCTGACCCGGGCTGGAGCGACATCGCCGCGACCAACGCCATCACCGGTTTCCTGCTGGAAGGCATGGGTTACAAGCCCAAGGTCGATACGCTTGCAGTGCCGATCACGTTTGGCGGCCTGAAAGACGGCCAGGTCGATGTGTTCCTGGGTAACTGGATGCCAGCGCAGCAGGGCTTCTATGACAAATTCGTGGCCAACGGCGATGTCACGCAACTGGCCAAGAACCTTGATGGCACCGAATTCACCCTGGCGGTCCCGGATTATGTCTGGGATGCGGGTGTGCATAACTTTGCCGACCTGAACAAATTCGCCGACAAGTTCGATAAGAAGATCTACGGCATCGGCTCCGGCGCCCCGGCGAACCTTTCCCTGAAGGAAATCATCAAGACCAACGACTTCGGCATGGGTGACTGGAAGCTGGTGGAATCGAGCGAGCAGGCGATGTTGGCGGAAGTCTCCCGCGCAGTGAAAAAACAGAAGTTCGTGACCTTCCTCGGCTGGACCCCGCACCCGATGAACGTGCAGTTGAAGATGCATTACCTCAAGGGCGGCGAGAAATACTTCGGCGACACCGGCAGCGTGTACACGCTGACGCGCAAAGGTTATGCACAGGCCTGCCCGAACGTTGGCAAGCTGCTGACCAACCTGAGTTTCACCCAGGAAATGGAAAACAGCATCATGGCCGAGGTGGTGAACAAGAAAGTCAGCAACGCCGAAGCGGCCAAGGCCTGGATCAAGGCCAACCCGGCGGTGCTGGATAAATGGCTGGACGGCGTGAAGACGGTGGATGGCAAGGATGCGCTGGCTGCGGTGAAGGCCAAGCTCTAGGCATAATGGTGTGGCGAGCGGCTCTTGTGGCGAGGGGATTTATCCCCGTTGGGTTGCGAAGCGACCCCACTGTTTAGCCTCGGTGTGTCAGGACAACGGTGTTTAACTGTCCGGGGTCGCTTCGCAACCCAGCGGGGATAAATCCCCTCGCCACAGGAGAAAGGGAGCCTTGTCCTGATACCCTCGTTCGCAAACTCCACCCTTGAGGCCCCATGGCAATCCCCACGCGCCATTCACTCTTTCCCTTCTTGAGCTGGCTGCCACGGCAGACACGCGCCAGTGTCGGTCGCGACCTGGTGGTCGGTCTCAGCGGCGCGATCCTGGCGCTGCCGCAGTCCATCGCCTACGCCCTGATTGCCGGATTGCCGCCCGAATACGGGCTGTACGCGGCGATCGTGCCCGTGCTGATCGCCTGCCTGTGGGGTTCGTCGTGGCATTTGATCTGCGGTCCTACGGCGGCCATCTCCATCGTCCTATACGCTACGGTCAGTCCCCTGGCCGTGCCTGCTTCCCAGGACTACATCACACTGATCCTGTTGCTGACGGTCTTGGCCGGTATTTTCCAGTGGCTGCTCGGGTTGCTGCGGTTCGGGGCGCTGGTCAATTTCGTCTCGCATTCGGTGGTGCTGGGTTTCACCCTGGGCGCGGCGGTTGTCATCGCCTTGGGTCAACTGCCGAATCTGCTAGGCCTGGACCTGCCGAACGAAGCCACGGCGTTGAAAAGCCTGCTCATGTTGGTCAGCCACATCGGGGCTGTGGATAAACCTTCGCTGGTGCTGGGTTTAGGGACGCTGGTCCTGGGCATCGTCCTCAAACGCTTGCTACCGCGCTGGCCGAGCCTGTTGATAACGTTGGTCATCAGCAGCCTGGTGGTCTGGGCCTGGCCGGCGATGTTCGGGCATGTGGCGTTGGTCAGCGCCTTTACCGGGCGCCTGCCACCGTTCACGCCGTTGCCACTGGATTTGGAGCTGATCCTGCGCCTGCTGCCCGGCGCCGTGGCGGTGGGCATGCTCGGGCTGGTGACCAGCCTGTCCATCGCCCGCTCGTTGTCGGTCCGCTCGGGGCAATTGCTCGATGCGAATCAGGAAGTCAGGGCGCAAGGCCTTTCCAATATCGTTGGAGGATTTTTCGCCGGGTCATTGTCAGCCGGTTCCTTCACCCGTTCCGGTCTCAGCTATGAGGCTGGCGCCTGCTCGCCGCTGGCCGGGGTGTTCTCGGCGCTGTGGGTGGCATTGTTTGCCGTGGCCGGCGCGAAACTTATCGCGCACATTCCGATTCCCGCCATGGCCGGTAGCATCTTGCTGATTGCCTGGGGCCTGGTGGACCACCGGGGCATCCGTGCGCTACACCGGGTAAGCCGCTCCGAATTCCTGGTCATGGGCCTGACCTGCCTGGCCACGCTGCTGCTGGAACTGCAAACCGCCATCTATGCCGGCGTACTCGCTTCGCTGTTTTTCTACCTCAAGCGCACCTCGCAGCCGCGCGTGCACCATAGTCGCGAAGGCGAGGCGGACGTCCTGCGGGTGGGTGGCTCGATCTTTTTCGGCGCCAGTCATTATTTGCAGGTGCGTTTGCAGCGTATGCAGGCGCAGCGGGTGGTGATCGATGCCCAGCAGATCAACTTCATCGATTATTCCGGCGTGGAAATGCTCCACCAGGAAGCCCGGCGGTTGCGCAGCCAGGGCCGCAGCCTGACCTTGCGTGGGGCGAGGCCGCAGGTGGTGGAGGAGTTGTTGAAGTTGGAAGGACCGGAGAAGTGTCCGATCCACTTCGAGGGTTGAAGAGTGGAGGAGCTTATGGCGCATAGGTCTGAGGTTTACACACCTGTGGCGAGGGGATTTATCCCCGCTGGGGCGCGAAGCGGCCCCGCTTTCTGGGGACTGCTTCGCAGTCCAGCGGGGATAAATCCCCTCGCCACAACAGCCTAAAGCCTACTGTGCCAACTGACGGCGCAATTCGGCCAGGACCGGCGCAGTGTCCGGGCGTACGCCGCGCCAGAGGAAGAACGCTTCGCCGGCTTGTTCGGCGAGCATGCCCAGGCCATCCATCGCCACCGCCGCGCCGTGTTCACGGGCCCAGCGGCAGAACGACGTCGGCTCCTTGCCGTACATCATGTCGTAGCAAAAGGTCTTGCCCGGCTCGATCAGACTTCCGGCAATCGGCGGTACATCGCCTGACAGGCTGGCGGACGTGGCGTTGATGATCAGGTCCACCGGCTCCTTCAGCCAATCGAAACCACTGGCCGAGACCGGGCCCAGGTCGGCGAACAACTCCGCCAGCAGCTCGGCTTTTTCCACCGTTCGATTGGCGATGATCACCGACGCCGGCGCTTCGGCCAGCAGCGGTTCCAAGGCACCACGCACTGCGCCGC
Source organism: Pseudomonas alvandae (assembly GCF_019141525.1). Classification (GTDB taxonomy): domain Bacteria; phylum Pseudomonadota; class Gammaproteobacteria; order Pseudomonadales; family Pseudomonadaceae; genus Aquipseudomonas; species Aquipseudomonas alvandae. Next base: position 287,896 of record NZ_CP077080.1, read on the forward strand.
CGGCCCCCAGTAACAGGATGCGCTTGCCCTTGAGGCTGAAGCCGGCGTTGACCGTCAGGTCCCGGACCAGCCCGGCGCCGTCGGTGTTATCGCCCAGCAAACGGCCATCGGCCAGCTTGCTCAAGGTGTTGACCGCCCCGGCGCGTTGCGCCCGCTCGGTCAGTTGGTCAGCCAAGCGAAAAGCGTCTTCCTTGAACGGCACGGTGACATTCGCCCCACGCCCTTCGCGGAAAAATGCCCGGGCGCAACCGGCGAAATCCTCCAGGGGCGCGAGCAAGGTGTTGTAGGCCAACGCCTGGCCGGTCTGTTCGGCAAACAGGCGATGGATCAACGGCGACTTGCTGTGGCCGATCGGGTTGCCCATTACAACGTAGCGGTCCATGGTTTTTCCCCGTTCAGGCCGTTGCCAGCCAATCGCGATCCTGCAGGAAATAGTCGGTCAACCGCGCTTCGTCGCTGCCCGGCTCGGCTTTCCAGTCATAGCTCCAGCGCACTTGGGGCGGCAAAGACATCAGGATCGATTCGGTACGCCCGCCCGATTGCAGGCCGAACAGCGTGCCACGGTCATAGACCAGGTTGAACTCCACGTAGCGGCCACGGCGGAACTCCTGGAATTCCCGTTGCTTGGGCGTGAACTCGTCGTTCTTGCGGCGCTGCACGATCGGCAGGTAGGCATCGATGTAGGCATCGCCGATGGCGCGCATGAAGGCGAAGCTGGTGTCGAAGTCCCACTCGTTCAGGTCGTCGAAAAACAGGCCGCCGATGCCCCGGGGCTCGTTGCGGTGCTTGATGTGGAAGTAGCTGTCGCACCAGGCCTTGTAGCGCGAATAGACATCCGGGCCGAACGGCTCGCAGGCTTGCTGGGCGATGCGATGCCAATGCACGCAATCTTCCTCCACGCCGTAATAAGGCGTCAGGTCGAAGCCGCCGCCAAACCACCAGACCGGCTCTTCGCCTTCTTTTTCGGCGATGAAAAAGCGCACGTTGGCGTGGGACGTCGGCACGTGGGGGTTGTGCGGGTGGATCACCAGCGACACGCCCAGGGCCTCGAAACCGCGTCCGGCCAATTCCGGCCGATGGGCGCTGGCCGAGGGTGGGAGACCGCTGCCGAAGACGTGGGAAAAGTTGACACCGCCCTTTTCGATCACCGTGCCGTTTTCGATCACTCGCGTGCGACCGCCACCGCCGGCGGGCCGGGTCCAGGCGTCCTCGACGAAGCGCGTGCCGCCGTCCTCGGTTTCCAGGGCCGTGCAGATGCGGTCTTGCAGGTCCAGCAGATAGGCTTTCACGGCCTCGGTGCGAGTAGTCATGACATCACCTTGATCAGGGCTACGCTGCGCGGCGTACACAGGCCGCCGGCAAAATGGGCGCACAGGATAACACCGCATCCGCCCACACCACAGTTGACGAAGATCAAGCTTAGGAGTCCGATAGCAGGCTTGGTAAAAGTCCCACGATAAGGAGAAAGTGAAGATGGCCAAACGCATCCAGTTCAGCGCCCACGGCGGACCCGAAGTGCTCGAGTACGTGGAATACCAGCCGGCCGAGCCCGGTCCGCAACAGGTCCGCGTCAGCAACAAGGCGATCGGCCTGAACTTCATCGACACCTATTACCGCAGTGGTCTTTATCCGCCACCGGCCTTGCCGTCGGGGCTCGGTGCCGAAGGCGCGGGCGTGGTCGAGGCCGTTGGTTCCGACGTGACGCGCTTCAAGGTCGGCGATCGCGTGGCCTATGGCAGTGGTCCGCTAGGGGCCTACAGCGATGTGCACGTATTGCCCGAAGCCAACCTGGTTCACCTGCCCGAAGCCATCAGTTTCGAACAGGCCGCCGGGGTGATGCTCAAGGGCCTGACCGTGCAATACCTGCTGCGCCAGACCTACGAGCTCAAGGGCGGTGAAACCATCCTGTTCCACGCCGCCGCCGGTGGCGTGGGCTCGTTGGCTTGCCAGTGGGCCAAGGCCTTGGGCGTGAAGCTGATCGGCACCGTCAGCTCGGCGGAAAAAGCCGCCATCGCCAAATCCCACGGCGCCTGGGAAGTCATCGACTACAGCAAGGAAAACGTCCCGCAGCGCGTGCTGGAATTGACCGGCGGCAAGAAAGTCCCGGTGGTGTATGACGGCGTTGGCAAGGACACCTGGCTGACCTCCCTGGATTGCACGGCGCCGCGAGGCCTGGTGGTGAGCTTCGGCAACGCCTCCGGCGCGGTGGATGGCGTGAACCTGGGGATTCTTTCGGCCAAGGGCTCGCTGTACGTCACCCGCCCAACCCTGGCGACCTACGCCAACAACGCCGAAAACCTGCAGCGCATGGCTGATGAACTGTTCGGAATGATCGCCAGCGGCAAGCTCACGGTGGACATCAACCAGCGATTCCCGCTGGCTGAGGCGGCCAAGGCGCATACCGAGTTGTCGGCGCGGCGGACGACGGGGTCGACGGTTCTGCTGCCCTGAGTTGAGCTGACGGTATTCGCAAAAAACAATGTGGGAGCGAGCTTGCTCGCGATAGCGGTGTATCAGTCAACATTGATGCTGGCTGACCTGACGCCTTCGCGAGCAAGCTCGCTCCCACAGGGGTTTTATGCAAGATGTAGAGTCTGTGTTCGGGCTCAGTCCGGGCGCACTACCTTGCCAGTCGCCAGATCACGAATCACGCTCGGGTTCTTGCGCCCACCCAGGTTGCCGCCCAGCACCAGGTCGATCTGCCCGCGGAAATACTGCTCGACGCGGATCCGCGTGCGCGCTGCCGGCCGGCCTTGGGGGTTGGCCGAGGTGGAGACCAGCGGTCCGACCAGCGAGCACAGGTCGCGCACGATCGGGTGATCGCTGACCCGCAGCGCGACGGTGTCGTGCACGCCGGTGATCCATTCCGGTAACAGGTCCTGGTGCGGTACCAGCCAGGTGTTGGGCCCTGGCCAAGTGCTGGCCATGCGGTCCATCCAGGTTTCGGGGAAATCTTCGAACAGAAAGTCGAACTGGCGGATGTTGTCAGCCACCAGGATCAATCCCTTGTCAGGCAGTCGGGACTTGATCGCCAGCAGGCGCTCCACCGCTTCTTCGTTCCATGGGTCGCAACCCAGGCCCCAGACCGCTTCGGTTGGGTAGGCAATGACCGCCCCGGCGCGAATTTCTCGCGCGGCTTGTTGCACACGCCAACTGTTGACCATGAAAAGATTCTCCGCAACGCAATAAGGCTGTGCGCAGTTTACCGATCTTCCCCATAAAACCTAGCGAGCAAACCAGCGTCCGTGCTCGCACGCCGCCCGTCCGTCCATTTCCAGCTCGGTCAACGCCGCCAGGACCTTGGACAAGCCCCAGCCGCTGGCATCGGCCAACGCTTCACTGGTCTGCGGCGCGGCATGCAGCAGGCGCAGCAGCGGATGCGTCACCGGCACCGGTTCCGAGGCGAGGGGCAATCGCTGCCAACCGCGCAACGCTTCGAGGATATGTTCGACCGTTTCCACCAGTGCCGCGCCGTCGCGGATCAACTGATGGCAACCGCGGGCGCCGGGATGATGGATCGACCCCGGAATGGCGTAGACCTCGCGGCCCTGTTCCGCCGCCAGGCGCGCGGTGATCAGCGAACCACTGGCGACACTGGCCTCGACCACCAGCACGCCGAGGGACAAGCCACTGATAATTCGGTTGCGGCGCGGAAAGTTGCTGGCGTGGGGCGCTGCGTCCAACGGGAACTCCGAGACCACTGCGCTGCCCTGCGCAATCATCGCTTCCGCCAATCGTCGATTGCGCTGTGGATAAAAATTTTCAAGGCCCGTGCCCAGCACGCCGACGGTTTGCCCACCGACATCCAGTGCGGCTTGATGCGCGGCGGCGTCGATGCCCAATGCCAAGCCACTGGTGATGACAAAACCAGCGCCGGCCAGACTCCTGGAAAACGCCGCCGCCGTGTCCATGCCCGGACGCGATGCCCGACGACTGCCGACCATCGCCAACTGCGGTTTTTCCAGAATCGAAGGATCGCCAGCGACAAACAGCAGCGGCGGCGGATCACTGATCTGTGCCAGCAACGCAGGGTACTCAGGCTGGTCCCACATCAATAAATGCTGGGCCTGGCCTTCTAGCCAGGCCAATGCGTGGGCGGCGCCGTCGCGTATTTCCGGCACGCGACGGGCCTCGGCGCACGTGGCCGGCAACCCCAGCGCCCGCCATGCGCTGGCCGGCGCGCTGATGGCTTTGGAGGCCGAGCCAAAGGCCTCCATCAGGGTCATGAAACGTTTAGGTCCCAGTTCCGGCAAGCGATGCAAGCGCAGACGGGCCTCCAGCTCCGCAGGCGGAACCGACGCAGATTCAGGCAATGGCATGTGATCAATCCTTGATCGTTATAGCCCCGTTAGGACGGGAACAAGCTGTGGATAACTCTGTTGGTAACTTGTGAGACCCGTTACGGATTGCGCACCTTGTCGAGCACCGCGAGCGAGCGCGAGGCGTACAGCACCAAGCCGTAACTGAGTTTGTCGTAGGTGCGGAACACCATCAGCAGGCCGGCGCGTTCGTCCGGGATCTTTACGGGCGCGCCAGTGATCCGGTCGCGCACTGTTTCGCCGGTCTTCATCACGGCCAGGACGTTGCCTTCCACCAACCCGTCGCGCCGCCCCTTGTTCAGGGTGACCACGTCCAACGCGCCGATCTGCGTTACGCCACGGGGAACATCGAGGATCAGCCCCTGGATGTCCGATTTCGGCGCGCTGGGCATGAAGGTCGAATTGATCGAGCGTTCCTCGCCGCTGAACAGGCGGTCGCCGAGGCGCACCTCTTGCGTGGTGCGTTGCAGGGCCAGGGTGGTGACGTCGCCTTCGGTGGCGATGACTTCACCGCTGCCGATGTCATCGGCGTTGATACCGAGGAATTCCTTGGTCTGCGGGTCGGTGTAGACCTTGCCCTGGCGGAAGATGCCGTACGCCGACTGGCTCGCATCGAAGGTGCCGCGAGCGAAAATCCGATCGCCGGTGCCGCTGAGCACGCGCTCGGCGTCGCCAGCCACGATATAGGGCGCCTTGATGAAATCTTCCGCCGTGTCGACGATGCGGTTGCTCAGCAGAAAGCTGTTGATGGCTTGCAGCGGAATGCTCGGGATCGCATCGGCCACCGGCGAGCTGCGAATGCGCGGCGACAGCTTAATGGTGCCGCGGGAGGCGCCGCGATCAAGGGTCAGCCGTGGCTGGCCGTTGACGTAGACCAGTGACAGGGTGTCGCCGGGGTAGATCAGGTTCGGGTTTTCCACTTGCGGATTGGCCTGCCAGAGTTCGGGCCATTTCCACGGCTCGCGCAGGTATTTGCCGGAAATGTCCCACAGCGTGTCCCCCTGGACCACGGTGTATTGCTGTGGAAAACCTTCCCGAAGTTGCACTTGCCCGTGCGCGATACCGGCCGAGGCCAGGAGCAGCAGGGCGAGTAGTGATTTCCTCATGCGGTGAATCCCTTTATTATGTGCGTTCGCGTAAAACGCCAGAGCCCCCGTGGCTCGCTACCTTGCGGAGCTGTTCTGCAAAAGAGCAACGTTTTACAACGGTAGCCTGCATCCCAAGACACGCCAGGCGAGCCACCCGACTTTACCTCACACGTGCATTTATCAAGCTTATGGCCATTTTGAACATTCTCGAATTTCCGGACCCGCGCCTGCGCACTATCGCCAAACCAGTGGCCGTAGTGGACGACGAAGTGCGTCAGTTGGTCGATGACATGTTTGAAACAATGTATGAGGCCCCAGGCATCGGCCTCGCCGCGACCCAGGTCAACGTGCACAAGCGTATCGTCGTCATGGACCTCTCCGAAGACCGCAGCGAGCCGCGGGTGTTCATCAACCCCGAGTTCGAAACCCTGACCGACGAGATGGACCAGTACCAGGAAGGCTGCCTGTCGGTGCCGGGTTTCTACGAAAACGTCGACCGTCCGCAGAAGGTCAAGATCAAGGCCCTGGACCGTGACGGCCAGCCTTACGAACTGATCGCCGAAGGCCTGCTGGCGGTGTGCATCCAGCACGAATGCGACCACCTCAACGGCAAGTTGTTCGTTGATTACCTGTCTAATCTCAAGCGTGACCGGATCAAGAAAAAACTGGAAAAGATCCATCGCCAGAACGCTTGATGCCCTTCTTCAAAGGCTTGCCGCGGCAAGCCTTTTTCTTTTTGCGACTGCTTTGTAATTGAGAGTTTTCCATGACTGAGCCACTGCGCATCGTCTTTGCCGGCACTCCCGAGTTTGCCGCCGAACACCTCAAGGCCCTGCTGGCCAGCCCCCACGAAATCGTCGCGGTCTATACCCAGCCGGACCGTCCTGCCGGTCGCGGACAAAAACTGATGCCCAGCCCGGTCAAGCAATTGGCTGTGGAAAACGGCCTGCCAGTCCTGCAACCGCCGACCCTGCGCGACGCGCAAGCCCAAGCTGAACTGGCGGCGCTGAAGCCGGACTTGATGGTGGTGGTCGCCTACGGCCTGATCCTGCCGCAAGTGGTGCTCGATATTCCGCGCCTGGGTTGCATCAACAGCCACGCCTCGTTGTTGCCGCGCTGGCGCGGTGCCGCGCCGATCCAGCGCGCCGTGGAAGCGGGCGATGCCGAGAGCGGCGTGACCGTGATGCGCATGGAAGCCGGCCTCGACACCGGGCCGATGCTGCTCAAGACCAGCACCCCCATCAGCGCCGAAGACACCGGCGGCAGCCTGCACGATCGCCTCGCGCTGATCGGCCCGCCAGCCGTAGTCCAAGCCATCGCCGGCCTGGCCGCCGGCACGCTGGAAGGCGACGTGCAGAACGACAGCCTCGCCACCTACGCGCACAAACTGAACAAGGACGAAGCCCGCATCGACTGGAGCCGCCCGGCCGTTGAGCTGGAACGCCTGGTGCGCGCCTTCAACCCTTGGCCGATCTGCCACAGCACCTTGAACGGCGAAGCCCTGAAAGTGCTGGCGGCCAGTTGCGCCGAAGGGAAGGGCGCACCAGGAGAAATCCTCAGCGCCAGCAAGGACGGCCTCGTCGTTGCCTGCGGCGAGCAGGCCCTGTGCCTGACGCGCCTGCAACTGCCCGGCGGCAAGGCGCTGAACTTCAGCGACCTGTTCAACAGCCGTCGTGAGAAATTTGCCGTCGGCACCGTCCTCGGCCAAGCGGCGGACGCCTCATGAACCCGCGTCTGGCCGCCGCCAAGGCACTTGCCGCCGTCCTCAGCGGCAAAGCTTCGCTCAACAGTTCCCTGCCGACCCAACTGGACAAGGTCGAAGACCGCGATCGCGGCTTCACCCAGGACCTGGCGTTCGGCACCGCCCGTTGGCAACCGCGCCTCTCGGCCCTCGCGGCCAAGCTGTTGCAAAAGCCGTTCAAGGCTGCCGATGCCGACGTCGAAGCGCTGCTGCTGGTGGGCCTCTATCAACTGCTCTACACCCGCGTCCCGGCCCACGCCGCCATCGGCGAAACGGTGGGCTGCGCCGACAAGCTGAAAAAACCTTGGGCCAAGGCCCTGATCAACGCCGTGCTGCGCCGCGCCCAGCGGGAAAGCGAAACCCTGCTGGCCGAACTGGAACACGACCCGGTGGTACGCACCGCCCACCCGCGCTGGTTGCAGAAATCCCTCAAGGCTTTCTGGCCCGAGCAGTGGGAAGCCATCTGCGCCGCCAACAACGCCCATCCGCCGATGATCCTGCGGGTCAACCGCCGCCATCACACACGCGATGCCTACCTGGCGTTGCTGGGCGAGGCGGGCATCCCGGCCATCCCATGCCAGTACAGCCGCGACGGCATCATCCTGGAAACCCCCGGCGATGTACGCGCGCTGCCGGGCTTCGCCGAGGGCTGGATCAGCGTCCAGGACGAAGCCGCCCAACTGGCCGCCGACCTGCTGGAACTGGCACCCGGCCAACGGGTGCTCGACGCGTGCTGCGCGCCAGGGGGCAAGACCTGTCACATCCTCGAAGCCGAGCCGAAACTGGCCGGCGTCGTGGCGGTGGACCTGGAAGCCAAGCGCCTGGTGCGAGTGAAGGAAAACCTCGAACGCCTGGGCCTTGAAGCCCAACTGATCGCCGCCGATGGCCGTGACACCGCGACCTGGTGGGACGGCCAGCCGTTCCAGCGCATCCTCCTCGACGCGCCATGCTCGGCCACCGGCGTGATCCGCCGCCATCCGGACATCAAGCTCACCCGCCAGCCGGACGACATCGCCGCACTGGCCGTGTTGCAAGGCGAACTGCTCGACGCCATGTGGTCGACCCTTGAGGTGGGCGGCATGCTGCTCTACGCCACCTGCTCGACCTTGCCGACCGAAAACACCGAAGTGATCGAAGCCTTCCTCACCCGCACGCCGGGCGCCCGGGAGCTGGACATCGCCACCCAGGCCGGCCTCAAGCAGCCACACGGCCGCCAGTTGCTGGCCCAGGAAGGCGGGCACGACGGGTTCTATTACGCCAAGCTGATCAAAATCGCCGCCGCACGCGGTTAAAACCGATTCGATAGGAGTGAATGGATGAAAATCATCATCCTGGGTGCAGGGCAGGTTGGCGGTTCGCTGGCGGAACACCTGGCCAGCGAGGCCAACGACATCACCGTGGTCGACACCGACGGCGAACGCCTGCGCGACCTCGGCGACCGTCTCGACATCCGCACCGTGCAAGGTCGCGGCTCGTTGCCCACCGTGCTGCGCCAGGCCGGCGCCGACGACGCCGACATGCTCGTGGCCGTGACCAACAGCGACGAAACCAACATGGTCGCCTGCCAGGTCGCCCACACGTTGTTCCACACCCCGACCAAGATCGCCCGGGTGCGCGAAGCCGCCTACCTGACCCGCGCCGACCTCTTCGACAACGAAGCGATCCCGGTGGACGTACTGATCAGCCCCGAGCAGGTGGTGACCAACTACATCAAGCGCCTGATCGAGCACCCCGGTGCCCTGCAGGTGATCGACTTTGCCGAGAGCAAGGCGCAACTGGTGGCGGTCAAGGCCTACTACGGCGGCCCATTGGTGGGCCAGCAACTGCGCCAATTGCGCGAGCACATGCCCAATGTCGAGACCCGCGTCGCGGCGATTTTCCGCCGCGACCGGCCGATCCTGCCCCAGGGCGACACGGTGATCGAAGCCGACGACGAAGTCTTCTTCATCGCCGCCAAGGCGAACATTCGCGCAGTCATGAGCGAAATGCGCCGCCTCGACGAGAACTACAAACGCATCGTCATCGCCGGCGGCGGCCAGATCGGCGAACGCCTGGCCGAAGCCATCGAAAGCCGCTACCAGGTCAAGATCATCGAGATGAACCCGGCACGCTGCCGCTACCTCTCCGACACCCTCGACAGCACCGTGGTGCTGCAAGGCAGCGCCTCCGACCGCGACCTGCTGCTGGAAGAAAACATCGCCGACGCCGACATCTTCCTGGCCCTGACCAACGACGACGAAGCCAACATCATGTCCTCGCTACTGGCCAAGCGCCTGGGCGCGAAAAAGGTCATGACCATCATCAACAACCCGGCCTACGTCGACCTCATCCAGGGCGGCGACATCGACATCGCCATCAGCCCGCAACTGGCAACCATCGGCACCTTGCTCGCCCACGTACGCCGCGGCGACATCGTCAGCGTCCACTCCCTGCGCCGCGGCGCGGCCGAAGCCATCGAAGCCATCGCCCACGGCGACGCCAAGTCCAGCAAAGTCATCGGCAAAGCCATCCGCGACATCGGCCTACCGCCCGGCACCACCATCGGCGCGATCATCCGCGACGAAGAAGTCCTCATCGCCCACGACGACACCGTGATCCAGACCGGCGACCATGTGATCTTGTTCCTGGTGGATAAGAAACACATTCGTGATGTCGAGAAGCTGTTCCATGTGGGGTTGAGTTTCTTCTGATCCAGGCTTTGCGGTGGCAGGTCATGGCCTCATCGCGAGCAAGCTCGCCCCCACAGGGTTTGCTGTTGTTCACGACAATGGTGAGCAACAAAGATCTACTGTGGGAGCGGGCTTGCCCGCGAAAGCGGTCCAACGGCCAGCAGATCAATCACTGACACCACCAAGGAAGCGCCCCATGCTCGACTCCCTGGAAAAAATGCTCGCCAAGGGTGTGGATAACTCCCTCCTCCGCTTCGGCCTCGGCAAAGGCTACCTCGACCTAGGGGAATTCCCCCGCGCCGCCGAACACCTCCAACGCTGCGTCGAATTCGACCCCAAGTACTCCGCAGCCTGGAAACTACTGGGCAAAGCCCACCAAGGCCAAGGCAACGCCGCCGCAGCCCGCCAAGCCTGGGAACAAGGCCTGGAAGCCGCCCGAGCCCACGGCGATAAGCAGGCCGAAAAAGAAATGACCGTGTTCCTCAAGAAGCTGGATCGCCATCCCTGACTTCACACAAAACCGCTTTTGTGGCGAGGGAGCTTGCTCCCGCTTGAGTGCGCAGCACTCACAAGAAATCCACCGCATTCACATGCCCGCCCGCCAACACACAACCCCGTGGCGAGGGGATTTATCCCCGCTGGGCTGCGTAGCAGCCCCAAACGGTCAACGCGGTCTGTTTGATGTACCGGGAGCTAGCCGAGACTTCCTCTTAATAGATGTCTGCTTTCGGCCAAAAGCGGACATTGGAGATCTTTAAAACAAAAGGTAGGTCAGAGCCCCACTCACATCCCTCCCATTGCACAGGGCCAGCTCAACTGCCTAAGCAGCAGAATGCTGTCCAATTAATAGTTGAAGCCACGTTTTCACCACCCCCACTTGAGGCGATCATATAAAGAAACTAACTTTTTAAAATAAGAGGCATAGGGGTGATTTTCAAATTTGTCTTCGTTGGCGACCAGAAATTCTCTGAGTTGATCAAGTTGGATTTGATCTTCAGGGAGAAATGGGATCAATGTTGCAGCACTTTCAGGTGGGCAAGTTTTGATTATTTCTTCCATTGTCTGACCTTGACGCTTAGTGAAGGCGGACTTGAAGGTTTTTAGGCGCAAATTGTCACGGTTATACTTCGCCCATTTATCCAACTTAAGCCCGTTGGCTTTGTAGCTTTCTTCATTGGTGATTCCTATTTCTCTCAGATATTTGTAGACAGGGACATAGGGGGTATTTCGCCCGGCCCGCGGAATTGTTGAACTGAGAATCTGCGCGGGGTCGTAGTTACGATCTTCGAAAAGTGCATCATGGATCAAATCCCGAACTTCAAATGCATCATAGCCAACTTTGGCAATTTCGCTGGATTCGCCTGCCACTAGACCAACACCAACGATAAACTCTACGTCCTCTTTGTTCTCAATTTCATCTATGCCTACAACGCATAGCTTTTTTTCTGGCTCAAGAGATCGCACCAGCTCGTAGAGTTGCTCTTTACAGTAGCGGAGAACTCGTGCGGGGATCTTTCGCCGAGTTGCTGAAAGTGCTTTATAAACTTCCGAAAAATCGTCTGTCTTAACAAGGATCAGGGGTATTTGAACCTTATCTATCGTGAGGTATGTATCCGATATACCAGGGCTCTCGCTGCCTTTAGGGCGCTGGACGAAAATTAGATTACTACGTAATTGCTCAATCTGATCCTCACCGATGCAAAGCGAAATAGCACGTAGCAAGCCTGTTATATTAGGATCTGACAGTGAATACCCCAAGAAAATTACAGGATGTTCAACGAATACAGTGATCAGTTTAGCGGCAAGGTAGGCATTGCGTTCGTTAAAGGTGGCGTAATCATCAGACGTAAGTACCAAGGATTGTGGCTCGGTGGCACACCCATGAATTTTATAGATCTCGCATATCTCTTGAGGATTGGAGAATAGCAACTCATTTTGCCCAATGAAGACTTTGTAGTCTGGAAAAAGCTCTTCTAAAAAAAGATCCCAGTTCGTAGTTATGATTCCGTCGACATTTAGGCTTGATAATAGCTCTACTTCTTCCCTGTAGCCGTCATTGATAGCTGCACCCGGATCCAATCTGGCTAGATAGTTACAGATTTCAATTCGCAATGCAGAGCTGCTATCTTTTATCTTGTCTTTATTTAGACTGACACTTTCGGAGTAGGTCGGCGAACCCCACCAATGATTATGGAAATCATATGCTAGAAGTTTGGCCGCGACAGGCGTATTGCCATCGGCACTTCCTCGGTAAAATTCATATGGCTTCCCCATTTCACAAAATCGGGATAGTAGGCCCTCCCAGCTTTCCAGTCCGATATACCGACGAGAAAAACCTGAGCCGATGAAAAGAAATGCTCCGGCTGCTCGGTCTTTTAGAATTTGGGTAAGGTGCTGCTCGATTGTCATGTGAGGTTAGCCTCGTATCCTTTAACGGACGTAGTCCATTTCTACCGAAAGAGTAGTCAAGAGGAGAGTAGCCGTTGGGTCACAACTCCTCGACTCACTGCAATGTGAAGCCGTCTGAGACTGGTGAAGAGATTCTTTCCCTATGGGATCTGTCCTGCTTGTCGCCTGATTGGCAGTAACGACTCCCATTTTTTGCGGAGACACCCATACGGTGTGGGCTGTCGAGCAAAAAAAGATCGGCCGA